>JAGWWZ010000037.1 GCA_018970165.1 Planctomycetota bacterium | reverse complement strand
AGGACGTGAACTTCAACTCGACGAACGCGAACGTAGACGACGTGCTGGAAGACCTGACCACGACCAGCAACGGCCCGATCAAGCTGCAGTCGGTAGCTGGAAGTATTACTGTCAATGCAGGGACGGCAAGGACACTTGGCATCAGTGCCCACGGGACCGGCACCATCCTGCTCCAGACCGTCGATTCGGGAAGTATCACGGTCAACGCTGGTGTGAACTCGCAACGAGGCGCCATTACTCTGCTAGCGAGGCAAGATATTGTACAGAACTTCTTGGGCGATTTGTCAGTCACCGATTCCGTCAATGCCGTCGATCCAGTTAAGCACAGCATTTACGCTCGAGCAATCGATGGCTCGATCACGATGAATCGTGCCGCAGATCCTTTGGATCCTTCGAGGGAAGCGGTCAGCCAGACCCAGGGCGGCAATATTTACTACCGTGCGGCGATCGATGTTACCGTGGGCATCCTCAATGCCAAAAATAGTGGCGTTTGGGTCGAAGCGGTACGTAGTATTCTCGATGGACAGGGTGACACTGTCTTACCGGGCGCCGCTGGCTTTGCTACCGCAACGGGGGACCCGCGAGTCGTCAATGTCGATGCACGAACCGCTGTCCTGCAAGCTGGAGGTAGCATCGGAGTGGAAGGGAATCCGATCGATACAAACGTGGATGTGATCGCTGCTGCGAGCAAGGATGGAATCTTCATTCGCGAGTCGAATCAATTGATCGTTGGCCAGATTGCGAGTTCAACGGTACAACGTGTTCATTTCAGGTCTGATACTGCACCTGTAACTGTTAATCCTGAGTTTGGGCTTCGAGCTACTGACGGTCCGATTCGGGTGCTCACCGAGCAGCAAAACTTGTTCATCGATCGAACGATCAATGCGTCGCAAAGTGCTAATGCCTCTCCAGCGAATTTAGCAGACGATAGCATGAGCCGCCGTGAGGTGACACTGGTGGCCATGCAAGGTGCGATCGAGCAGCGAGCGGGAACTTCGTTCTCGATCACAAGCGATGCGGCGATCGGGTCCACCACCCTGAATTTAGCAGATACCTCCTCGTTCACCGTGGGTATGAGGATTGCGGTATGGGATGCCGATAGCGGACGACAGGATTTCGATGTAATCGGAGTAGGGGTTGGAATGATTCAACTCGATCAGCCTCTGACGCGTACCATCACCGCTGCAACGAGCCAGGTTTATCAGCACCAGGCTCAAGTGGTAGGCGGAGATCTGAAATTATCCGCGAGGGACTATGCACACGTTTACGATGCTTCGGTCAAGCGATTGTTTGCCAACACGGGTAACAATAAGACTCTCGATGCTTGGGAGCATGTCAACCTTAACGCTAGCCAGCGCGGGGATGATTTCCTGATCGATCTCGAGAATAAGATCCCGGGATTGACCTTTACCGATGCGATCAAGCGTCAATACCGTTTTGCGGAAACATACGCGGCAAGCGGGTATTCGCTCTATATCGTCAACAACCTCGATATCCAGGTTCAGGAAGTGACCGCAGGTATCAGCGCTTCTCCGAACATTTATTTGGAAACACTTGGTCTCATGGACATCGCCGTCGAAAAGCCGGTTCAAACCATGAGTACTAACAGTACTGAGGGGGCGATCATTCTCGTGGCTGGTGACTCCCTGAACATTACCCCCAACGCTGGGCGATTGGAGACCTTCCAAAATAGTCAATTGATCGCGGACCAACTCGTGAATAACACGGAGTTGAACTCGCGGTTCTTCCACTTCATCCCGAAGCCTTCGGTTGTTCAGGATGGGGTCCCAGGCATTCCGCCGACCTTCTTTACTACGCAGACGATTCTGCCGATCGATCAGATAACTCGGGTCACTGATACGATCAACTCAAGCATTACCGATCCGAAGCACGTTTTTATGCAAGTAGCGATCCAGTTTGGCTCTCCTGCTGAAACGGGGTTTGAAAGCTTCATCGCCTATGCTGACAAGAACTACGCGCTGGGTAATGCTACCGACGGTAGCTTGGTAGGGACAGTTGGATTGCGATCCCAGATCAATGGCATGGAAGTAATCCAGACAGCCATCTTGCCAGCGGCGGTGAAGGATGGTTCGACAACTGGGCTGTTCGTCCGGCTCGAACCGTTCAATGCCGATTTCATTAGAAATTCGCCCGACAATACGTTCATCAATCATGCTTCCTTGCGACGCGCGAACGATTTCTTCATGTTCGAAAAGGCGTCTGGAGAAACGGGTGACGTCAAGGACTTGACGGTGCAAACCGATCGGATCGATGTACAGCGCGACTCGTTCGGCTTGGCCAATACTGCCGCGCCCGATCCATCCTTGCCGGTGATTCGACCGCCTCAACTGATCATTCCTCCGAAGCTTGAGGAGCCGATCGTACGAATCGAGACGGCATCGATCGAATTCGTCAAGCTCATCGAGCGCCAGGCTACCGTAACGTTGTATCGCCTGTCTGATTTCGAAGATATGAATGAAGATGGGCAACCAGACGCGGAGGAATTACCAGAAATAAATTTGGTCCTCCAGAAGTTGGAGGATGCTACTGGGAAAGTGAAACGCGTACCTTTCCCAGAGGGTACAGATGAGACTTCTGTCCAACCCACTCAGGCAGAGATCAACCGAATTCGAGAAGCGTTGCAGCGCGATCCTGAAGCGGAAGTTGGAGTCTACTTGCTCATCCGAGAGACACCCACGGGCAAGAAAGAAATCATCGAGATTATCCCCATTCGGGACTCCGAGGCTCCGCAGTCGGACGAAAAAGAAGAAGTCAAGCCGATCGAGCCAGCACAGAAGCCCGCTGGAGGCATTCAGGATGGAGCGTTCTACGAGCCCCCTGCCGGACAACGATTCGATGACATCGACCCGATTCTGCAGTCTCCTCGGGATGACGATCGCAATGTCGCATTCAACCCGACAGTTTCCCTTGCAGTGATGCTGGGGGCTATTAGCCTGCGATCGACTCGCAATCCCGAATCTAAGCCTGCCACAACCGAGAGCGACGTTCAATTTGCTCGCGGTGCAAGACGCAAGCGACGGCGTGAAGCGTTATTGCAAGCTTGGAGTCAAACTCGAAATCAACATGAATAAGTATCCCAACTTGCTCCCAAGCAAGCTTGGCTTTTGCACACAATCACTTTAAAAAGTACACACAGACGATAGTTCCCGGAGTTCGATCATGACCAATGTCCCAAACAACCAAAACCCCGAAGATCCTTCCGATAATGATCCCGATGAGATCGGCGGGACCGCTGATTTCTCGTCAGGAGACTTCGGCACGATCGATCCACTTCCTCCTCCGGGATTCACGAGGGATGACAGCTCTCCCCAGGACTCTCCATCCGAGTTGCTACCGCTTCCCACCGCAACCTCGGATGGGATTCCGATGAGTATTGATGCTCCGGAGTCGTATCCCACCTTGCCAACAGGGATGGACTCTGCTGAGTCTCTTCCCACCATGCCGTCTGACTCGGGGCCGATTTCGAGCAAGGATATGGTAGATAGCCACTCCGAGACGGTGGACTTGAGCGTTAGCTCTCAGAGCAACGACCCATCCCAAGAAAGCTTGGTCTACGAAGGTTCATCCGACTCCGGCGAGACCAATACCGTCGTCTACGATTCCAGTGTTCCAGGCTCGGGCGCTTTATCCACTCTCGGAACCGTAAGCAGTGGAGGTGGTCTCGGTAGCGGTGGAAGTGCCGGGAGCGGAGGGGGCATCGGCAGTGGTGGAAGTGGCGGCAGGAGTGGTAGCAAGACTCCGGTCAGCAGCAATGAACGACTGCATCGCGACTGGGATGTGGCGATCAGATCGTCAGGCAAGGGTTCTCAACCCTCTTTGCGTTTTGATCGCTCCGAAGCTTCGGACTCCGTTCTGGAACGCATTGCGACGCGCACTGTTGCCGAGGCAAACGTCGACAAATTGCAGCAGTCAAGATACGACTACGCTCTTCAAGACAAACTCGGTGAAGGGGGTATGGGTCTCGTATTTTCCGCTCTTCAAACGGCCGTCAACCGGGTGGTTGCTCTCAAGACATTGAAGAAAGACAAGAATGGCGATCCGGCTCAGCAGAAGCAATTCTTCTTCGAAGCTGAAATCACTGCCGACCTAGACCACCCGAATATTCCCCCTATCTACGAGTTGGGAGTGAATACGGATGGAACGTACTTCTACACAATGAAACGCATCAAAGGTTCTGAGTGGCAGCGTTCGATTTCCAAGAACAGCCAAGAGAAGAATCTGGAAATATTTGAGAGACTCACCGACGCGATCGGATTCGCCCACAGCAAACAGATCCTCCACCTTGATATCAAGCCTGAGAATGTCATCGTGGGAGCGTACGGGGAAGTGTACGTTGCCGACTGGGGATTGGCACACAACATGGCAAAGGATTCCCCGGTTAGATGCGGTGGGACACCTGACTACATGGCGCCCGAAATGGCCCGCAAAGCCCAAGATTTAGTCGGAAAGCAAACCGACATCTATTTGCTCGGAGCGGTTCTCTTCCAGATGGTGACAGGCAAAACACCACACGCTGGATCCGATACAAAAGACAAGAAGAAACTCCAGTACAACAAACTTGTCGATGCCTACCACAACAAGATCCGACCGAGCGACTCGAACAATCCACTCCTGCAAGTTGCCTTGAAGGCAATGAGCACAAACGTTGCAGATCGTTATGCAACGGTCGAGGATCTACAGAGTGCGGTTCGCGAGATTGTCGAAGAGAACACCAACATCAAGACAAGTATGGAATTGACCAAGAGTTCCAAGACTACGTTGCAGTTGGCCGAGAAGAGTCAAGACTACGAACGCTTCAACCGGGCTATCTTCGGCTTCCAAAACGCAGTGGAAGTTTGGACTGGAAATAAGGAAGCTGAAGAGGAACTATCCAAAGCGAGACTAGCGTTCGGCAAATGCGCATTCGACAAAGGAGACTACGAAGTCGCCTTGCAAACTCTCGATCGCAAGGTTGCTGAAGAAAGTGAGCTGTTCGATAAAGCACAAAAAGCGAAGACGGTTTTGCTACAACGCGAAAGCCGATTCAAGTTACTGCGCAATGCGTTGTTCGGACTGCTAGTTCTCGGTGGGGTTGGCGCTACCGGCGCAGCGATTTGGATCAATGCTGAACGTTCCGAGGCAGTTAAGCAGAAAGGCATCGCGGAAGAGCAGAAGAATATTGCGGAAGAGAAAACCAGAGAAGCCGTTGCGAATTTCAACGAAGCTGAAAAGCAACGCATGAACGCGAAGACCAACGAGGAGAAAGCGGTCGCTAACTTTAAAGAAGCTGAAAAGCAACGCATGAACGCGAAGACCAACGAGAAGAAAGCGGTCGCTAACTTTGAAGAAGCTGAAAAGCAACGAGGTATCGCTGACCAAAAGACCAAAGAAGCCCTCGCACGTCTTGCTCAGGTCAAAGTGAACGAGCAATTGACGCAGATTGGGTTTGCAAGTGCTCAAGCGGACAAGGCCAATCTGGTCAGTGCGGTTAATTCCCTCAAGAGCTTAGAGGAAAACAAGCTGGGAGAGGATGCCGGGATCAAGGCCGCATTCAAAGACGGGATTCCTAAGTTGCTGGACAATTGGGCGTCTCATCGAGTGAGCCTGTTAAGCAATAAAGACCTCGAGACTCAGGAGTTAGCCAGCCGGGTGACCGCGATCGATTTCGCCGCGGGTTCTGGGCGGGGTATTGCGGGATTGAGAGATGGCAGTGCTGTGACCTTAACCTTGCAGGATGGCAAATTGGTAATGGGTAGTAAACCGATTCCCGTTGGACCCTATGTGGTCGCTGCATCCCTCTCGCCAAAAGCAGATGAGGCTATCCTAGCCGTTGCCAAAGACGAGTCGGGTGCGGAAGCGAAATTGATGCGGATCGGATTGGACGGGGGTTGGAGTTCCTCTGAGGAAATCCCTGCGGCGACGCCCGAGGTAGGAAAAGCCCAGAATCGGTTCTTCCAAGGGTTTGCCTACAGTCCCGACGGCACCAAGGTCGTCGCCGGTATTCGGGGTGGAGTTTTGATGAAGAATCTCAAAGGAGAAGGTTCGACATGGGAATCGTTGACATCAAAAATCAAAGGACTCCTGCGCGATGTTGATTGGTTGGATGACGAGCATTTCCTAGTTCTCTCCGAGAACGATACGAGCAAGGAACGCAATCTGCATCTGGTGAGCAACATCGGTGGCTCTATTGAGGATGTGAAGTCGGGATTGGTCGATTTGCAGAACGCGTCAGGCAGGATTACGCAAGTGGGCTGTATCGGTAACAACAAACTGATCGTTGCGACCGAAGGGGGAGGTTTAACGATTCATTCGATCGATTTGTCGCCTCCCAAGGATAAACCGTCGTTTGTCGCTTCACTGGTGCCAGGCCAAGCCCTTCCGAACGAGCATCGCAAGACCGTCAATCAGATCGATATATCTCCATCGAAGGGACGCATGCTAACCGGTAGCGGTGAATCCGTTGTGTATGCATGGACCATTGAGCCCAGTTCTGGATCAATCACCTACGACACATTCTTAACGGGTGCTCCGAGCGATGTAAGCATTGATAGCAACATCGATAAGTCTACATTCATCGATGATCAACGTGTGATCATGCTGGATCAGACTGGATCTGCCGTGGCGATCGACATCGAGCGACAAAAGCAACGTCGCGAGCTAACTCGCCAAAGTTACCAGGCGCGCGTTCTAGGGATCCATCCGCTCGTAACTAGCGAAACTAGCAACCGTGTATTGTCGGTCGATGAGAACGGAGTCGTGGATCAGTGGGATCTAGTGACTGGCAAGACGGAAACTATCGCGGGCGAGGGTGAACGCTATAGTTATTTTGGCCACACTCCTGGTTCAAAGCTGTTCGATACCGTGATCAATGACGAGAACGATATCGTCATTACCTCTGCATTGCTTCCACAGAGCGAAGAGAGCAACCCCTACATCGGCAAGAGAGCCAACGTCGAATTCTGCGTATGGGACAGGGCAACTGGAAACATGATAAGGCGGTGGGCCGATACGATCGGGAATCCAGAGCCAAGATTGACACTGCTCGGTAAAGTCGGATTCTATGTCGGTAGCGACACCAGTACTGTTGTATTCGACTACGAGGGAAACAAAAAAGTTGATATTTCCAAGAACGGAGCGACCTTTGCAGTCGTGAATCCGAATAACCCCGATCTGGTCGCCATGTGCCAGCGAGATGCTGGGAGTAAGCAAGGGAAGGGAGTGTTGCGGATCTGGAACCGGGCGGCAAATGAATGGAATCCCGGCGTCAACAATCCAGTTCGTAGCTCGGAAATGCCGGTTCACGCCGCTTGGTCCTCGGATGGTCAGCGATTGTATGTTTTGGACATGGTCGGCAGGATCACCCCGTTCGTTCTGTCGAAAGACAATAAGCTGGAGAAAGCAACGGCAACTCGATCCGACCGAGGTTCCGAAGACGATGGATACATCGGCATCAAGAATACACTTGGCAAGGAAAAGGAAGTCGAGGCGTCGAAGGTTCTCAATGTTTTGCGGTCCTTCCAAGATGTCGATTTCGTCGTGAAATCGAATAATGGTGCAACTGGAGATCTTGTGATCTGTAACGTTCGCGAGAGAACTCTCTTCGGTGGTGAGCAGAACGATAAGACTTCCACGTTTACGTTCAGCTTCGCGGCTGAGGGTAATGAGTTGCGCATCAGTTCAGGCTCCACTTATGAACCGAAGAACGGTTTGTACTGGCTGGATGATCTCGCACCGGACAATGCGACTCCCAAGCGAGCGATTCTCTCAAAACGCCGGGTTGGCGATCAGATGTTCGTGTCGTTTGGAAACGGCCGAGTTTACAGCCTCAGCGAGCAAGGGGGTAATCCGGTATTGTTCGGTCGTCAAAAGTTCCGGATGAGCACTAGCGATCGCAAGGGTGATCGGTTGATGGCGCTTTATGAGGATGGTTCGATCCTTCAGTTGCAAATCCAACCTGAGGGATCCCGATGGAGTCGAGCCAAATATAAGCTCGAGGATGGCGAAGACCGCATTTCCCTATCTCCCGATGGCCAAGAACTCGCCGTCTACAACCCCAGCAAGAAGATGATTCGGGTTCTAAATGCCGAAGGCGGACAAACCCTACGCGAGATCGCCGAGGTTGCAGAGTTTGAGTGGAATCCGGAAACTAATTCGGAAAAGCGACATAGCTTGGCGATCCTGGCTAGCGACGGGACCTTGAAGATCGAAGGGGAGGATGCGCCCGTGCACAAAGGTCTAGATTTAAAAGGACAAACTCCCACGAAACTAGCATTCTTCGAAGAGAAGTTAAGCGACGAGGGGCAGGAAAAGGTCTTGCGATATCTCTTGATTCAAACGGAAAGCTCCGTCGAGGATTCTAAGGAAGGCAAAGTATTCTTTGTGTCGCGAGACTCTGGAGCGACCGGCGAAAACGCTTCAAAGGTATTTGAACCCTCCGTTTCGATTTCCAAGGGTGTCAAGATCTCCGTGTCTCCCACGGATTCCATCATCGCCACGGGGGATTCCACTGGAAAGATTGGAATTTGGTTTGCATCCCCCAGATACCAGATTTTCAATCCGGTTTATGACATTGACAGAAAGCAAGCCACATCGGTGGAAAGGATAGCTTTCAGTGGAGATGGATCGACGCTCATCACCTCCGATCAGCAGCGAGTGTCGGCATGGATGTCCATTGACAAGCTGACATCGGAAAAGAAATAGAAGTGAGTGATCGGGCGATCGCACCATGATGCGATCCATAATTGGTATTTTTTCGTTGGGCAGTGGGTATTCTCCCGCCCGACGAGGCCCGCTTATCCAGGGTGAAATGCTCCGATTCGATCTGATTCGCAAGTCTTGGTATACTGCAAGGGTCAATTCCGAATTGATCCTGCCGTCAACCGCCGAATCGTTTGGGCCTTTCCGATGCATCCATACTTTCATTTGTTGTCGGCTCTGCTGATTAGCATTGCAATGCCGCGGGCACCCTTGGCATGTGGTCAAGAAGTCGTCTCTCCCTATTTTGAAACCGACGTTCGACCTCTTCTGAAAGCCCACTGCTTCCACTGTCATGGAGAAGGAGAGCATCGCGAGGCGGGGCTCGATGTGCGATTGGTCCATCTCCTTAAGAAGGGAGGTGACTCCGGACCGGCAATTGTGCCTGGTTCAGCAACAGATAGCTTGATCTTTCAACGCATTGCCGCAGGCGAGATGCCCCCAGGTGGAAAAGTCCTCTCTCCGACCGAAAAGGAGACACTAGAACGATGGCTCAATGCGGGGTCTCAGACCAAACGTGCGGAGCCAGAAACACCGCTGCAGGAAGATTGGACCGAGGAAGACCGAAATTATTGGTTGTTCAAACAAGTATCTGTGCCAGCCATCCCGACTCTCAGCACCGAAGAGGCGAGCTTTGCCTTTTCACCCGTGGATTGCTTTGTCATCGAGAAATTGCGGGCCCGAGGGATCGCTTCATCTCTGAGTGCAGATCGAGCAACACTGATAAGAAGGTTATCTTCCCATTTGCTCGGAGTTCCCCCAACGTACGAAGAAGTTCAGGCTTTCACCAATGACTCGAATATCGACGCATACGAGCGTTTGGTGGATCGCATGCTGGCTGATCCGCGATACGGCGAGCATTGGGGGCGGCATTGGCTCGATGTCGCAGGGTATGCTGACAGCGATGGATACAGCGAGCAAGACACCGAACGCCCGTGGGCATGGCAATACCGCGATTATGTGATCGATGCTTTCAATAGCGATCTGCCTTACGATCAATTCTTGACAGAACAACTCGCTGGCGACGAACTTATTCCCCAGCCATGGGATAACCTTTCTGTGGAGCAGCATCGCATTCTGGCTGCTACGGGTTTTCTTCGCACCGCCCCTGATGGAACCGGGCATGAGGGAGTCGATCAGAATATAGCGAGAAACGAAGTCGTCTCGGACACTATCAAGATCGTTTCCAGCTCATTGCTAGGACTGACCATTGGATGCGCCCAATGCCACGATCACCGGTATGACCCGATTTCTCAAAGAGATTACTACCGTATCCGCGCATTGTTTGAGCCAGGTTTGGATTGGAAGAATTGGCGGGATAAGAACGCGAGGTTGGTAAATTTGTGGGATAGCCAACAACGGCAAAAGGCGGCCGAGGTCGACAAGGAGCTATCGGACCTAGAAGCGAATCGCCTCTCGGAACTCGACGGGATCGTGAACGAAATCTTCGAGAAGGAAGTGATGAAGCTTGCCGAAGATCAGCGGGAAGGTGCGAGAACGGCACGATCCACTCCCGCGGATAAACGGACCGAAGAGCAACAGAAGTTGATGCGCGATTTTCCAAGTCTGAACGTCGATCGAGGAAGCGCCTATTTGTACGACGGTGCTCGAATCAACGAGTTCAACAAGAAATATGAGACCCAGCAAACAGAGATCAAGATCAAGCGTCCAGCCGAATCCTTCGTTGCCTGTTTCTCTGAAGTCCCCAATCAGATCCCAACAACTTTCCTATTCTATCGAGGAGATTTCCAACAAGCTAAAGATCCAATCGCACCTGGGGGACTGAGTATTCTATCGGAACAGGAGAAGATCCTTGCTGATGATCCCTCGATAGGTACTTCGGGGCGGCGTTTTCAGTTTGCGAAAATGCTAACGACGGGAACTCACCCACTGGTCACGCGAGTTGCGGTCAATCGGATCTGGATGCATGTATTCGGTCGCGGCATCGCGGCCAATCCCGGCGACTTGGGGGTCCTCGGCGAGAGGCCGACGCATCCCGAACTGCTCGACTGGTTGGCGAACGAATTCGTTCAATCGGGATGGAGTCGAAAGCGATTGTCACGCGAGTTATTGCTGTCGAGTGTATTTCGACAGTCGTCCGCGAGACCGTCTGATGGTAACGATCAAGATCCTGAGAACGATTGGCTCGGTCGGATGAATATCCGACGCCTGCAAGCGGAATCGGTTCGCGATGCGATGTTGGCAACTGCGGGAATGCTGACTTATCGCATGCGAGGAGCACCCAGCGCGGTCAATCCCGACGAAGTTGGCCAGTTTATCATTGGAAAGGCCACCCGGGATGGGAACGGAATCCTTGTCGCCAAGCAGGAGGAAATCGCGGATACGTTTCGCCGCAGCGTTTATGTGCAGGTTCGTCGATCCATGCCCTTGGGCGTTTTTGAACCATTCGATCCGGCTACGATGACTCCGAATTGCGACCGTCGCAAGGAATCGACGGTTGCTACACAGTCCCTGATGCTCATGAACAACCATTCCGTCATCCGAATCGCTGAGCACTTCGCAGATCGAGTACTACGCGAGGCAGGAAGCGATCAAGAACACCAAGTGATTCATGCATGGCAACTGGCTTTGGGGGTTGCTCCGAGCGATTCCCAGAAATTGAGGTTGACTCAGTGGCTTTCCGAATTGCGAAATTCGCTCGCACAGATGGTTTCTGAACAAGTCGCTGCACCGAATGCGCCTCCCGCAGAACCCGAAAAGGCGAATCGGCAAGCACTCGCGTTGTTGTGTCAGGCGATCTTGTCGTCCAATGCTTTTTTGTACGTCGACTAGATCCCCGAACAGGAGTTCTTTTGCATGCGTAAACAACAGCAATCGACCAACCAAAGCCGCGGATTCTCGCGTCGCCACTTTTTGGCGCAGCAGGGGATCGCCGGTGCAACGTTATGGATCGCGGGCATCGCGGGAGAGCAAGCTTCGGGGAGTCCCCCGAAGCCGAATTTGCAGCCAGTGCAATACGATCTGAAAGCCAAGCCGAGTCATTTCGCTCAGCAGGCCAAGGCGATGATTTCGATGTTTATGCAGGGTGGTCCCTCGCATATGGATCTATTCGACCGCAAACCAGAATTGGAAAAACGGAACGGCGAAAACTATTCGGGCGAACTCAAGTACGACAACGCTGCGGAGTCGTCCGCCAAGATCTGGTCGGGACCGTGGAAATGGGATCGCTACGGACAGTGCGGCATGGAATTGAGCGAGTTGGTCCCTCATCTAGGTTCGATCGCGGACGATATTACCTTGATTCGCTCCATGCATACGGGAGTAAACAATCATGGTCAATCTATCTATGCTCTGCATCATGGTCGTGTAACAGCGGGGCGACCTGTGCTCGGTTCGTGGATCACGTATGGGTTGGGGAGCGAGAGCCAACAACTCCCGTCGTTTGTCGTCTTGACCGACCCGGGCGGGTTGCCGGTCTTGGGTACGGATTGCTGGTCAAATGGCTGGTTGCCATCCATTTATCAGGGAACAGTGATTCGACCCCAGGAACCCAGGATTCTGAACCTCAATCCGCCACCTCAGTTGGCAGGACGCCCTCAAAAAGCATACCTGGAGATCCTCAATCAATTGAACGCCGAACATTTGTCCGCAAGACCCTACGAGAGCGACCTGCACGCGCGCATGGCCAGCTTTGAGTTGGCCGAGGCGATGCAAACCGCGGCGCGCGAGGCGCTGGATATCAGCCAGGAGACCGAAGAAACTCACAAGATGTATGGTCTCGATCAAGACGCGACGCGAGAATACGGTACGCGATGCTTGATTGCTCGCCGATTGGTGGAGCGAGGGGTTCGTTTCGTTCAGATCTACACTTCCACTCAACAGTGGGACCACCACGGAGGCATCAAGGACGCTCTGCCGAGTGCATGCAAAAAGACCGACCAACCATCGGCTGCGCTGGTAAAGGATCTCAAGCAACGCGGCTTGCTTGAAACAACACTCGTGCATTGGGGCGGGGAGATGGGTCGGTTACCCGTGGTTCAAAACGAAAAGAATGTTGGACGTGATCACAACACATACGGTTTCAGTACATGGCTGGCAGGAGGTGGAATCAAACAAGGATTCATCCATGGAGAAACCGATGACTTCGGCTACCAGGCCATCAAGGATATCGTGCATCACTACGACTATCACGCGACGCTGATGTATTTGTTTGGCTTGGACCCTGGCAAGCTCGCGTTTGCCCGACCTGGTGGCGTGGGAACATTGTTAGACGGTCAGCCCGGCAAGATAGTCGATGGAATCCTCAAGCATCCTTCGGTGAGTGGTGGCTGAGCAGCCATGTCTTTATTCGTCTCGATGATACTTCGAATAAAGTCTTAATCGTATCGATAGCTTGAGAGCTTGCCTCATTGCGGGAGTGTCTATTTGCGCTTGCATGCGTTCTAGTTCAACGCTAGCGAATGCTATCGATCCGATCCCCTCCAATGGGAATTTTCCTAAAAAATCTCCTCTTCCATGGGGAGTTCCGGCCACCGATCCGCATTAGATGAATGCAGGACGAACGTCAGCAGAGGTTGCTGTCGGGGGGCCTGATGGGGTTGCTTCTGCCTGCTGTGATGAGTGCCAGAGAGGCTGCTCGTCGCATACAGTGTCAGAATAACTCCAAGCAGGTTGCCACGTCGCTTCACACCTTCGAATCGAGCCATCGCAAACTACCGGTCAATAATCCTACTCCATGGACGGTTGAAACGGTTCGCATGCTCGATCCAAACATCATTTTTGCGGCTACGCAGTCTGGAGTTTCTGAGCATGAAATCGACTGGGACGCATCACCTGTTGCATTCCAAGCGATACCTTTCCTCCTTTGTCCGACAGCGAAGAGAATTACGGTTGATGAACGAGCGATTTCGAATATCGCTGTAAACCATTTATTGGTTGGCAAGAGATTCCAACACATACAGGATGGCACGAGTCAAACACTGCTCGCCAGCGAGATCCCGAGCGAGTTAGCGTCTCTCTGGACGTGGGGGCCTCTAGCCGATGTTATCAATATTGGTTCCGGGCATGCGAGCCTGATTTCCGTTTCGATGGCGGATGGGTCGGTCCATGTTTTACCGAAGAAAATGGATCCAAATGTACTGCGTCAGCTTATTGATCCGAGTGATGGTTCGATTTTGAACTTAGATTTCTGAGTGGCGACACAGACTTGGTCAGCCAACCCAACTGGCCCAGTCCATATCGAGTTTATGCTCTTCGGCGATTCGTTGCAGATCGATGAGGAGAGAACGACTACTCGGATAGCGATCGTCTGGGGATTTAGCGATCAGGCGCATGACGGTTTCCTCGAATTCCTTGTTGATGTCCTTCTGAAATAGCGAGGGTTTCATCGGCTCCTTCGATCGAATGCTCTGAATGATTTCGATGGGGCTTTTTCCTGCTCCAGGTGCTTTGCCGGTAATCAGTCCATAGAGCGTCGCGCCGAGTCCATAGAGATCGCTCCGTTCGTCCACATTGGCGTTTGGATAGGTTCTTTCTGGCGGAAGATAGGGAAGCTCGCCGACGATTTGGCCAGGTTTCGTGATTTCGCGGGCTTGGTTTCCTTCGAGCGCCTTGGCGAGCATCAGGTCTCCTAGCAAGTGGCAGGAGTCTTTCGATCGCCTCAAGATATTGTTAGGTGTGACGTTGCGGTGAATGATTTTTCGCTTTTCGGCTTCGTGCAGGGCGCGGCCGATTTGGGCGGCGACGATGAAGACTTCTTTCCACTGGAGGGAGTTTCCGATCCCAATCCATTCGATCATTTTGCTTAGCGAGTCACCTTGGACATATTCCATCGCGCACCAAAGGTGTGGACCTGTCTTGCCCGCGGCATAGAGTTGCACGATGTGCGGATGCTTTAGGTTGAGAGTTGTCTTCATCGCCCGCACGAAGCGGTCCTTCTGCTCCTCGGGGCTGTCGGCGCTGGGTGACAGGACTTTGAGAGCAACGGCTCGATTGTTCTCTTGATCCCATGCTCTATAGACGACGCTTGAACTACCCTGAGAAATCAGACCGTCCACGCGATAATTGGCGATCACGTGACCGATAAGATCCTGGTCATCCGTCACTTGCGGCTTGGGCTGGGACGCACTAAGCAGAGGATTGTTGACAAGTCCCGGGCTTTCACCTCGAAATGGACTTGTTCCGGTTCCAGAAAGGGAGAAAAGCAATCTGGAAACGCCAATCGCGATGATATCTTCGTTCTTCAACTCTCCACGTTCTACTTTTTTTCCATTCAGGTACGTTCCCCCACTACTGCTAACGTCAACCAAAACCGGTCTTCCGTGTTCCCAATCGATCCGGCAATGGACACGGGAAAGTGTTGGGTCTTGGATGCGGGTGTGGCTGTCGTTTCCTCGTCCGATCACAAAAACCTCGTCCTGCTTAAACTGAAACGAAGCCCCAGCGTTAGGCCCCGAAACGATTTCGACTTTACACGTTAGTGCCATCGGAATTCACACCCAATCATGATTTCGGTTTAGCTCGATTATTCTTCTTACCAGTTTTGTCCGCAAGGAATCGATAGCGTCGAACCAATCGACCTTCGATCGCAACCACCACGCTTGTGGTATTCATAATTTCGTCTGCTGAACGCGTGTAGACAAACGATCATCT
This sequence comes from Planctomycetota bacterium, assembly GCA_018970165.1. GTDB lineage: Bacteria > Planctomycetota > Planctomycetia > Pirellulales > Pirellulaceae > JBKCUI01. The sequence goes on along the minus strand of JAGWWZ010000037.1, from coordinate 19,167 downwards.
TTTTGGATCTCTCACTCATCGGACGCCGACAAACAGGACTGCCGCTTGGTTGATAGTGACCCATACCCCCCAAGCGAGTGGCAACAAGACCAAAAGCCAAAAAGGAACGAGCCAAGCATTCATCGGCGATGACGATGGATGTCGGTTGATGGTCTCACTGGAGTCGCAGAGGTTTCGAGCGTCGGATGTCGATTTCTTAGGTTGGCGAAACCAACCTTGCTCAACTGGATGAACGAGTAAATTACAGATAAACCCTATGGCCAGTAGGCCAGCTAGTACATACATGGTTTGGTCATAGGCTCTCGAGGTAGGCACACCTTGTTGGATCTGATAAGCGTTGATGTAGTTGACGATGACTGGGCCGAACACTCCTGCCACGCTCCAAGCAGTGAGCAGGCGACCGTGAATGGCTCCGACCATCTGAGTTCCGAATTGATCGGAAAGATAGGCTGGGATCGATGCAAATCCACCGCCGTACATCGTCAGGATAAGGCAGAATACAGCTACGAAGAGTGCGATGTTGCCAATCTGCCCGAGCAACGGAATGATCCCATAGGCGGCACAGCCTGCGAGAAAAAACAATGCGTAGGTGGTTTTACGTCCCAGGTAATCCGAAAGTGAAGCCCAGAAGAACCTGCCGATGATATTGAAGAGGCTAAGTAGTCCGGTGAATCCTGCGGCTATGGATGCTACTTGTTTCAACTCCTCTGGATTGAGTTGGTCGAACTCGGATGAGGTTCCGATCAATCGACCGCCAAAGATTTCCTGCAGTAGAGGTGAAGCCATCCCGAGAACTCCGATTCCAGCTGAAACATTCAAGCACAGGAGCAGCCAGAGCAACCAAAACTGGCGGGTCTTCCAGGCATCATCGACGTGGACATAATGCTGCGTAGCGTCTTTTGAATCTAGAAGCGATTGCCGACTCGCTGGTTGCCATCCATCGGGTGGGATTCGATAGGCAAATGCGCCGAGCATCATATATGCGAAGTAGATAACCGCCAGGACGACAAACGTTTCCCATACGCCAACGCTGTTCACATTTGCAAAGTACCGCATCAATCGGTCAGCTAGCGGCGAACCAATCATTGCGCCGCCACCAAAACCCATGATTGCGAGGCCGGTGGCCATTCCTCGGCGATCCGGAAACCATTTGATCAAGGTCGAAACGGGGGAGATGTATCCGAGCCCTAAACCGACACCTCCGATCACTCCAGCACCCAGCCAGAGCAGCCATAGTTGGTGGAGATAAACTCCTAGCGCAGCGACGAGCAAGCCACCGCTCCAGCAACATGCCGCAGCGCACCCTGCGGCTCTGGGCCCAACCTCTTCCAGCCATCGCCCAAAGCATGCTGCGCTCCCACCAAGGAAGACGAAGAATAGGGTGTAAACCCAACCGAGCAGAGCCTTATCCCAGTCGTACTCCGTCGTGAAGATTTTGCTCCAAAAGGAAATCTCGGCAGGGGGGGCGATCGAATGATCCATGCCGATTGCCTTAGTCAATGGCAACCAGAATACTGAGAATCCATAGGCCATCCCAATGCAAAGATGAATACACAACGCAGCAGGAGGAACCAACCAGCGATTGAAATCGGGCCCTGCAATGGTTCGTTCCCGACACAAAATCCTCGGTATCAAGCAAGCACCTCAGGGTTTATTTCTGATGCGTACCAAGTCTTTCTATCCGAATAGTCGGGTTGTCCGTAGAGGAAATCTAAAGGGAGGTAAAGCACGGTGGGCACGTTTGTTTCAGGGGTTAGAAGCTCGAGGATTACTTCATAGCTTTCCGCAATCGATCGATATCTGTTTCAAGCGATCGCATGTAAAGGTGCCAATCGACCTCGAGCTTATTGAGATCGCCGAAGACATCGACGAACACATCGACTAGTTCTTTTCGCTTGATCGATCCATCGGAGGTGTCCAGTTCGGAGGTGCGGCGATAGTATTCCACCAGCTTTTCTGGTTTGTTTTCCATCAAATAATGAGTTAGTGCCCAAGCTTGTCCGTAGGCATCAACCTCTGCCCTGGCGTTTTGAGCGCCATCAAATAGCAGATCGCTCACCAACAACTCGATCGAGCGCATTGTTTCATCGCTCGATACGCGATAGTAGCTTTTCAGTCGGCGTTCATTGACGGCTCCGATTCCGTTCCAAACCGCATCGCTCGACGTTTCAAAGTAGGAGGCAAGCCCTTCGTGCGCCCAGCGCAGTGCAATCTTTCCTCGCGGCATCAATCCGGTATTGCCTGCCAATTGATGCGTCGCTTCGTGCGAGACCACTTCGATATCGTCTTCTTCCTTCGCAACCTTGACCAACAAGTCAATCGTATTGGATAAGTGTGCAGTATCGCGAGATACCGACGTGCCGCGGGCTTGGTTTTTGGCTCGCTTCAAGTCCGCGTTCAGTTCATCCAGAGCCTTCATTCTCTCCGATGATCCTTGATCATAGAACACACAGGCATTGTCAACCGGAGACCAAAACCCGGCAGCGGAGAGGAGTGTAGGGTCGATTTGGGTGCAGTAACGCTGGTAGTCCTTCTCGTCATGGAACAAGACGACCATCATTCTTTCTTGAGGTGGTTCGAGCAGGATGCCATCGAGCGCGAATTTCATGAAGTAGGACTCATATACTGTCTCAAGCAACTCGAGTCGCAGATCGGCACGGCTTTTTCTACGTCGGAACGTTTTCGTGTCTGGGGTGTCATGGAGAAGAATGTAGTGGTCGCTGATCTGTACTCTCATACTAGGTAGGTTGACGATTTCGCGTATGCGAGTTTCCGATTCCTTTGCGTCATCCTGCAATGGCTGCTTGATCCGGTTGCGTACTTCTATTAAACGAAGGATTGTGGGGTTTTTGGGGTCAATCTTGTAGGCGGCCGAACAGCATTCCAGAAACTCCTTGAATAACCCCCGTTTAATCGCGACCTTGGCCGCAGAAATATAGTCATCGACCTCCTTGGAATTTTTCGCCTTCGACAGCATCTTCCGAAAGTCATCGGATTTCGAAGGTGCCTTGATCACCGTCGCGGAATCCTGATTAAGCACAATAGTTCCGTGTGACGGATGGGTGTACTCGATGATGCCGAATCCGCCTCGCTTGGTGGTTCCCTCCAGGAGGATGATCTTATCTGTTCCGGGGAGTGCATAGAGCACGAAATCCGCATAGGCAGGACATGGCATCCACGACGCGGTAAACGTGAACAGGGATAAAAAAATGAGGGGGAATCGTGGGGGGAAACGACGCATGATTTTAGAACCTGTGGATACCAACGAAATAGATCGGCCGTGAGAACGTTGAAACCAGGATTGGATTGGCAGGCTACCTACGTCGTTTTATCCTTACCGGAATCGGTATGCAACTTTTTTCTGCTCGGTCGAGGATTTCGCGAGGATACCTTGGGAAGATTGATTGGATCTTGCGACCTCTGCAGCAAATTTGGATTGACCCTCTACAATGATCGTCGATGGATGAGAGGTTTCTTGGGCGGACTTTGTTTTCTGTTGGACTGCAAGATGATTACCAAATCGTTGGTCACTGCGTTGATCACGACCTTTTTGTTTTGGTCGATCTGGGCCTCACCGATCCGAGCACAGCAGTGGGAGCGATTCGGGGTAACTCGGGATACATGGCTCTCTGCTGTTGGAGCAGAAGCGAACGGATCCAACGGCGGTTCACCCCGTCTGAAACTTAAATCGATTCAGGAGCTATCCATCATTGATTTCGATACTGACAAGTGGATCGGCCGCGAAATTCTCGAGGCGCAACTGTTTCTGAAAGTTGCCAGCGATGAACCGATTGAGCGAGTGACCGTCAGCACGATCACCAGCCAATGGGTGGAAGGAGATGCGACGGGTTACCAAATCGCGGATGGCGTCTCGACTTTCGCGCACCGCGTTCATGCAACAAAACGTTGGCGAGGGCCTGATGTAACCTCCGTATGCATTGGTAACGGAGGTTCGTTCTATGCGTCGAATGATGCTCGGCCGGCATTCGATCGTCAGTTGGCTACCGGCGATGGATGGGTGCAGATTGCAGTTCCTGAAAAGGTTCTTCGAGCACGCTGTGTGGGGTTGAGCTACGGCTTGGTTCTGATGGACGATACCGGTAGCACCTGGAAACGCGACGGCGAGGCGTTCGAGTACAAATTGTTCCCGAATCGTTATGTCTTCAGTCGCAATTCCAATTCTCAAAGCGCTCCTTATATCATGATCCGGTTCGGAGCAAAGAAGATGAATCCTTCGGATGCAGCATCGATTCGATCCCCAACCGAACTTCGATGGCAAAACGCGAATCAGGAATCACCCTGGCGCAGTCTTCACTGGCGTGTACAGCAAACCGACTTGGACGACCTGCTCGGCTTTCAGGTCACGATGAACGGCGAACCGGTTCCGGCGACTGAGGTTCCCTCTTGGTCGCAACATCGTGATGGTCTCTTCGTAATGAATCTTGAGACTTGGCTGCAGGGACGATCGCATGCATCTGTGTACAACGTTTCGGTCATATCATTGGATAGGTTTGGGCGGAAGACAGCGCCGACGACTATCCAGGTTCGACCGGAAACACCTGAGTCGGTTCAGTTGCCTCCGTTCAAGTTGCCAGCAGATCAAGGTCCTACCTCCGACACAACCGATTGGTCCCGTTGCTTGGATGCATTGGATTCAAAGTGGACGATACTGGACCCACTCGACTCTTGGTTACCGACATCCCAAAAGATCGTTCCAGCGCAAAGTACAGCGTATCTTCAACAGAATCATCTATGGAATGCAGGAGCCCGGCGGATCACATTGCATGCCGCTCGTGGGGCGTGGTGCGGTTTTCAATTGGCGGCCCAGCGCTCGGTGAAGGATGTTGAGTGCCGGATCGAATGGGAGGACGCAATGGTCAGCGTGAAGGGTGCGAGAACCGAATGCTCGCGCTATGGGTTGATACCTTCTCAGTCCGAATCGATTCCGGATCCTCTGATACCATTGTCTCAGGGTACTGGTCGATTGAACTGGATACTGGGACAAGACGAAGGGCCAGCTGGCATGAGCCAGAGTTGGCTTATGGAGTTCTATATTCCCAAGCAAACGAACGCAGGAACGTATCGCGGTAAGCTGATATTGCAGCGATCCGCCGCGAGGACCGAATTGGAAATCATCCTGCAAGTCCATGATGTTGTGCTCAATCGCCTGCCCTATTTTCAGAACGGAAGACTAGCCGCGGATCGCTGCCCGAAGTGGCGCGAGGGTAGGATGGATTGGCAAGAGTACGATGCTCATTTCGACGACCTGTTGAGCGGTCGAATGTTCGCAGACTTGCCCCGAGGACCGATTCCGATCGAGTGCTTTTATCTACCGATTCATGAGAATTGGCCCAGTCCCATGGAAGGAAACTATCGAGGCGGTTACTGGGCTGACAAAGCCTTTCCAGAAAGCTACCGCCAAGCATTCGTATCCGCGGTTGAACAATCCGGAGACCATTTCCAAAGCAAGGGTTGGACCGAAACGCTTGTGCATGTATATCTCAACAACAAAGTGGACTTCAAGCGAAAGGGCTGGTCTCGAGGCTCGTCCCCTTGGCTGTTGGATGAACCTGCTAACTTCCAAGACTATTGGGCATTGAACTATTTTGCTCGAGCTGCAAAAGAGGGACGAATTCGATCGGAGCGAAAGCATCCGGGGAACTCCGCTCGGTTACTTTTCCGAGCTGATATCTCAAGACCGCAATGGCAACGCGATACGCTCGATGGTCTCATGGATTATGGAGTGATCTCTTTTTCTGCCTTCCAAGAGTTTCGACCGCTCGTGCTAGAGAGAAAATTTAAAGACAAACAGACAATCGTCGTTTACGGGAGCAGCAATCCGGTCGGAACCAGTAACTGCATGGCAGTCGCATGGAGCTGGGATGCATGGTGCCGGGGTGCAGATGGTATTGTTCCATGGCAGACCATAGGAAATGCAAACTCCTGGAAGCAACCCGACGAGTTGGCTCTTTTCTATCCTCACCCAGTGGAAGCCAAAGCCGAACCCATTCCCTCGATTCGTCTTAAAGCCTACTGCTATGGCCAGCAAGATGCTGAGTTGCTCACCCAACTGGCGGCCAAGGCAGGGATAAACCGATACGCGCTCGGCGAATGGCTTGGGCCTCAGTTGAAGGTAAATGCCACTGCCCGAACACAGGGGGCCTACAACGAACCCGCAGCGTGGAATGATTACTCAGGAGTCAACTCGCAGCGCATGCATGAGCTTCGTTTGGCGTGGCTGGAAATCCTTGCAAAGCGATAGTAACGCAATACCGTCGTCATGCGCGGTATCGAGGAATAAGCCCTAACGCGAAATGGACCTTCCAAATCCTTATCCGGTGCGGGTGATCCAACCGCAACCGAGTGCTCGCGTGCCATCAAAGACCGCGGCTAGTTGGCCGGGCGATACGCCATTCATCGGCGCTGCGAAATCAACATGGAACCGATCGTCCGATCCGCGAACGACGATCGCCTTCTCCGGTGCGGAGTTGTAACGGATCTGAACTTCGCACGCTTGAGGAGCATCGACGGGGAAATCCACCAACCAATTCGACGAATCGGCTTCCAACCATGTACGTCCCAAAGCCTCGGGTGGACCAATCACGACGCGATGCGTCTCCGGATCGATCGCTGTCACAAAGTAAGGTGACCCCATCGCGACACCGATCCCTTTGCGCTGACCGATCGTAAAGCCTTCGATGCCCGGATGATGCCCGACGACTCTACCATCCGTCGTCACAATCTCACCCGATGTGTCGACTCCACTTCGATCTCGAACGAATTGTGCGTGGAGGCCACTGGTCACGAAACAGATCTCTTGACTATCCTTCTTGTCGGCTACGCGGAGTCCGATCTCGCCTGCCAAACGACGGATCTCGGACTTGCGATAGCCACCCACCGGCAAGAGCATCCGGGGCAACAGCGATCGAGCGATCCCGGTCAGCACATACGCTTGGTCTTTGTCGTCATCAAAACCGCGGTGCAAGGCATAGGGATTGTCGGGGTCACCGGTTTCGATCATTCTCGCATAGTGTCCCGTTGCGACGTAATGGGCACCCACTGCTTCGGCGTAATCAAACAACCGACCGAACTTGATCCAGTTATTGCATTGGACACATGGGTTGGGGGTTCGACCGTGATGGTATTCATCCACAAAGTAATCGACGATTCGCCGAAAATCGGATTCGAGATCGAGCGCATAGAACGGGATCCCAAGCTTGTCCGCCACCCGTCGAGCATCGGCTGCATCGCTGGCACTGCAACACCCTTGTTTGTGATCCAAGCGTCCTTCGAGAATCGGCAGCAACGGATTCGGCCGATCGGAACCGAGATCGCAGGCCCGACTCGACTGCTCTCCGTGGCGCATGAAAACACCCACAAGGTCATAACCCTGTTCTTGCAGCAGGTGGGCGGCCACACTGGAGTCGACACCGCCACTCATAGCCAATACAACGCGTTTCATGCTCATGGGATCATTGTAGGCTGGCAGGCTCGAACTTGGGAGAGATGCGGCATGGGAGAGTTGCATCCGCGCCGCTATACTACTTGGCAATTATCCCTTGTTCATTCACTTCCAGCCAACGATTCCTATGAAAGCCATCGCCGTTCGTCCCGGGACCCCCAACAGTGTGCATCAACGCGATATCCCCATGCCCGAGCTTGCCAAGGTTCCGGACGGAAAAGGAATTCTCGTCAAGGTTCTGAAAGTCGGCGTCGACGCAACCGACCGCGAGATCAATGACGCTCTGTATGGCAACCCGCCGCCGGGAGACGACTATCTTGTCCTCGGTCACGAGTCGTTCGGGATCGTCGAGCAAGTTGGCCCCAACGTCCGCAACATTCGCCCGGGAGACTACGTCACTGCGACCGTTCGTCGTCCTGGCGGCTCGATCTATGACAAGATCGGGACGTACGACATGACAAGCGAAGAAACCTACTACGAACGGGGCATCAATCTCCTTCACGGTTACCTGACCGAGTACTTTGTCGATCACGAAGACTACATCGTCCGTGTACCCAAGGGGCTAAAGCATCTGCATGTCCTGATGGAGCCGATGAGTTGTGCTGCCAAAGCTCTCTATCAAGCCTTCGAAGCCCAGCGGCGCATGAAGGTCTGGAGCCCTCGCCGAGCATTCGTTCTCGGCGCAGGCCAGATCGGGCTCCTCTCAACGCTCGTATTGCGTCTTCGAGGCTTGGAGGTGTTTACGTTGGCTCGCGCGAAAGGGCCTCACCTCAAGAGTTCCATCGTCGAGGGACTGGAGGCCACATACGTTCCAACCTCCGAAGTCAGTCTCGAGCAATTGACGGCCAAGGTTGGCAAAGCCGACTTGATCATCGATGCAACTGGCTCATCTCAGATCGCGTTCAACGCCATGGAGTGCCTCGGTCACAATGGCGTACTGGTCTGGACCAGCATCACCGGCGGCAAGAAAACAACGACGGTTCCAAGCGACAAGATCAATATCGAATGGGTGCTCGGCAACAAACTCTTGCTCGGTAGCGTGAACGCAAACCGAGAACACTTTGAAATGGGGATCCGCGATCTGGCACTCGGCGAGGTCATGTTCCCTGGTGTGCTCGAGAAGATTTTGACTCACCCGGTAGCAGGTCTTGATCAGTTTCAGGAAATGATGAGGCTGCTGGTCGAGGACAACTCGGCCCTTAAAGTTTATGTCGATGTTGCGGACTAATCCACGGTTCGAACGCATTAGTCCGGTCAATGGTGAAGTCACTTGGATGGGCATGGCTTCGACCCCCGAGCGGATTCAGAGCTCGCTCAATTCGGCCGCTAAGGCATTTCCGATCTGGAAGCGATTGGAGCTGAAGGAACGGACGGTGTACCTGCGCCGATACGCGGATTATCTAGCCGCGCATCGCGAAGAGATCGCAACCGACATCACCCTCGAATCGGGAAAGCCTCTGTGGGAAAGTCGCACGGAGGTCAGCACGTCCATCGCGAAAGTCGATTTGGCGATCGAAGCGATTCGAGAACGACGGGACCACACGGTTCGAAATGCCACGGGTTCGAGTTCCACGGGTGATGGGTCCGAGATTCGCTTTCGACCGATTGGGCCAGTGCTGGTCTTGGGTCCGTTCAATTTGCCGTTGCATTTGCCCGGCGCGCATCTTGTTCCTGCGTTAGCGGCTGGCAATACCGTTGTATTCAAATCCAGCGAGAAAACGCCGCGCGTGGGAGAACATATCGCACAGGCAATGGCCGCAGCGGGAATTCCCGATGGAGTCTTTCACTTGCTACAGGGTGGACCATCGGTCGCGGTCGAAGCGCTGCAGTCACCCCTTCTCGGTGGAGTTTTCTTTACCGGATCGAGGAACGCGGGAGTAGCGATTCATCGACAACTGGCTGGCCGGCCCGAAGTGTTGCTCGCATTGGAAATGGGGGGAAATAACCCTCTGGTTGTCGATCGCGTATCGAATCATCGCGCGGTGGTCGAAATCATCCTGCAATCGGCTTATATCACAAGCGGACAACGATGCACCTGTGCGCGGCGATTGATCGTGGTCGATTCTCCAAACAATCGGCAACTGATGCAGGACCTCGCGCATGCCTTACCCCGCATTCGGTTGGGACATCCGATGGCAGAGCCTGGATCGTTTATGGGGACAATGATCGATGATCGCGCGGTGCAGTGCGTACTCGACAAACAACGTCAGTACATCGATCGGGGTATGATCGCGATCCAGGAAGCTAAGGTTCATCGTTCGCTGCAGACGCAATTGATTCCTGGGTTACTGGATGCCAACGGGGTTTCGCCGGATGATGACGAGGTGTTTGGGCCATTGTTAGTCTTACAATGGGCCAAGGATTTCCAAGAAGCGATCGCATTGGCTCGCCAGACGAGGTTTGGTTTATCCGCATCTCTGTTAGGCGATGACTTAGACGCGTGGAGCATTTTCCAAAGAGAAGTCGATGCAGGGGTTCTCAACTGGAACCATCCTACGACGGGTGCGACCGGCGTTCTTCCTTTTGGTGGTCTCGGATGGAGCGGCAATCATCGATCCAGTGGCTACTTTGCATGTGATTACTGCAGCGATCCCACCGCGTCCTTGGTTCGACCCACTGCGACTCCGGCATCGAAAACCCCGATCGGCTTGGAACAGATTGGGGATGCATCATGACCGATCGTTGGGTCGAGATTCAGATCGATGGCTTGATCGGACCTACACATCACTTCGGTGGGTTGGGTGTTGGCAATGTTGCCAGCCAGCAAAGCCAGTGGCGAATGTCTCATCCGCGGAGTGCCGCTCTTGAAGGACTCGCCAAGATGGAGCAGGTTGCCTCACTCGGCGTACCGCAGTTTTTCCTGCCTCCGTTGATACGGCCGGATTGGCAATTCCTGGAACAGTACGGCTATCGTGGCGAGCGAAGCGATATTCTAAAGCGTTGTGGCGACGAAAACCCGCAGTTGCTGTCCGCAGCGTACAGTTCATCGTTCATGTGGACTGCCAATGCAGCAACGACGGCCTCGGGTGTGGATACTCGGGATGGTCGATCCCATGCTGTCATCGCGAACCTGTGCGCATCGCTTCATCGGGGTATTGAGGCACGCGGACGATGGCAGCAACTCAAGGATTGGACCGCAGGTGTCGAAGGAATTGCGATTCACGAACCTCTAGAGTCCGAATCGGCGTTGCGGGACGAAGGAGCTGCGAATCACATGCGGCTTTGCGATTCGGCAGGGAATCTTGCCGGTCTGCATCTCTTTGTCCATGAACCTACTGCTGAAAACAAACAAGTCAATGCACCGAAGTTTTGGTCGCGACAAGGAAAAGGCGCTTCGGAAAGAGTGGCGGATACGCTGCAATTACCTTTTGGGGGGCGACTGTTCCTCGAGCAGACGCAATTAGCTATCGATGCGGGGGTGTTTCATAATGATGTGATCGCGACCAGTCATCGAAATCTGCTCGTATGCCATGAGGATGCCTTCGTCGATCAGCAGCAAAGTTTATCGCGAATTTGTGATGCGTTCTCAAGATGCACAGGCGAAATACTCCATGTGATTGAGGTTCCACGAAGCAAGTTACCACTCGGAGAGGCAGTTCGAACTTATTTATTCAACAGTCAGATTGTGACGGGGTTGGATCATCGCATGCATCTGATTTGTCCGAGTCAGTGTTCGGAATCGACGGCCGCAAGATCGCTGGTCGATGCCTGGATCGCGGACCCGAGCAATCCGATTCATGATGTGACGTATGTCCCTTTGAGTGAGAGCATGGCTAACGGAGGCGGCCCGGCCTGTCTGAGGTTGCGATGGACGCTTCCCGAGTTGGTGTTGAATAGCCGCATGTCCGCTTGGAGATGGACACCGGAGCGGGGCGAGCAGCTTCGAAACTGGGTGGAACGCTATTATGTTGAGCGGTTGAGCTATGCTGATTTTCAGCGGCTGGAATTCGCAGAGCAGGCAACAGCGACGGTCGCCGCGTTTCCTTTCAGTTCACGACCCTAGGTTGCGTCGGGTGGACGACGAGCCGACTTCGCGAACTTCGACCGCATCGATGGTATTGGAATCATCAAAGCGATTGGATCGGTCGAAGGGAGAATTCGGCGGCCATGCGGACTCAAAAATCGTTCCTTCGGTCGCGGCGATAGCGACGCGGGCTTGGAGTCGTTGAAAGGTGTTGATCAGGAAGAGGATGATGCCGAAGAGAATCCCCATTCCATTCCACCAAACGATCGACGATAGCAGCAGCAAGCCTGAGGTCCATTGCCCGATACGTGCTGAGAGTTGCAATGCAGCAGGGCGATCCAACCAGTAGCATAGCACGCTTCGTAGCAATCGCCCACCGTCGAGCGGAAAGGCAGGGAGCAGGTTGAAGATCGCTAATACGAGATTGGCAACGATCAATTGCTGAGCGATCGAAAGTTTCAAAACTTGGCCAGCTTCGAAATCCAGAGTCGCACCTGACAGTGAGGAACCGATGAGCAGGGCGATCGCGATGACAAAGTTAACAGCAGGTCCTGCGATCGCGACCCAGCCTTCGGCAACAGCGCTCATGTTGCCTCCTTCGATACGCGCTACACCGCCGATCGGGAGGAGGGTGATATCGTGCGTCTTCTTGCCAAACGCTTTTGCAGCGACCGCATGACCTAGCTCGTGAAGGAAGACGCATGCGAAGACGGCGAATACGAAGCCGAGCAACCCGATTGCATGGGACACGCCTTGTCCCAAGCCACTCAAAAAAACGAAGATCGCCAAGATCCAAAAGGACCAATGGATATAGATTTTCGCACCCTGAAGTTTGCCGAGATAAAGCGTTCGAAACATAGTCGCGAGAGTGCCTCGGGTTAGGTCAGGGAGAAACGTTGGACACGATTGTTGCCCGAGTCAACAACATAGACGCGACCTCGAGAGTCGATATCGACTGCCCAGGGTTGATTCAATTGCCCCGTTGCGCTCCCTGGAGTTCCCCAAGACGAGATGGGTGTGCCATCGCGATGCCAACATTGCACGCGGTGTCCGCCGAATTCGCTGACGAGGATTCGGTCCTTGGAGATCAGCTTCATTCCGTAGGGGTACATCAGTTGTCCAGGTTCCGTTCCTTCGCGACCGAGGATCGCGACCGACTTGGGTTCCTTGTCACGCCAATCGACAACTTGGATCCGATGGTTGCATGCGTCTGAGATCCAGAGGAGGCCATCGTCATCGACAGCCAGGGTTTGTGGTCGACTGAATTGCAAGGGCCCATCTCCATGTTCACCAAATCGATCGATGTATTGGCCGTCCGAAGAGTATTTGTAAATGCGATCAAATTCACCATATTCGGCTAGGTAGAGCGTGCCGTTGGGCGCGCGGACGATATCGGTGACCCAGCCGAATTGCCCGGGCTCCGAACCATTCACGCCGCCGATTGTCTTATCCGACAGTAGTTCGCCATCGGGGGTGTAGGTCAGGAAGCGGAAATAATGGGTGTCCGCCACCAGCAAGTTGCCAGTAGCAGGATCGATCGATGCACCGGTCGGCTTACCGTTCGTTCCGTCGGGCGTTTTCCATCCTCGGAGGAATTCGCCATCGAGGTTGAAAACTTGAATTCGGGCTGTTTTGTCGATGACGAAGACTTCGTCGGAGGGGCTGATTGCCAGCACTCTCGGTTTTTGAAAGCGTCCGTCGGCCAGGCCACGTTGCCCGATTACGAGATCGGGGGAACCGAGGTTGCTGGTGCGATTGGCCACACAGCCGCTGAAGAAAGCGGAGGCGGCCAGCGCGAGAGCATGTCGGCGACTGATGGATCGGGAGCAGATTTGTGGACGGACAGGGGATTGCATCACCAAACATGATATACCATGCCGACACGGCTTGAAGATTTCTTTTGCTTGCAAGATAATGCGGGTTGTGGTTTTGGCCACGGATTTGGAGGATAGCCGAATGGTTAGGAACCTGACTCGAAATCAGGCGCCGGGAAACCGGTTGTGGGTTCGAATCCCATGTCCTCCGCTTGATGAGAATATGGCCCCTACTGCGCCAAGTTAGAGTTGAGACAGCCCTGGTCTATCGAATTATCGCGTGATTGCCCTGCATTCCCCTAGTTTATGGGGCCAAATACCGCATCCACAGCGTTTCTCTTTTAGGGTATACTTCTTAAGTGCTGTGAACTGGATGTTGGGGGTGCGGGAATCATGGATGGAATCGCAGGAAGAACTCCATCCAGGAAACTTTTAGCACGTTGGACCTGAAGTGTTCCGACCCCGCCAAAACCATTTCTGGTTTCATTTTCGAGCGAGACGCGTATCAGAGCGTGGACTTTGAGCGATGAGTTTGACTTTTGCCCAACCCTAATGTGCATTCTTCGGTAACCCCTATCTTGCCAAACACCGATCCCTTTAGTTTCCCAAACGCGTTGGTAGTGTCGACCAAGAGACTCGTTCAAACTCTCAGGGTAAGGATACTTTGTGTCACTGCCTGCCTTATTATGATGGCAGTGGGATGCGAACAGAGTGCAGAGGTTCGCATTTACGAGGGGCCCAAGTCTGACACAGTGTTTGTTGCCGGGCCAAACGCGACAGCAGGTACCGCTGCCAGTGTCGGAGGAACCAGGCCCACTGCCCCGAGTTCTGGACCGCGACGAATCCTCGGAGCAGTTATCCCTACAGAGTCGGGATGTTACTTCTTGAAGACGACGGATGCACCGGAGCGGTTGGAACCTTTGTTATCCGATTTTCGTGACATTGTTTCTGAGTTTGCGATCGACACTTCCACGGGCAAGCCCAACATGGCATTACCCGAGGGGTGGGTTATGAACCCTCGCAACGATATTGCCATGGCGGAATTCGTTTCACCTGCCTCATCGGGGAGCGTGAAGTTTACTGTAACGATGTTGGCTATGCCGGCCCCTCCTGATTGGGAAGGCTATCTGTTGAGCAACATCAATCGTTGGCGTGGTCAGTTGAGTTTGCCGGAAACCACTGCGAATGCTCTCAACGATGAGCTGATGTCGGTAGCAAGGCCCTCCGGTTTACTCCCAGGCTACATTTTTGACGCAACAGGCAACGGTTCAGGTGGCATGAGCGGCTCACCCGCTTCGGGTAATTCTGTTTCCCCGGTCAACCCTCCATCAACAGCAAAACCTGCCGCACGCGATAATCAGCCTACAGCAACCGGGAGCACCGGTGCCAACGAATCCAAAAAACCGCAACTGAAGTACGAACTGCCAGAGGGTTGGGAGTCGGTGGCAGGAACTCCATTTCGCCTGGCCACTTTCGCGATCTCGTCTTCCGAGGGAATGGGGGAAGTGACGGTCAGCATGGCGGTCGACAATCCCGTCGACAACACAATGATGTGGTATCAGCAGATCTCTCGCGAGACCGATCCTGAGAAGGTCAAATCGATGGCCGAATCAACCGTCGCCAACACCGAGAAGATCTCGAGCGCTCTGGGTGATGGAGTTCTCTATACCATTCGCGATTCGGAACAAGTTGATGCGCCGATGTTACTGGTCGCATCTCTACCCAGCCAGCGGGACGGACTTCATGTTTTCGTCAAACTTCGTGGCGAAGCAAAGCTCGCCGAAGCTCAGCGGCGAAACCTTCAGAAGTTTGTTCAAACCCTTCAACTTCAATAGAACATTATGGCAACAGCCTCACCCTACAACTATCCCTCGTCGAAAACCGCACCTATTTCGGCTCTTAGCTTTGACCAGTTTCTCTGGCGGCTTCTGAAACTAGCAGGTTCGCTCAAGATCACGGTCGTGATGTTTGCTCTCGGGGTCGCGATCCTCTTTGTGGGGACTCTCGCGCAGGATGAAGCGACGATTGTCGATGTCAAGAAAGAATACTTCAACAGTTGGATTGCTGTTGTTCCGTTCGACGTGTTTGTACCGCAAACGATATTTCCCCACAAAGATCCCGTTCCTTTTGCATTGGCAATTCCTGGCGGCGCCACGGTCGGTTGGATCCTGTTGTTCAATTTGATCGCTGCGAAGGTGACACGTTTTCCGATGGTTGCCAAGGGACGAAAGTTCGTGGCTGGTTTGACATTGACCATCATCGGTTTTGTGTTGGTCGGATTGATCGTTGTCGGCGCGCACCTCGGAGATGGTTTGCAAGGAGAACCGCCATTCAGCTACGACGCGATTTGGTATGGATGTATTGCGACCCTGTGGGGATCGATTCTAGGTTTGGGTGCCTGGAACGTATGGGCTGCACCGAAGCATACGATTCTCAAGGCGGTTCTTTGGACTTTGTTTGCGATCTTTCTGCTTGTTGGATTTTTCTTAGCGTTTACCGGCAACACTTATCGCATCCCGGATCCGGGACTGCGCATCGTTTGGCAGTTGGCCAAGAGCGCTCTGGTCAGTGGCGTTCTCCTCGCTGGCTTGATTCTTCTGTTCGGCCACCGCGGTGGGAATGTTTTGATCCACCTTGGGATCGCGTTGATCATGGTTGGGCAATTCGTATTCGGCGACCAACAACGGGAAGAACGAATCACGTTGTTCGAGGGGCAAAGAACATCCGCCGCAGTTCAAATCGACATCGTTGAATTAGCAGTCATCGACACAACCCTTCCGGACAAGAATCGCACCTTCGCGTTCGACGACCCTCTTCTGGAGGCATCGCTTCGCAAAGGGACGTTTCTGAGCGACAAGTCGTTGCCATTTGAGATACGAGTGGATCGTTACATGGTCAATTCGAATTTCGTGTCCCGACGCTCCGATCCAAAACTTCGCGAAGAAGCCTCGGACTTGATCGGCCTACCACCCGAGGTTGCGTTGGTCGAGAAGGAGAAGAGTGGCGGCGCGAAGAGCGACATGAACATTGCGTCCGCGTACCTTTCGATTCGCGAAAAGAAATCCTCCAAAGAGCTCGGCCGTTTCGCAGTGACACAGTTCCTGAACGATCCGCTCATTCGCCCAACCCCCATCTTGAACAAAATCGATTCCGACGGAAGAAGCTTCGAACTTGCGTTGCGTTTTCGACGCAACCTGAAACCCTTCTCGGTGGAACTCCAAAACGTGGTACTCGAACAGTACACAGGGACGGCGATTCCAAAGGATTATTCGTCCTATGTCCGAATCATGGACCAAGACGGTTCGACCCTGCAAGAAGGCCGCATATGGATGAACAGTCCGATGCGATTTCGCGGAGAAACGTTCTATCAATCGAGTTACTCGAGCGCCGAGAGTTCTCCGTTTGGAGTCGAGCAAAGCAGCCTGCAAGTGGTTACCAACGCAGGTTGGCTTATCCCCTATGTCTCATGCGTTTTGGTAGGTCTGGGGATGCTCGCTCATTTCGGTATCACCCTTACCCGTTTTGCATCGCGCTATGATCGCAAGGCCTTCAAGATGCCGATGCGCAAGCCGCTGATGTTCCTCTCGATGCTGATACCCATTGTCCTTATCGGTGGGTTGGTTTTCTCTCGCGCCCGAACGCCCGCATCTACGAACGACAAAGTGGATTGGTATCGCATCGGTACCTTGCCGGTCCAGCATGAAGGGCGCATGAAACCGCTCGCAGGGGTCGGCGCACAGGTTCTGAAAGCCCTTTCCAACAAGCCGCGGGCTCTGTCTAGCGAGGGACACTCTTACGATGGTGGCCAATCGACCGGTAAAGAAGTCTCAGCCGCTCAATGGATGATGAGCGTGATGGCCAACGATGAGTGGGTTCTAAGCGCCCCGCTGATACGCATCGATGCAAAAGAGGTGCTGGACGAACTCAAACTGAAACGCCACAAGAGCCATCGTTATTCAATCGACCAGATCGTCAAGGGGTTCGAAGGATTAGAAGAAAAGACGAAGAAGATCGTCGATAAGCCGCGAGACGAATGGACCTTCGGCGAACAGAAATTTATGGACGTCCACATGAAGGTCAACATCTTCTACAGCATTTGGAACAGCTATGAACCGATCGACAAACTATTGGAGAAAGCCGATTC
This sequence comes from Planctomycetota bacterium, assembly GCA_018970165.1. GTDB lineage: Bacteria > Planctomycetota > Planctomycetia > Pirellulales > Pirellulaceae > JBKCUI01. The sequence goes on along the minus strand of JAGWWZ010000037.1, from coordinate 1,783 downwards.
TCCGGAGCGGTTGGAACGGGCTATCGCAGCACTCGAACCTTTCGCGAAATCCGTAGAGTCCAAAAACCCACCAGCAGCTATTCCTCCACGGGAAGTACCCGAGAAACTGGATCCCAAACTGCCACCCCCTCGCTGGCATGCCTATGTCCCCGCCTTCTTTGATATGGTCACCAACTTCGATGCCAAGAAAATCGATAATCCCACGACCGCATTCCGCCAGTTGACGAACCTGATTCGCGAAGGTGGAGGTAAGAGCAAGGAAATCAATCAAGCGGTTGTTTCCTATGAAAAGATGCTTTCGGATCGCTATGGCGTTCTCGCCCGCCTTCCCAAGACCCGGTTCGAAGCCTGGTACGAACATTTCGACCCGATCGGACTCTCCTATATTCTTTATGTCCTCACCGGTTTGACTGCCCTGCTCGGGTTCGCTGTGGCTCGCGAGCATTTCCGCCAAGCGGCGTTTTGGATTTGCGTTCTCACACTGACCATTCACACCATCGCCATCGCCAGCCGCATCTATATCTCGGAACGTCCACCGGTTGTCAGCCTCTATTCGGCGGCTGTCTTTATCGGCTGGGCTGTGGTGCTGGCGTGCGTGGTAGCCGAGTTGCTGTTCCCGATCAGCATTTCGCTTGTGATCGCTTCCATCGTAGGGTTCTTGTCCTTGCAGGTCGCCTACGGCCTCGATATCGGAGACTCGATGCCGGTGCTACAAGCAGTACTGGATACCCAGTTTTGGTTGTCGACGCATGTGATCAGCGTAACGCTCGGCTACGCCGCGACCTTCCTGGCCGGGTTCCTGGGTATCTTCATCATCGGAGTTCTCTTCGTTCAACGATGGGTTCGGTCGGAAACACAGCGACTTTCGGTGAACTTTTTGGTCGATGTTCTCTATCGCATCTGCTACGGAGTTGTCTGCTTTGGGATCTTCTTTAGTTTCGTAGGAACCGTGCTGGGCGGTCTTTGGGGCGACGATAGCTGGGGCCGGTTCTGGGGCTGGGACCCCAAAGAGAATGGAGCCCTGATGATCGTGCTGTGGAACGCTCTGCTTCTGCACGCTCGTTGGGACAAACTCGTCGGTCCACTCGGATTCGCAATGCTCTCGGTGGTCGGCAATATCATCACCGCCTGGTCGATGTTCGGAACCAACATTCTCGGCATCGGACTCCATGCCTACGGCGGTGAGCCCGGCGATTCGATTCGCAACATGGCGATGTTCGTTGGCAGCCAACTGGCGATCATCCTATTCGGCGGAATCACATACGCCTTAATGAGGTCTGAACAGAACACCATCGAGAACAAGACTAGGACGGCATAACGGCATAAGCCGTCTGCGAACATCTCAACAAATAGATGCCCCGAAGCAGGGATTGGTTTCCACGCGACTCGCCCGCGTGGAGCCGTGATCGCAACCTGAACGCGAAACACCGGCAAAATATTAGCCGAGATGCGCAAGCATCCGGGTCGAAGTGCGCAGGACATAGCAACGTTTGCCTCAGTTCAAACCCGAGTGCTCGCGCACTTCGGCTAACATTCAATCCCGCTGTTGCGGGCGAAGCGCTACCACCTTTCGGTGCGAGGAAATCCCACCTTTCGGTGCGAAGCAATCCCTCTTTTCGGTGCGAAGCACCGGCAAGATGTTAGCCGAGATGCGCAAGCATCCGGGTGGAAGTGCGCAGGACATAGCAACGTTTGCCTCAGTTCAAACCCGAGTGCTCGCGCACTTCGGCTAACATTCAATCCCGCTGTTGCGGGCGAAGCGCTACCACCTTTCGGTGCGAGG
>JAGWWZ010000211.1 GCA_018970165.1 Planctomycetota bacterium | reverse complement strand
CAGAGACGCGCGCGAGCTTGCTTCGCATAGATCGCGATCGGACTGAGTCGAGTTCCGGAGCATACTCCTGTAGGCGACCGATGCTGAGTACCCCCCTGTCCCCTACAACCCTTGGTATTTGCCGACCCGTTCAAGCTCCTTGAGCAAGGCTCCGGGTGTTGCATATCGCTGCTCGGGATTTTTGGCGATCATGCGCATGACGATTTCTTCGAAGAGCGAATTGATCGACATCTGAAACTTAGTCGGTGGCATCGGATCGTCTTCGCGAATTCGACGAATCACTTCGATGGTCGAATCTCCTTGGAATGGCGGCCTGCCTGTCAGTAACGCGTAGAGTGTCGCTCCCAGTCCGTAGATATCCGCCCTCGTATCCCCAGCGCTCGAATCCCGCGTTCTTTCGGGAGGCATGTAATTGATCGAGCCTACAATAGTTCCCGGGCTTGTGACCTGGCGAGCCAGACTTCCCTCGAGAGCTTTGGCGAGCATCAAGTCTCCGAGCAAACACATCTTGTCTGATTTTCGTCTCAAGATGTTTGCGGGGGTAACATTGCGGTGAATGATCTTCTCGCGTGACGCAGCCTCGAGTGCTGATGCAATATCCACTGCTATTCTCCACACCTCGCGCCAGTCGAGCATCCCTTCGATCCCGATGCGGTCGATGACTTGGTTGAGGTTCTCACCATCGATGAACTCCATCGCAGCCCAGCAGTGGCGCCCCGACTTGCCAGCGTTATAGATTCGAACGATGTTGGGATGCCGAATTGGCAACATCGTTTTCATTGCGCGGATGAAGCGATCGCGTTCCTCCTCGCTCGCCATACGATCGGGAAACAGAACCTTGATCGCGACGGGGCGATCCTTTTCAGTATCCGTGCCGCGAAATACAAAACCAGTCGAACCGACTGACAGAATCGAATCGATTCGATAGTGAACAAACGAGTGTCCGATCAAATTCTCGAGTTGGTCGGGAGAGGCGCCGGGCATGGCGGGGGCTTGAGATGGCTTTGCAGAAGGGGCAGGAGCACCACCCCGTGGAGGAAAAGCGCCTGGCATTACGGTTCGGTCTTCCGCAATATCGCCGATGACATACCGAAACGTACTTTGCCCCGCAGTGAACTCTGAGCCGGAATTAAGAACCGCACTCTCGATCGGCTTGCCCTTCATCAGAAGATTGCCGCCCGATGAGTCGGCGACTTGAACCTTGTCTCCATCTACTGAAATACGGCAATGGACTCGCGACATGTAGGGGTCATTGATCTTGGTGTCGCTGTTCTGACCTCGACCAACGGAAAGCGTTTGGCCGTTTTCCAAGACGAAACTTCTGCCAGCCTCTGGGCCAGCGATAATGAGAAGGACGTGGCTTGCACTCATCATTGGTCTTTCTGTCGGAGTCGTATCGGGATTTCGACATGAGGAAGTCGTACTGCGAGCAGAAATGGTAACTAAAAGGACTAATCCACTTCAAGTAATTCATTGCAAAGGTACAAAAAAAGCCAAGGATCGGAACCCTTCCCAGCCAGCTCCGCAGATATCGCAGATCGCGGGTTTTTTACTGATACTGGATCGGTTTTTCATCAAGTTAACCTTGCTGTTTTGAAACGAATTGCCCAGATTATCCTTCGGGAGACGAAATAAATTCGGTTCCGGATTTTCGAATCGAACATTTTCACGACATCAAGGGGCGTTTATGGGTGCGAGATGGGTTGCACGGAGTGGCTTGGTATCAGCATTGGCCTTGGCAGCCGTGGTTTCCGCCAGTGGTTTTCGTAGCGTGCAGGCCGACGATCCACCCAACAAGGTGCAGCGGGGCAATAGCAATCGAGTCGCCGTTGGCGATGCGATCGAGTCGTTCCAGCTCACCGACTACCAAGGACGCGAATGGACGGCAGAGGAGCTGTTCGGCGATAAAGGGACCGTTATCGCGTTTCTCGGTACGCAATGCCCCCTAGCCAAACAGTATTCCAAACGGATCGCTACCCTGGAATCGACGTTTCGCGATCAAGGCATTCGTTTCATCGCGGTCGACTCCAATGTCCAAGACTCTCTCGCCGAAATGGCCGCCCATGCAAAACGATTCGATCTGCAGATCCCATTCTTAAAGGATCCGAACCAACGTGTCGCCGATCTCTGCGGTGCAACTCGCACTCCCGAAGTCTGCGTACTCGATGCCAAGCGAGTCCTTCGATATCGCGGACGGATCGACGATCAATATGGTATCGGCTACTCGAAAGAGAAACCCACCACGAATGAGCTGCGCGATGCCATCGAATCGATCGTGAGCGGCGAGCCGGTTTCGGTTTCTTCCGCCGCTGCTCCCGGTTGCTTGATCGGACGTTCGATCAAGTCGTCGGCAAATACTACGTTGGAGACGACCACCTACGCCGAACACATCGCTCCCATCCTGCAAGCACGCTGCGTCGCTTGCCATCGCGAGGGAGATATCGGTCCGATGGATCTCACCTCCTATGACGATGTAGCGGCTTGGGCGGACATGATTGTGGAGGTCACTCAAGATCGACGCATGCCACCCTGGCACGCCAATCCGGAGTATGGCCACTTCTCCAATGATCGACGCTTAAGCGAACAAGAAATGCAACTCATCGCCGATTGGGCTCGCAACGGAGCTCCACGCGGCGACTCGGCAAAGGAGCCCGCAAAACTCGCATTCAAAGATGGATGGCTTCTCCCAGAGGAACCGGGACTCGTCGTACCGATGGCGGATAAGCCTTACAAAATTCCCGCGCGAGGCGAAGTCAAATACCAATACTTCGTGACTGATCTCAAGAATGAGAAAGAACTCTGGTTCCGCGGTATGGAAGTGGTCCCAGGCAACCGCGAAGTGGTCCACCATATCCTGATCTTCGCGAGGGAAAAAGGATCCCGTCGACAAGAGCCCGGAGGAGAGCGAAGTTTCCTTGCTGGGTACGTGCCGGGCACGCGTGCCGAAATGATGCCCGCTGGTTATGCCAAAAGAATCCCTCCCAACAGCCAATTGATCTTTCAAGTTCACTACACCCCGAACGGTTCGCCCCAACAGGACCTCAGCAGGGTCGGTTTCGTCGTCGCCGATCCATCAACGATCACGCATGAGATCATCACCTCCAGCGCGGTCAATCCGCGTTTTCGTATCCCGCCCGGCGATTCCGACTATCGAACGACCGCGATGTTGCCCGAGCGACTCCCGGAATGCGAACTGCTAGCGATGAGTCCCCATATGCATGTGCGCGGAAAATCCTTCCGCTACACGTTGGTGAACCCCGACAAGAGCCGAGAAATTCTTCTCGATGTGCCTCGCTACGATTTCAATTGGCAGACCGAATACCGATTGGCCGAGAAAAGGATACTCCCAAAGGGAGCTCGAATCTTCTGCGAAGCGGTCTTCGATAACTCGGAGAATAATCTCAATAATCCCAATCCCAAATCTTGGGTGACTTGGGGCGACCAAACCTACGAAGAAATGATGATCGGCTACTTCCACTATGCTGTCCCGCGAAAGCCTTAAGCAAGTCCCCGGATTTCTTAAACAAGTCACTGCACCGAAGTACATTGCGATCGCCGGATGGTCGCTGGTGTATGGGATTCTCGGGACCGCGTTCGGGCAAGAGGATCGCAGGGATGAAAAAGCATCGGTTGGTCGTTACGACAGACCGATGGGTGAGGCAACGCAAAGCCGATCGGTGGTCTACGCGCGAGGCGGGATGGCCTGCACGAGCGACCCTCGGGCCACGGCGGCCGCACTGCAGATTCTGCAACAGGGTGGCTCCGCAGTCGATGCAGCCATCGCGGCCAATGCGGTGCTCGGCGTGGTCGAGCCGATGAGCTGCGGCATCGGCGGTGATCTGTACTCGATCGTTTGGGATTCGAAGTCGGGGGCATTGTCGGCTTTGAATGCCAGCGGGCGATCGCCGATGCGATTGAACCGCGATGTGTTTCGCGAGAAGGGACTGAACGAGATCCCCAACTTTGGGCCGTTGACCTGGAGCGTCCCCGGTTGCGTCGCTGGTTGGTACGACCTGCACGAACGGCATGGCCGCTTGAGCATGGCTCAAGTTCTTGAACCCGCGATCCGGATCGCCGACCAGGGTTTTCCGGTCGCACCGATCATCGCCGGATATTGGGCTCGCGGCGCAGCGAACTTTAAAGATTGGCCGGACTCGCAGGGGACCTATCTGCTCGATGGGAAGCGAGCACCCAAGGCTGGAGAAGTCTTCCGCAACCCCCGTTTGGCCGACAGCTATCGTCGCATCGCAAGTGGAGGGCAAGATGCCTTCTACCGAGGAGATATCGCACAACGCATCGTCGACTTTAGCCATGCCAACGGCGGCTATCTGGAGTTGGAGGATTTCTCGCGACACGAGAACACTTGGGTCGATCCGATTTCAACCCGCTATCGAGGATACGATGTGTGGCAGATTCCACCCAATGGTCAGGGGCTGTCGGTGCTGCAGATTCTGAATGTGCTCGAGCAGCATGATGTAAAGGGGATGGGTTGGGGGTCTCCCGACTACACCCATCTGCTTATCGAGGCAAAAAAACTGGCGTACGCAGATCGCGCTCGGTACTACGCCGATATGGCATTTGTCGATGTTCCCATCGACGCTCTTCGGAGTATGCAATACGCGCAGCGTCAAAACAATCGCATCGATATGCAACGAGCGGCAACCGATGTACCACCCGGCGATCCTAAATTGATTCACGGTGACACTGTTTATCTATGCGTGGTCGACAAGGATCGAAACTGCTGCTCCTTGATCCAGAGCAACTACAACGGCTTTGGCAGTCAAATCGTTCCCGGGAATGTCGGTTTTGCTCTGCAGAATCGAGGGAATCTCTTCTCACTTTCTGAAGATCATCCCAATCGATTGGAACCGGGCAAACGTCCGTTTCACACGATCATTCCCTCGATCGTGACGCGCGATGGCAAACCGGTCTTTGTGTTCGGAGTCATGGGTGGCGATATGCAACCGCAGGGTCAAGTTCAGGTACTAGTCAATTGGATCGACTTTGGCATGAACATACAGATGGCCGGGGACGCTGCTCGAGTGCGGCATGAGGGAAGTGCGACCCCGACAGGTACCGCTGCAGATCCCAAGGGAGGGACCGTACACTACGAATCGGGTTTGCCGAAATCGACTGTGGCAGAGTTGGAACGGCGCGGGCATATACTCAAGTCAGCACGCTCGTCGATGGGTGGCTATCAAGGGATCTTGATCGACTGGGAGAACAGCGTCCTTCACGGCGCGACCGAGAGCCGCAACGATGGAGTTGCGATGGGCATCGAATAGATCGAGCAACGCTTGCTATACTCGTCTGGTGTAGTACGCCCAGCAACACATTGCAATGGGCAAGGAGGAATACTGATGGTCATCCGCTCTAGAGGAATCTCAAATGCAATTAGGTCAGCGATGCGTCTGGAAACGGTTGATGTACAGATCGGGAAACGTCGGTTCGTTGCATCTCATGATGACTTGCTTGTTCGCCGCAACCGGGCTATCGAAAATCGACGCAGACGAACCACCGGATTACGTTTATTTCAATGGTAAGATAGTTACTGTCAATGAGCGATCGGCAGTAGCTCAAGCGTTCGCGACTCGCAAGGATCGCATTATCGCCGTCGGGTCCGACATGGAAGTCCGGAAGTTGGCTGGACCTTCAACGGTTGCGCGCGATCTCCGAGGGGCAATGGTCCTACCGGGATTGATCGATTCGCATGTCCATGCACCTGACGCGGCGGTTTTTGAATTCGACCATGAAATTCCCGAGATGCACGATATCGATCAGGTGCTCGAGTACATTCGCACGCGCGTTGAAGCGTTGGAAGAAGGGAAGTGGATTGTTGTCAGTCAGATCTTCGTGACCCGTCTTGCAGAACCTCGCTTTCCAACCCGTTATGAATTGGATCAAGTCGCTCCCAAGCATCCAGTTTTTTTCCGAACGGGTCCCGATGGCGCGTTGAATTCCCTTGCGCTGGAGAAGTGCGGAATCGACAAGGACTATAAGATCACTGATGGACAGCCCGGTTATCTCGAACGCGATCCCGAGACTTACCAACCCAATGGCATTCTGCGCAGTTGCACTCGGATTGTCAAAGTGGAGGATCCGCAGGCCAAGCCTAGCCCAGCGCAGCGAGCAGAACGACTGGAGAAATTGCTCCGTGATTACAACAGCGTTGGAATCACCAGCATCTGCGATCGGGCGGCTACCGATGAAGGGATCGATCTCTACGAGAGTCTCTTAAAACGGGATGCGTTGACTTGTCGAGTCTTTCTGTCGTATGCAGTCAATGCGCAGTCTTCGATGGAGGAAATCGAAACCAGGATTCGCAATGCGGCGAATCATCCTCGGCATGCGTACGATAATCGTTTGTGGTTGCGCGGTATCAAGATCTTTCTCGATGGCGGCATGCTGACCGGCAGCGCATACATGCGTGAACCGTGGGGAGTCAGCAACATCTATGCGATTACCGATCCCAAGTATCGCGGGTTGCTCTATGTCGAGGCGAGCAAGCTCTATCAGATGGCCAAGCTAGCTTT
>JAGWWZ010000210.1 GCA_018970165.1 Planctomycetota bacterium | reverse complement strand
CGGGTTGAACTGCGGCAGACGTTGCGATGTGCAGTGCGCTTCCACCCGGATGCTCGCGCATCTCGGCTAACATTCACGTCCATCGCAAAGCCTCTGGACGTGCCACCCTGTATACAAGTGCCACCCGCTATGATTTGGTATAGTATGTCGAGAGTGGCGATTGAGTCGTCGCCCATGGTTCGTCTCTTATACTCTCACGATACCGATTCTCAAACAATGCGACACCTCTCCATTTTCCTCAATGCTTCCGCGTGGATGTTTTCGTGTTACTTCGCATTCTGCGCTGGAATCGTACAAGCTCAGGATTCAACACTCGCGACAAAAAAAGAGTCACTAGCCAAAGATGGCGATGGTGATGAAACGGCATGGAAGTCGCTGCTGCCTGCCGATGGGCTCGAGGGTTGGGAAATCACCAACTTCGGCGGCGAAGGGGAAATCGCGAACAAGGATGGCGAATTGGTCCTCGAGCCTGGCGATCCCTTGACCGGAATCACCCGACTGGGCAAGGACTTCCCAACCGAGAACTACGAAATGCAATGGTCCGCACAGCGAGTGAATGGTTCGGACTTCTTTGCCGGTGTCACATTCCCAGTAGGCAAGGAATACTGCTCGTTCATTTGCGGCGGATGGGGAGGCGGCCTAGTAGGCATCAGCAGCATCAACGGCAACGATGCCAGCGAAAACGAAACCGCCAGCTATCGCAACTTCAAGAACGGGAAATGGTATCGCTTCAAGGTCCGCGTCGATCCGACCCATATCAGCGTATGGCTCGACGACGAGCAAATCCTTCAAGTAGAGCGCGAGAATCGGCGGTTCTCTGTTCGCGCAGAAGTCATGCGATCACGACCTGTTGGATACTGTGCCTTTCAGTCCAAGGTGATCGTCAAGGACTGGAAATTCAGAACAATTAAGTGAACCGAAGTCTTCCAACGAAAAATGCCGACTCGAGTGGTCGGCATTGCTTCGGCTTTTCGTTGCAAACGGTTGACTAGTATGGCCCACAGTCACCAACGTCTGGGTCACCCACCATGTGGAAGTGGTTGTGGTCAATGTAGATCACTTCAACACATTCCTTGTCGTCTAGGGTGTAGGGCACTGGCCAGCCATTGATGGTCCGCTCTTCGAAGTAGACAGAGCACTTGTAGTGAGCATGGTGCAGTTGTGCGAATCCGATCAGGGGAACAAACCGAGGCTCGTCCACGTAATCAGCTATCTTGCACTTCACAATCCTAACGCGATTGCGTTGCTTCTCATGCAGCAGTGGAATTCCGCCTCGAATGGGACGAGCCCGCTCTAGTGCGTGAATCACTTCATCGTCGCTTGGTGGGTCGATCGCCGCGTGGTTCTGTGCACCCCGCGTCAATGGACCCATGATCGGAACTCGAGCGTATCGCTCGTGGATATGAAATTGGACTTCCTCGCTGTCCTGGAAGTATGGCGAAATCGGAATCGGGATTCCAAAAGGCCCGGTATTCATGTTCGATAGGCCCACGCAACCTGATTGTGTGGAAAGTGTCGCAATCAGAATGAGCCCCAAGGCCGAATAAAGTTGCTTGCAGGACATCGATAAAACCCTTGTTGTTCAAAGACGAACACATCGTCGGACACAGAGATTTTCGGCGACCACCGTGGTAAAACTTGCGGGTTTTTCCGATCGCAACAAAATTTACCCCCATGCGGTCATCGGTCGAACTTCCGTATCCTTCGCAAATTCGCCAAGCCTTCGTAAAGAACGCTAGCGAACCGGATTTTGGACTGCGTCGAGTCCGCTTCCGGATCCGGATCGGACTTCCGAAGCATCCGAGACCGCTCGAGCCGCCTCCGCGAAGCTGTCGGGGAGCCGCATATAGCGGAGAACAAAGAGCCAAAGGGCGACAATGGCGGTGAGAAGTGCCAATACGGCCACTAGAAACAGCCCCGACAGCTTCTGGCTCATGACCGCCACGGGACCCGTGATGGAACTGGCGGGAACTTGAATCAGCAAGAGGAGTGACGTCGATTGCCGTCTTTCAAAATCATCCAGACTTCGGCGCGAGACCTCGACCCTTTCCATGGCAGCGATCCATTCCCCAGAATACCGTGATCCGCGCGGATCCTTTGCTATCGGATCCATATAGCGGTAGGTACCATAGCGGTAGGTACCGGTATCCTTCAATCGCTTGAGCATTCCCGGATCGATCTGGAAACGAAGGTTGGATTCTTGCGGCGGAGCACTCCCCATTTCAGAGAAGAAAGGATGCTGCAAAATGGTTCCTTCTCGATCCCCTTCGTGACCGTCGATCAAGACAGCAAATCCCGTGAACTGGCCGGGTGATGGGCCATCCTCTGACCGTTTGCCGTTGGGTTGGTAACTGAACGTATGCAGGAGGTCAAGGTCCCCGACATTGATGGTTAAGACCATCACACCTTCGATCACTCGATCTTCATCTTCGGGAGCTTTGAACGAGATCGGGGTAGATACTGCGATTTTCCATCGATTCGTTGCCGCCGACAGGAATGGGACACTCAGATGCGATGCCTGGGTACGTGAGATATTGCGTCGCGGGGTCGGTGGCGGCAGATCCTGCGTTTGGCCTGAAAAGTAACTTCGATATGCAAAGTTTTCTCCCACGAGCGTGATAGCGGGTTCATTGGCAAAGGCAGAAGCGAGGATCGTGCCAAAGCGATCCATCACAAACAAGGAGTCAAACTTCGTGGACTTCGCGGCAGCAGATCCGCGGGTGCGTATCAATTCCAATCGATCCTTGAGATAAATATCCAACTGATTTCGCGCAGGGATCTGCTGGAGGGATGCCTTACCGTCGCTGGGCGCCGCCTGTTCGGTCGCAAGAGACTTGAGCAGTTCGATGCCAGCCTGATCGACACAGTCCATGAATAACTCTTCAAGGGTCGATCTTCGCGATTCCTCTTCGATCAATCGGAACAGGCCGGTGATCTCGGATTCGAGCGTACCGGCTGCGGCTTGGGCGGCAAAGAAGTTGCTTTGCAGCACCCCTTCGCGGAGTTCATTGGACAAATCGTTTTCTGCAACGGTAACTGCTCGCCAATAGAATAACCCCATGATGGCTAGCAACAGCATCGGGCCGAAGATTCCCAACAGCATCAGTGGGCGTCGGAGCCTCGCAACTCGTCTGCGTTCGAGTGCAACCAAGACCTGTTGCACGTTGGCAAACCGATCCTCTGGACGTTTCGCGATGCAGCGGTCGATGATCGAGCTCAGCCAACTGTCCATCCCTCTCACGCGATAATGGGCGCGAGGAAATGGGCTTGCCGCAATCGCTTCTCGATAACTTTTCAGTCGTTCCTGAAGTTGCACAGCTCGATCGAGCGATTCGACAACTTCGGGGGTGCGATAGGGAGGCTCGCCTACAAGCATGCAATACAAAATCGACCCCAGCGCATAAACATCCCACCGTGCATCTGGGACGGCATTGAGATCGGCTTGCTCGGGTGCCATATAGAACAGGGTCCCCAAGGAGGGTGTTTGCTCATCGGTCAGTCGACTTTGTCCGAAGTCCGCGATCCGGGGTTCCATGTCGGGTCCCAGCAGAACATTCGCTGGTTTCAAATCGCAATGCAGCACCCCTTTTCCATGCGAATGGTTCAGTCCCGATGCGATCTCTGAAAACAACTCTACCGATCGCGGGATGGGGAGCGAACCCTGGCTTCGGATCAATTCATCGAGCGATCCGTGCTCGAGATACTCCATGACATAATAGGGAGGGATCGCATCCCATCCGACCTCGAGAACTTGAACGATCGCCCGATTCCCAGCCATCGAGACGAGGTTCTTGACTTCGCGCGTCAGGAGGGACCAATTGACCCCCGAGCGATGCAAATAAAACTTGATGGCAACGGTGCGGCCGGTATTGAGATTGGTTGCGATCCAGACTTGTCCGAAAGCTCCCTGCCCGAGCAATCGTTCCATCCGATAGCCGGGGACTTCGGACGGAGGAGTGGTCGCGCGCAGGCTGAGTTCCTCGGCGCGAAGCTGCTCTCCGATCGACTGATTGAGGGTTTGATCCAACGTCATGACGCAGAGAGCACCCGTTGAATGCTCGCCCTAAAAGATTTCATCCGCAGGTAAAAAGCTCCGCGATGCACTAAGCTTACTCGCAATTCCTGCTCATGACAAAGCAACCTTGCCTTCACGGCTAGGATTCAGCGACCTTGGCGTTGTTTCGCCACGGAAGTTCCAGCGTAAAGGTAGTGCCGCTCCCCACAGCGCTTTCGACCGCCAGGTTGCCACCGTGCTCCCTTGCAATTTTCAAGCTGACCGGCAACCCAAGTCCAGTCCCCCGACTCCCTTTGGACGATTCAAACAACGAGAAGATCTTTTGCAGATCGGACTCTGGGATGCCGATGCCGTTATCGATGACTCGCAGAACGGCACCCTCGGCATTTCGCTCGAGGGTGATCGTGACATTTCCGTCTTCTCTTTCCTGACATGCATCCAACGCATTGCCGACCAGGTTCAACACCGCGCGATGGATCGCTTCGGCATCAAGCATCATTTTCGGAAAACCCTCAGGTCGGTTCCAGAGCAATTCCACGCGGTTCTCATGAGCGCGGACTCGGCACAGATCGACCGCATCGCCGATCACTTCGCACAGATCGGTCGGCTTTCTCTCCGGCTTCCGATCCTTGCTCATCGACAGCATATCCAAGACCAGTGCCTCGATTCGCTCATGGGTCTTTTCGCAGATCTTCCATCCGGAATGAATCGCGTCGAGGTTTTCGCGTCTGATCCCCTCAGCCACCATATACTTCCCGCCGCGCAATCCTTGAAGAATATTTTTGATGTGGTGGGAGAGGGTCGCGATGGTCTGGCCCATCGCCGCCAATCGCTCGGCTTGCAGCATGCTTTGATAGTAAGTCGTATCCTCAATTGCGAGGGCGGCTTGGTGTCCGATGGAGATGAGCATCTTCAAGTGCTCGTCATTGAATATCGGTGATTTCGGATCACGGATCCGTTGCCCGTACGCTGTGCTGGTGTCAATATAGATCGCACCCACCATGCCGTATCGGCCTCGCATCGGAACACAGATCGCTTCTCGAATTCCACTGGTCTCGATGCTGGCGCTTGTATCCCATCGCTTATCGGTAGGGGCATCGCTGGTCAACACACCCTCATCGTTTTTGATGACGTAGTCGAGAATCGTCCTGCTGATCGCCAATCGATGTCCCGGTACGGGTCTGCGACTTCGCCGCGAAGCAGGTCGAAGCTGACTGTTTTCTGGGTCAGTCAGCATAATGCATCCGTTATCGCAATCCACCCATTGAAAAATCAGGTCGAGAATTTGACCTAACAGTTGATCGATATCGAGTGTTCGGCTGACGGCGACCGAGGTGCGATACATAATCTCCCACATCGATCGCGAGCTGGTATCAAAGAAATCCGATTCGCCTCCCCAGGCAACCGTGCCATCGATCGGTTCATCGAGATCCGCCCGCCCAATAATTTGGGACTCGTCGTCCTTGTTCGCCGGGAGAATCTCCACGTCGCTATCGCCGCTGATGACATCTGCATGCGATGGACGATAAACCATCAGACGCTTGCCGACTTGAATAAAGTCCCCTGCTTTTAATTGATGCAGCCGGATCGGCTCGCCGTTGACGAACGTCCCGTTGCTACTCCCTAAATCCTTGATGATCGTGTGGCCAGATCCGCACTGAATCTCCGCATGATTGCGCGATGTTTCGGTATCGTCGAAGTAAATTTCGCACTGCGAATCTCGACCGACTTTCTGAACGCCGTCGCGAAGAGGTATCTGAGTACCTGCCCCTGGACCTCGTATGACTATCAGCATTGCCATGGTCAGGTAAGAATCAGAGGACCATCTTTGCAATGGTCGGGGTTTCCGAAGCTCGTGACGTGATGACCGAAGCCATGCGCTAGACTCATCAGCAAACGATTATGCGACACACCCCCTAGTTTCAGCGAACGGCACATGCGCCACCCTAAGCCTCCACCGAGAACCACAAAGGGGATGTTGTCCAGCGTGTGCGAGTTCCCCTTCCCCAGTTCGTTGGTCCAGACAATCGTGGTATGGTCGAGCATCGAATCGGTCCCTCCCGGCTCGGGGGTATCCGCAAGTCGCTGCGCCAAGTGTGCAAGCTGTTCGCAGTACCATACGTTGATCTTGGTCAGTTTCTCGACTGCAACCTCATTCGAATCGGGTTCGTGGGACAACCCGTGGTGATCCTCCTCGATTCCCAGCCAACGCATCTTGGCCTGGCCGACGGAGTTGGTGAATTGGAAGGTGAATACGCGAGCAAAGTCTGCCATCATCGCGTGCACCATTAAATCCATCTGCATCCTTGTCAGGGTCGGGATGTTGTCGTTGTTGTCCTCCACGAGCGGATCGAGTTGCGGCACGGCATGTCCCGTCGTAGCACTGCTGGTTTGCAGTTGCCGTTCAAAATCTCGGACCAGCGCGGCATGCTCATCGAGAAGCCTGCGATCGGAATCGCTCACTCTCGCTTTGATCCGATCCAAGTCGATCTGCAACTCGTCGAGAATGCTCTTGACGCTCTCCTCATCGC
>JAGWWZ010000036.1 GCA_018970165.1 Planctomycetota bacterium | reverse complement strand
GCCGCTGGCGTACCGATCACCAACCCGGTGGCTGGCATCAGTATCGGTCTGGTCCGCGAGAAAGATGATCGATTCGTTCTGCTGACTGACATCCTCGGCGATGAAGATCATCACGGCGATATGGACTTCAAGATCGCGGGAACCCAGAACGGCATCACAGGCATTCAGCTCGACCTAAAGATCGACGGCATCAGCGAAGAAATCATTCGCTCCACGCTGAAGCAAGCCAAGGAAGCTCGGATGGAAATCCTCCGCAAGATGCTGACATGCATCCCCCGGCCTCGTAGCGAAATCAGCCGCTACGCACCGCGTCTGCTCCGCACCAAGATCGATCCGGATAAGATCGGCTTGCTGATCGGTCCCGGCGGAAAGAACATCCGTTCGATCCAAGAAGACACCGGAGCCACCATCGATGTGGACGACGAAGGCAACGTAACGGTAGCCAGCAACGATGCGGACTCCGCCCGCGCCGCTCTATCCCGCGTTGAGGCATGCACCGCCACCGTCCAGATCGGCAAGATCTATGATGGTGTCGTCACCAGCATCCGCGACTTCGGCGCCTTTGTAGAAATCCTTCCTGGCAAAGATGGACTGTGCCACATCAGCGAACTGTCCAATGGTTACGTTGCCAGCGTCGACACCGTTTGCCGAGTCGGCGACCCGATGAAAGTCTTAGTCATCGACATCGATGACCATGACCGCGTGAAACTCTCTCGTCGCCGCGCTCTCGAGGAACTCGGTATCGAAGACGATGTCGCCACCGAAGAAGCTCCCGGCGATGATGACTTCGGTTTGGACGATGATGCCGAGCGACCAGCAGGCGATCGGCCCGAACGAGGCGACCGAGGAGATCGCGGCGATCGACGTCCACGCGGCGGCGACGACCGAGGGGGTGGCGGCGGACGAGATGGCTTCCGACGTCGCGGCGGCCGAGGGGGTGGCGGTGGCGGCGGTGGCGGTGGCGGCGGTGGCGGCGGTGGACGTCCCCGAAGCCGAGGTGGCGATCGCCGCTAATCGAACACGCCGCTAATCAAACGCACAGTGTAACAACCTGTTTACACACCTCAGAAAAGTCTTTGCACTATGGAGTTGTAGCCATCATGCGCTGCCTGCTTCCTGTTGGATTCCTGTTGTCTTGCATCGGGACCCTGGCGTTTTGCAGTACCAGCCTCGGGCAAGACTCCGGTGCGAGTAAGCGTGGGGCCCTTCGACCTACCGAGAATCTCAAAGTCGAAGGGATCCCAGATATCTCTCTCGATCTCGTCGATAGTGTTCGCCTGTATACCGAAGCACGCGGTGCCAGCGCACTCGATTGGCATCCCACCGATCGCAGCATGCTGGTATCGACCCGATTCGGGAACTCCAATCAGATACATCGCGTTGCCATGCCCGGCGGGGCGAGATATCAGGTGACGTTCTATCAAGAACCGGTGGGCTCCGCGGAGTATCTGCCAAACGACCCAAGCTCTTTCTTGTTCACTCGCGATTCCGGTGGCAACGAATTCGCGCAACTCTTTCGATTCGACCTGCCCAGCGGTACTGCCACGCTTCTTACCGATGGCGGACGTTCGCAAAATGGAGGATGGGTTTGGGATCGCACCAAGACCAAAATCATCTACACGTCGACACGTCGGAACGGGGCCGATCGCGACTTGTGGTTGATGGATCCAAAAGATCCCGCTTCCAATCGCTTGGTGTTTGAATTGACCGGGGGCGGATGGTCCGTGACCGATTGGTCGCCGGACAATCAGCAGGTGCTGATTCAGGAAACCTTGTCCGTGAATCAATCCAATATCTACATCGGCGACGTCGCTACCGGCAAGCTTCGTCCGATCACCGATCCCAAGGAACAAGTCTCCTACGATGCCCCGCGCTTCACTCGCGATGGCAAGGGGATCTGGGTGGGATCCGACCGAGAAGGGGAGTTTAGCCAACTGGTTCGCATCGATTTGGATACCCGAGCCACCGAATCGATCACCAAGGAATTCGATTGGGATGTCGAAGCCAGCCAACTCTCCGAAGATCGATCCAGGATCGCTTTTTCGATCAATCGCAACGGTATTTCGGAGGTCTACATCTACGATGTTGAGAGCAAGAGCAAACGCAAGGTCGAAGGGCTCCCAATCGGTATCGCTTCGATCGGTCCGTGGCATCCCGCTCGCGATGAGTTTGCTGTTACGGTTGCTTCGGCACGCAGCGCGTCGGATGTCTACAGTGTCGATGCCAAAACTCTCTCCGTCGAACGGTGGACCGAAAGCGAGTTGGGAGGCATTTCGCCTGACTCCTTGTCGTTGCCACAGTTGATTGAATGGAAATCGTTCGATGGCCGAGTCATCAGCGGGTTTTTATATCAACCTTCGTCAAAGTTTGCAGGTCCGCGGCCGGTCATCATCAACATCCACGGCGGCCCCGAAGGACAATCGCGCCCCAATTTCCTCGCCCGAAACAACTACTTCATCAATGAACTCGGTTGCGCGATCATCTTCCCGAATGTTCGCGGCAGCACGGGCTACGGCAAGTCGTTCACGAAACTGGATAACGGTTTGCAACGACTCGATTCGGTACGAGACATCGGTGCCTTGCTCGATTGGATCGGAGAAGACAAGCGTTTCGATCCCAAACGCATCATGGTGACCGGCGGCAGCTACGGTGGCTACATGACTCTGGCTTGTGCTGTCGAATACAACGATCGCATCGCCTGTGCACTCGACATCGTCGGTATCTCGCATTTCGGCACCTTTCTTAAGAACACCGAGTCCTATCGCCGCGATCTTCGACGTGTCGAATACGGAGACGAACGAGTTGCCGAGGTTGCCGAGTTCTTCGAGCGAATCGCTCCACTGAACAATGCCAAGCGAATCACCAAACCCCTGTTTGTCGTCCAAGGAGGAAACGATCCCCGTGTTCCGCTCAGCGAAGCCGACCAAATCGTCGAGCGAGTTAAAAGCAATGGAGGCGGGGTTTGGTATTTGATGGCCAGCGACGAAGGACATGGCTTCCGAAAGAAGAATAACGCCGACTTCCAGTTCTACGCCACCACACTGTTCGTGAAAAAATACCTGTTGGGGACTCCATGACCGAGCCCGTTCCTGCAGCAGGGACGCATAGCTTGCCTCCCAGGGTGGAGGAGTCGCGACTGCTCGAAGTCGCCCTGGATTTGATAGCTTCGACCAAGGGTGCTGGCTCTATCCAAGTGGCTGGCGTTTCAACCGGCCGCGGACAGGCCGCCGCTTCGATCGCAAGCCACTTTCCTGACGCGTCCGTCGACCTGTGGTATCTCGATCTGCACCCTTGTGGCCTGGCGATCGAACACTCCCGCGATGAATCTGGGAAGGTGCCTGGGAATCTGAGCATTCGATGCGCAGCCGATCTCGATCGCGACGAGTTGGACTGCACGATGGTTCCCTTGTCTGCCAGTGGAGAACAGGAATTGGCCCGGGATCTTGTTCAACAGCACTACCATGGCCTTGCCGTCCACGGAAGCATGCTGGTCTCGGTCGACAACCCCAAGGATCGCTGGGTACATGAGCTCCTCAAAACCTATGAAAAGAAGATCCGGGTTCGGCCGTTCGATGATGCCGTGGTGTACATCGTGGACAAGACCCATCCACTCAAGAAGCTCAAGGATTTTTCATGTCAGCTCGCGTTTCGCGATTGCGATGAACTGATCCAACTCGTCACGCGTCCAGGCGTTTTCTCCCACCGGGAACTCGACAACGGAGCCCGGCAACTGCTCGATGCGGTCGATGTTTATCCTGAGGCCAGATTGATCGATATCGGTTGTGGAAGTGGTTCGGTGAGCCTGGGACTGGCAAAAAGGGACCCCTCCGCTCGTATACATGCAGTAGATTCCAACGCCCGTGCGTTATGGTGTCTTCAAAAAGGGGTAGCTCTCAACAACTTGGAGAATGTGACCTGGGAGCTCAATACTCAAGGGGATTATCGGGATCCCGGCGGCTTTGATATGGCTCTTGCCAACCCGCCCTACTTCGCAAATTTCCTCATCGCTGAGAAGTTCTTGCAAGCTGCACATCGATCCCTGAGGGCGGGAGGAAGGTTGGTTTTGGTTACCAAGCAGCCTGCTTGGTACGAAGAAAACTTGCCCCGATGGTTTTCCGAGTGCGAAGTCTTTCCTTCGAAGAGGTACCACATCGCGTCGGGAGTCAAAGAAAAAGCCGCAGGGTAGGATCCTGCGGCTCGAATGTTTCCTGCTCGTGACGAATCGAACGTCGGAGGATTTAACCGACGACTTCCTTGATCTTTTGTAGGAAGTGGTCGTTGCCGTCCTTGCTGAGCTCTTTCGCGTGCTTTTCAGCTTTTTTAACGTCCTGATATTCAAAGACCGCTACCCGCTTGAGGTGTTGGTTGAAGACGCCCCAATACAGCTTGATTCGGGGCTCGGCCGCTGCTTTGCGGGTCCGCTTTGGTTTCGCTTCGGTTGCGGGAGGGGCTGCTGGGTCGACTTCCTTGGCGGCCTTCTTCGTACGAGATGCTTTCGCGACGCCTGCCATTGTTTAGGCTCCAACTAAGGGAAAAGAAGAAAGCAAAAATGAAAAAGTATCTGAGAAACCACCGAGGGAATGAGCCAAAGGGCCCGAAAGCCGTTTACTACGATTCGCAACAGTCCGTTTCACAGAACCTTAATTATAAGCGAATCCAACCCGAACCACACCCATCTTTCCCAAGGTGGTAGGAAATTACTTTTCTGCAGGCTGCGAAAGCTAGCCAACCCTCGCTGCTCCGTCCTGAAATGGGGGACTCGCGGTGCAAAACCCCGATTCCTATGGGTTAGTATCGATACTGCAGACCATAATTGAGACTGTGAATCCCCAAGTCGCTCTCGCGAAAGGTGAACCGTGGACGAGGGTCGCCTGTCAGCGGATTGCTCAGATTCGCTCCCAATTCGGGATCGAATTGTTCTGCGGCTCGAGCGACCTTGGGTAGGAGAAGATAGTCGTATCCAAAGGTTGCTTCGAGGCGGCGGGTCAATCGATATCCCAGAGTCAGGTTGACTTCGGGGGAAACCACGAACGTGTCGAAATGGTAGGTTCCCATGTTGGTTGCACGAGCATGAAGCCCTTGTGCCGTGGACGTTGACACGGCGGGAACTCCGGCAGTGATACGTTGAAAACCTTCGATTCCGACGTAGCGTTCCATGTTACCCATTCCCAATTTGACCATGCTCGAGACGCTCCATCGAGGTGCGTAAGCGATACCCGAGAAACCGATGACCCCACCATGAAATCGACTGTTGGTGTCGAAGCGATCTCGAAGTTCTAAGATTTGGGTTTGATTGGGAGACGGGGGCGTGTTGGTGATTGAATTGACCGAGATGCTGTCCGACAACGAGGCGGTTTGGTAACCCAGGAGCAGATCGAGTTTGCTATGCCGAGTGCGATAGGCGATCTGTCTTAGTAGGATATCACCGCCGAACAAGTCGCTGGTTGCATGCCCCAAAACATCGCCGCTGGATACTCCCGGTTCGCGAACGGAAATCGACTGTTGCGTTGAACCTGGAATATTGAGATACGGTCGAACGATCGCGGGGATGGTAGCGTTCGTACCGACACTGTCGAACGTCAGGGACTGTGCACCCGCATCGAAGAAACGCACTTGCAAGCTGGTACAAACGTCTTTTCCAAAACGCCAAGCGACCTCACCGCGATACCCTTGGGTGGTATCATCCAAACCTGTCGTGCCACCGAATAGGTCCCTTGCAGTAGCGGTAGTACCTGTCCGAACAAGGGCTGGAATCGCAGCATCATCTCGCCAGAACGTGGCCGCTTCCATCCGAACCGATAGATTGTCAAACGCGTTGATAAACGGGAGTGCCAACCGAATGTTGATGTGAGGAATCCCATCGCAACCACAGGCACCGTCGGCGCTGCCGCATGCACCACAGGATCCCGTCGTGCCATCGATATCGCTGTCGATATCGCCGTCGACTACTATTGCAGACTCGTCCGAGTGTCCTACATGATCCGCAACAACCTCGCGTTCATGACCCTGAACGCAGGATCGGCAACCCGCTTGGACGACCCCTTCATCATCTTGAATACCGGTTCCAATTCGGCGAGCGGGTGAGTTGGATCGTGGATCGTTATAGAATTCCCGCGAACCGTTGCGGCCCGTTCGGAGTTGGCCGAAAGCGGCATCGCTTCCCAAGGCCCCTCCCCATGCGAGTGCGGCGCAAGCCGCCACACACCAACCGCGACGTCTGAGAAAAAGAACTTGCATTTGATTCATGAGTGCTCCCCCCAAAAAAGCACGAGCGCTGAAATAATGTCCGGAGCTCGCGACAAAGTCTTCCTTTTAAATCGGGTAATCCGCGTACGGAGATTAAGCAAACCCGGGGGAATTTAACGGCTATCTCGCCGATTGCAGGCAATCGATGGGGAAGATATCCGAGGTCAGCGGAGTTTAAGGCCTAGATAACGCGGAGTCACACGCTTGCCCGTCTGGGGACGATAAACAGTAAACGAACGTCGGTCCAGGGTGGGATCGAAACCGTTTAAACAAGGGAATGTCACGATGCGTCGTTCGATCCAGCTAGTTGCGTTTGCGATGTTTCTCGTGGGCAATCTGGGCTCTGTCCAGGCCGATGGCCCTATGTTCCATAAGACGCATGTAGAAATAGCCAGAAACAACTCGTGGCCGCAGCCGTTTCGAGGCCAGGACGCGTACTCGGTCGTGGCACCCTTTGAAGTCATGAAGCGAAACGGATGGCGCGACAATAATACCGTCGGTTCCATCCTGTTCGTCAACAACGAGTTGACGGAGGCAGGTCGGCTGAAAGTGACGACCCTCGTAGCATCGTCCCCAACCAGTCAGCGAACGATCTACGTTCAAATCGGAATGACTCAGGCCGAGACAGCAACGCGAGTCAAGAGCGTTCAAACCGTCTTGGCCGACTTGATTCCTGAGGGGGAAAAGCCTCCGATTCAGATCACGCACATCGCTCCCACGACGTCACCCGGAGCTTACCAAACTCTCGTGCATCGAGCGATTCAGCAGTCGACCCCGAAACCTAGGTTGCCAGCCTTTACAGGGAGCAACCAACCCGCAGCAGTTCAAGAATCAGGGGTTCAAGAATCCCAGGGATCGGGACCATCCCAGTAATTTGACGACTTGAGTCAATGGCGGAACGACTTAGGCAGCAATTCCACTCGCTTTCGTACGTTCTCTAGATGCGCACGTAGATCTTCTGCCGGTCCAGCCACTTGAGAATGATCCAAAAGATCACGAGAACGACTGTACCGAGCAGAAGGGGCTGCGCGGTATCGCTTGCGGCAATGTCCAGCAACCAACCGAAGTGACGCTCTAACGCCATCTTGATAGGCTCCTCGAGCGTCCAACTCATCACATAAGCAACGATCGAGTTGGCACCGATTACCTTCCAAAAGGTGCCCCATCGATACCACTGCCCCACATCGCAAATCGCATGAAGGGCCCCAAGCCAAAAGAAACAGAGACCTCCACTCCACAGCGTCCAACTCGGGGTCCAAATCCTTTTGACGATCGGACAGAGTCCCTGACGATCCAAAATCCAAGCCACAAGCATCAGGATCGCTCCGAGAACGAACATGCATACAAGCTTGACTGAGGATCGAACAGGGGATTGCAACCACTTGCCAGCGATCAATCCCAAAAGCATCGTTCCCAGGGTCGGAATGAAACTCAAGGTGCAGTATCCACCTGCAGAGTAAAGAAAGGGCTTCTCGCGAGGAAACACGTTCATCCACCAGGTATCGAACTGCCATGCGAGGTTGCTGTTCTTATTCCAATGCGAAGCGAAACCGGTGTAATGCTCCGGCCATGCCATCGGAACGCCTACCTGTTCGTAGGGAAAATCTTCACCCGGCAAAGGGTAAGCGACGAATGCCCCCCAATAACCGATCAGAATCGCACTGCAAACCACAAACAACCATTGCGGCGATAGCGGCGCGCACAGAAAAAGAAATAGATAGCCTAGTCCGATCTGGGTCAGCGTATCGTCGAACGTAAAGTTCGTTTGCGAGCGGCCGAGACTGCGCAAAAAAATCCCGAGAGAGATCAGGACAAAGCTTCGCCATACCGCATGCAACAACATGCGACGCCAAGATTGACCGGACGAACTTCGCTTCAAATAGGAAAAGGCTAGAGAGGTTCCAACCAAGAACGAAAAACTGGGTTGGATCATGTCGTGCAGCGAGCAACCAGCCCACTCCACATGGGATGTGTGAAATGTGATCCAGTCGAATAACCGTTGCACCCAACTCGGAAGTCCTTCCTTGTGCGAACTCAATTGATTCAGATGCAGCACCTCGGCGAGCATCAAGAACATCACCATTCCGCGATAGATGTCGATACTCTCCATGCGTTGGGGTGCTGCCGGAGGTAACGATGCGGAGGTTGCCATGGTCGTAGATGTTTCGTTCTGCATCGTTAGGCTACTTGATCCGGAAGATCGGAATGATGAAATCGATCAAAGGACTGGCCGCTACGACCAAGAACGCAAGAAACCACCAAACGTTGTCCCATGCATTCTCGGGCAACATTCCCGTGGCTGCGAGCAAACCCAAACCCGCAATAAAAAAGAACTCGGGACGGAACGGTCGCTGCCAGGCCGAATACCAAAGCAGTACCACCCAAAACGCGATGGTCAAACCGACCACTCCCATAGCCATCCATCCGAATCCAATCAAAAGCATCAAATGGACCAAGTAGTAGTAGCTGATTCGGAAAGAGAGCCAATCCTGCAACCGCAACGAGTTGAACCAAGTCTTGCGCCTCGGTCGCGGGAGTTCGACTTTGCCAGACGAGTTATTCATGCGAATCGGGCTTCGTGTTCGAGCAATTTGCGCTTGATCTCTAGACCACCTCCGAATCCGACCAAGGATCCATCGGCACCGATCACACGATGACAGGGTACGACGATCGCTAATGGGTTGCGACCCAAAGCCGTGCCGACGGCTCGGGGACTGTTCGGCGAATCAATTTTTCGAGCAAGATCGGAATAGGAACAGGTAGCACCAAAGGGTACATCACATAGCGCCGTCCAAACACGATTTTGGAATGCGGTTCCACCGATTGTCAAGGAAAGTTCAAATTGCCGCCGTCTTCCCTCGAAAAATTCATCGAGTTCTCGTTCCGCTTGTCGAAGCACCTGGCAAAGACCAGCTCTTGTTCTTGGCAAGCAATCCCCTTCCGGAGACGGATCGAATCGCACCTCGAGAATCCGGTCCCCGTCTGCCACCAAACCCAGCGGACCGATAGGTGACTCGATGTTCAAGAATTGTCGGTTCCCTAGCCGCTGCATCCGATTCAGATCCCTCATGATGATCAAGTCGCAACCACTGCCGACAGTGCCAAAGCCCAAAGAAAGAATGCTGCGGCGACTCTCCAGCCCCAATGCTTTCCTCCCAAACAAAGATCGATTGCTCCTGCAACCGTCGGTAAGAAAAGGACGCTCATCAATATCCAAGTTGCCGGCGGTTCCGATATGTAGAACGTCGAAGTAGCAAGGCTCGCGCAAGCAAGCACCGTCAACCCCAAGATGGCTGGCGCAAGCGGCCATCCGTAATCGAAAGTTCTTGTCGAGGGTAGAAACAGCGAGACGATACTAAGTCCGAGGGTTGCTCCGGTAGCAGCCAAAATGAATTCGCCAAGCGATGCATACGACTGCAGTGCCAGCCCAGCCACGCAAACCAATTGAACCAACAGTACCAGCGGTGCCCAACGCCCCCCTGGCCCACGCGCGATCGCATTCAGCGACGCGCAGTTCATTGCAACCGCCGCAATCCCAAGAGCGATCCAACGAACCGCTCGAGGAAGATCGTTCTCGTATCCCGGTCCCTGGGGAAGGCAAACGTAAAAAATCCCCGCTCCCCATGCGACAACTCCAGGTAGGCACCACGTAGCAAAACGACTGGGAGTAGCGACCAATCCCTTCGCCAACCCCAAAAACAAAATCAAACCAGGTATCATCCAAACCATCCACATCCATGGTTCGCGCGCGCTCCAACGCCGCCATATGGCAGGATTGGTGATCAATTCCCGCTGCCATAGGTCTGACGCGATCAATCCCGCCCCTACGATGAGCGAACCCAAGACAGATGCGGTCATCACGCCGCGCAAAGGACTCTCCGAAGAACCCGACGCACCCGATTCCAAAGATCGACGCTCGCAGCGGGACAGCAACAAGCCCCCGGCAAAACCAAGTAGGCTGGGCAAGACAATCCGCTGCAATAGTACCTGAACTTCAAAACTTACCTGCATCATGATAACCCTCTCCGTCAAGCTTAACCCCAGGATCACCTCAGGTATAGAATGCACTTTGGCCTCACTCGAGAGCTTCACTGGCCAAATCGATCCGTTTCGTCCAGCTTGCGGCGATTTTTCAAACCGCTGGTTGCGAAAAATACATTCCCTAGATTTTGCGATCCGACTGGTGGGCTCGCGGGTATAGTAAAGAGATCAGCCACCCGGCAGCTTCGATTTCCTAGGACTTTCTTCATGCCAAACTCATCTTCACCGAACACCGATTCTTCGGAGGCTGAACCCTTAGCCTCCGTTTCGGTATCGATGACGCCCTTGGCAAGATACGAAGAGTTTCTGCAATCGCGAGGTCTGAGGAACACACAACAGAAACGTTTCCTTCTCGAGCAAGTCTTCAACCGGCACGCTCACTTCGACGCCGACCAGCTAATCGATCAGCTTCCATCGCGAGGGGACCGGAATTACGTGTCCCGTCCGACCGTTTATCGTACGCTCAAGGAATTCGTCGACGCGGGATTGCTCCATCGCTTCGAGCTCGACGGACGCAGCATGTACGAGCTCAATTACGGCTACCCCGAACATGACCACATGTACTGTTCGACCTGCCGACGATTGATCGAGTTCACCAGCGACGAGCTGATTCAGATCCGGGACCAGGTTGCCCGGGACCACCGGTTTCGCGTTCGCGACCACCGCTTCATCATCCACGGAATCTGCGATGACTGCGCAAAGAAGCGTTCTCTCGGTCGCCGCCAAGATCGTGTCTGACTGACATTGCCACAGGTCGGTTCATCTTGTATTCATCGAACCGCAATCTCCGTGCTGCCATCGATGGGAGCGCTGTGGACTTTGATTGCTATCGTTTCTGAGGCTTGGAATGATGGTTTCCTGTTGCTGCCGGCTATCTCGAAGCTTCCTATGGATCTTGAGTCTCGCTATTTCTGGATGGGTGACCAGCGGCTGGAACGACCAACATATCTTTGCCCAGATGGGTGGGTCGGACGGTGCGGCGGCTCCGGCGTTTGAAGACCCTTCCTTTCGAGAAAAACTGTATGAAGCAGGTGGATTCGCGGAGCGCGAGGGTCGTCAGGGAGCGGTGATCCTGTCGGTGACGATCGAGGGAAACCAATCCGTCTCGGAGAATTTTATCTTGTCTCAAATGCAGTCTCGCGAGGATCGCGCTTTTGACAAGGAAACGTTCAATCGCGACATCAGCGCCCTGTATCGCACCAATTTGTTTCGCAAGGTGGACCCCTACTTCGTTTCGACTGCCGAAGGGGTACACATCCGGCTGATCATCAGCGAAAAACCGATCATTCGGTCGGTGGAGTTTCTCGGCAATGAAGCGTTGGAGGAGGGGGCTCTCAAGAAGCATGCGGGGTTGGCCAAAGGTGATCCTCTCGATCCGATTGCCTTGAATTCCGCCAAGTCCCGGTTGATCGAATTGTATCAAGACAAAGGGATGAATCAGATCGACATCCAGATCCGAAAAGGTCTCAAGCCTTACGAGCGCGATGTGGAGTTCCTCATCAACGAGGGTCCCGTCGAGCGAATCCATTCCATCCGAATCATCGGCAATGAGTCTTTCAGCGAGGATCTGCTCAAAGCTCGTATTTCGTCGCGAGACTCTCGCTGGGGAGTTACGCCATACTTCGGAAACAAAGCCTCTGACTTGAAGCTCGAGCAGGATCGAGAGCAGTTGATGGGGTACTATCGTTCGCTGGGATATTTCGATGCAAGGGTCGATTATCACAAGGCCTACAATCGGGGAGGACAGTTTATCGATGTGACCTTCGTGGTGTACGAAGGCAATCGGTACAAGATCAATTCCGTTTCGATCGCAGGCATGCAACGCTATCAACCGAGCGACCTCAAGCCCTACTTGCTCGCCAAGGCGGATGAACCGTTTTTGCAGACGAACAAGTTGAAGGATGAGCGATTGCTGACCGATGTGTTCGGGGCTCAGGGGCACATCTTTTGCGATGTCGAGGGTGAAGTCATCTACCAACCAGATCATCGCGTGGACATTGTCTATCACGTCCAAGAGGGTGATGTGTATCGAGCGAGCGATATCCGCGTTCATATCGATGGCGATTTCACGAAGCGGCACGTGGTGCTGCAACCTTTGCGCAATTTACGGCCGGGTGAGATCATCGATAAGAGAGAGCTTGAGAACGGCGAACGGCGGCTCAAGTTTTCGACGATTTTCAACACCGACCCGACCCGCGGCGAACTCCCGCGTGTGACCGTAAGCCAACAGGAAGATCAGGAATTTGTTCGCAAGTAGCGAGTCTGTATCCATGCACCATTTGTGGCGAATCTTCCTCAAGTCGATTGCATCTTCTGGTCATGCCAGTTCGATGAGGACCGTTTCGGTTTTGATAATCGGCCTTTGGGTTTGCTCTCTCACCGGGGCGACAGTAGCGCAAGCTCAATTCGGCGGCCCTCCGTTGCCTCCCGTCAACAATCCAGCCGCCCCCTACTATTTGCCCGGTACACAACCCCCGGTGGTCGGTGCCCCGTTTTATCCTCCGGCAACTCCCCCGGGCGCAATGAATCAGCCATTGCCACCCTTGAATCAACCATGGCAGATTGACCCGAATCCTGGATTCATGGGCTCGCCACCCTTTGGATACATGCCCAACTATCGAGATGTGCCGATCGATGTCACGGTATCCGAAGGTCAGACCGGACGATTCTCGGTGGGCGGATCGGTCAATAGCGATTTGGGGGTTGCTGGGAATATCATTCTCGAGGAACGAAACTTCGATTTGTTTCGGTTGCCAAGTCGCCCGAGCGATATGTTCAATGGGGCGTTTCGCGGGGCTGGCCAAAACTTCCGTTTGGAACTCGTCCCAGGTAACTTGGTGCAACGCTACACAGTCAACTGGACCGAGCCGAGCCTGTTCGGATACTCACCTTTCAGTTTTTCGGTAGGTGGTTTTTTCTTCACGCGGTTCTATCGGGACTGGTCCGAGCAGAGGCTTGGAGGTCGTGCGGCTCTCGGTTACGACATTACCCCCGACCTATCGCTCACCACGGAGATCCGGGGCGAAGATGTAAAGATTTTCAATCCTCGCAATGATCTGGTCCAGTCGCTCAACGATGCGTTGGGGAGCAACGACGTCTATACGGGAAGGGTTCGCCTAGCCCACAACACGCGCGACAGCCCATTTCTTCCCACCGAAGGTCACTTGCTGGAATTGATCTACGATCAGGTCTTCGGCGAATATGATTTCCCGCGCGGCCAGATCAACTACAGCCGTTACTTCCTTGTTCGCGAACGGGCCGATGGTTCGGGACGCCACACCTTCACAACCGCATTCCGAACAGGGTTCGCTGGGGCCGATCAACCGATTTTTGAAAACTTCTACGCGGGGGGTTTCTCGACGATCCGAGGTTTCCAGTTCCGCGGAGCCAGTCCTGTCGAATCGGGGATCCAAGTCGGTGGTCGCTTCCAATTCCTGGGAACCTTAGAATACATGTTTCCAATCACAGCAGACGATATGCTTCGCATGGTTGCCTTCGTGGATTACGGAACCGTGGAGAAGGACATCGAGGTCAACTGGGATAATTTCCGTGTGGCTCCCGGTCTCGGATTTCGAATCGCGATTCCGGCTATGGGACCCGCTCCACTGGCGTTCGATTTTGCCGTTCCGATCGCTTATTCGGATAACGACGACCGACAAGTCTTCTCATTTTCCGCAGGCTTGACTCGGTGATGTCGGATGCTGCAACAGTAGAATTCGATGTGGATTTGCCGAGCTATCACGGCCCGCTCGATCTGCTGTTGTATTTGATTCGGCGCGAGGAACTCAGCATTGAGGGAATCGCTCTGGCTCGCATCACAAAGCAGTATGTCGAGTTTCTGGACGTTCTCACGGAACTCGACCTAGACAATATCAGCGAGTTCATTGAGATCGTGAGCCTGCTGATCGAGATGAAGGCCGACAGGATCCTTCCCCGTACGCGAGATGATTCCTTGGACAATAACGAATCTCTCGAAATACAGTCTCCGCATCTGATCGAACGCTTGATGCAGTACAAGCGGTTCCGAGATATCGCGTGCGTACTGGACGAACAGAGTCGATTGTGGCAATTGCATCTGAGGCGTTTGGCTCCTGTAGCAGCGCGTCGCCGAAGCGACTCCGAGGAAGCTCCCATAGCGCGCATCGAGGTTTGGGACTTGGTCAGCGCGTTCGGACGTATCTTAAAGGCTCGCCAAGCATCGCCTGCCGAAGCGATCCGTTACGACGAAACTCCGATCCAAGTCTACATGCAAACTATCCATGAGCGAGTCGCAGTCGAAGATCGAATCGAACTGCACGAACTCTTCGAACCGGGCTTGCACAAAAGTGCACTGGTGGGCCTATTTCTGGCGACCCTGGAGATGATTCGCTACCACGGACTGGTCGCCGAACAAGAAGCTTCCGAGGGGGCGCTTTGGTTACGAAAAGGAACCCGTTTCCCAGAGAGACTCGATGTCCGAATAGAGGGCGACGAACTGCCCGTTTCGTTCCTTTGAGGGTAGAATAAGGATCTCGATCGAACCGGCGCTTGCTACCCTCCGACCTCCCCTCGACGAAAGTCCATGTTTAGCGAAATCGAAACGGGGAATATTCAGCGAGTCGTCGCTGTCACACCGGATCTGCAATTGCGCGAACAGATCCAGCGCAGGATCATCCTAGAGTTGCATCGCTTGCGGCAACCCGCCAGATCGATCGAACGCTTGGTCCGCTTCGTTGAACGTTCTCGAGCCCCCAACACACTCCTGAGCCAATGGGACCGTTCCCCGGGACTGCTCGGCACGCTCCTTCAGGCACTCGATGTCGACAGCCCTGCTGTGGATTGGTTGATCGACGACCCCGACAGCTTCGATTCGATTCAACTCTCTGCAGGCAGAGCGCCATCGGCATTGGAAATCCAGGATAGGCTACTGGCCGAAGTTCAATGCCTGGATGACATCGCCCAAGTTCGCTCTTCGCTCAAGCGATTCCGAAGAAGAGAGTGGTTGCGAATCGTCTTCGGTATCGAGTTGCAGGGTATGAGCGGCGTCTGGGCCCAGCAACAACTGACCTGGATCAACGATGCGATCCTTGTGGCCGCCTTCGATTTCTCATTCCATTTGCTCAACCCCCAAGAACAACATCGCTACCAAGCCAGTCCATCGGTCCCGGTCGCTGTACTTGCTCATGGTCCCCACGGATCCTGCGATACGGATTTCCTAAGCGATTGCCAATTGATTTGCATTTCCTCGGGAGGAACTGTGGATAGCGATTCGCGGATGGAACGCTTCCGGGATATCCTCGAATCCTTCGACCCAGAGAGCTTCCGTGTTGAGTTCCCACTCCATAGACGTTTTATCGGCGACCAGGATCGACGTCCCTTAGACATGCAGCGATGGATCGAGTGGGCTCAAGTTCAGGGAGACGCGGAACTCGGGACCGCACTTATGCAAATGCGTTCGGTAGCTGGAAACCCATCCGTCGCAAATGCGTTTCTTCAACAGATCGGATCCCTTTTTCTCGATCGATATCGCTCTCGATCCGAGCAGGCATCGCTCGCGAGCTTTCTTCGCAAACGGGATAGGGAAGAAAAATCTTTCGATCGGAACGAAAATTCCTGGTATCGCGCGATGACCCAAATCGCAGTCGTCCAGCATTGCACACAAACCATCTTGTCTCACCTGCAATGGTTCCACGGAGCCCATCTCCCTGAAGTACGATCCGGCAACACAACTTCGCGGATCGAAGCGCTAGCGAGAAACGGATGCTTGTCGGATGCGGAATACGGCCTATTGGCCCATGCTAATGATTTAGCGAGAGACTACAAATTAAAACTACAAATCCAAGCGGGTTGCGATAAGTCGTTCTCTTTTGATAAGACAACCGCGATGCTCGATGATTCAGGACTCGCCACCGAGGCGCGGATCCTCAACACGCTTCGCGATGAAAACAAAAAGCTGCATACGATGTCGGATCAACTCCGGGCAACCGGTCTTTCAGACGAAGGGACCGGCAGCGAGGAAGCCGATCTGGTGTTCGATCCGCTTCCCGATCCGATTTGGGCTGCGGAGGTTCTAGATCGCTATGGTTTTCACGATCCGGTCAGGGCTACTGCCCTGTTACGAGACCTGGGCCAAGAAGACTTTCGCGTTCTATCGACGCGCCGATGTCGGTACTTTCTATCGGTGATCGCTCCGAAACTCCTTGAACGCATCGGGCAAACCCCCACCCCCGACCGCACCCTTGAAAATTTGGCGGACACCTGCCGCTCCATTGGAGCCAAGGGTGTTCTGTGGGAACTGTTCAGCCTTCATCAACCCTCGATGGATCTGTATATCCGGTTATGCGGAACCAGCCCCTATCTGATTGGCATCCTGACCAGCAACCCCGGCATGGTCGATGAACTGGTCGATTCCTTAATGCTCGACCGTTTGCCATCGGAAGATCATTTGAGCCGGTTGCTCGATGAACTCTGCCGCGGTGCCCAAGAGATCGACGTGATCGTCCGCTCGTTCAAGAACGCCATGCATCTCTCGATCGGTGTTCGAGATATCCTCGGCAAAGAGAGTATCTCGGAAACGCATCGGACTCTTGCAAGCGTCGCAGATGTGTGCCTGCAGCAATGGATCGAATTCCATTACAACGCGCTGGTCCAGCGTTACGGGGAACCAACCTGCCCGTTTTCCGTTCTCGCTCTAGGAAAGCTCGGAAATCGGGAACCGAATTATCATAGCGATGTCACGATCCTCCTTCTCTACCTTGGTTCAGGCACCACCCGGCCGATCGGTCCCGTGCGGCATCCTCAAACCATTCGCAACGATCTCTTTTTCCAGCAATTAGCTCAGCGAATTTCTCAAGGTGTAAATCGACTGACCAGACACGGTCGACTCTTCGAGTTGAGGAATTGGAATTTCGCCCAAGAACCCACCGCCAATTTGGCTTGGACAATCGATCAATTCGAGTCTGCATTTCTCAATGGCCAAGGGGATGCACTT
Organism: Planctomycetota bacterium; assembly: GCA_018970165.1. Classification (GTDB taxonomy): domain Bacteria; phylum Planctomycetota; class Planctomycetia; order Pirellulales; family Pirellulaceae; genus JBKCUI01. The sequence goes on along the minus strand of JAGWWZ010000036.1, from coordinate 17,555 downwards.
GCGAGGATGGAACTGCTTTCGGCTCGCCCCATCGCGGGTGATCCTTCCTTTCAGGCCAGCACTCAGCAGGCAGTGCAGCGCATCCTAACGACCAGGCCTTGGGCAAAGGAGGACTCTCTCGCCGCTCTTGCTCATCGACGCGACTTGGAATCCAGCGCATCGGCGCGGAATCTCAAACGAGGGCGAGGCGGCACAATGGATATAGAAATGGTTGCCAAAGTCCTATCGCTTCAGTTCGCGAATCAGCATGCCGACCTCATCGCACCGGGTACGATCGATTCTATCGAGCGACTGCGTCGGATCGATGCGATTTCATATCAGCATGCGCTGCGACTCAAGGATGCCTACAATTATCTTCGCAGTGTTGAATCGGGATTGCGCTTGATGAATACCAAGGCTCGACACGATCTTCCGGAGGATCCGATCGATTTGGCTCGATTGGCCTTTGGTCTCCATGTCCCAGACGCAGAGCAGTTGATGGAAGCGTGCGAGCACTATCGCAATGAGGCACGTGAACTGCTCGTTCGCTATGTTGGCGATCCGAACGCTTGATCATCCATCCGTTTCCTCGCGATCGAATGATCAATTCTCGAGTTCGGGGAACTGGTCGCGGCTCGCTTGACGTCCGATCAGTGAGCGAGTGCGATTGATAAAGTCCGACTTGTAATTCGCGACTTGCTGTTCGGTGATCCCCAGTTCCTTTGCTGCGTCCTTGTTGTTGACTCCCGCGACGAACAGCAACTCAATGCACTTGAGTTTCTGATAATCGCCTCGGGATTTCCATTTGGCGACTTGATCTTGCAATGCCGTGGACAGGGACTTCTCCTCGCTCGCACGCTGCTCGATCGAGCGGGCAACGCTGCTGACTGCACGACCGGCGGCCGCAACATGCCGGGCTCCATCGCTGGTATCGCCATGGGATGGGAACTGAGTGACCGGTCTTCGGCCCTCGCGCCTCAGGTGATCGGTTAGCTTGTAGGCTGCAATCGAAAATAGATAACTTTCGAGCGGTCGCGAACAATCGTAGTTGGGCAAACTGTTGACAAAGCCGATCAGAGTCTCTTGCACAATATCTTCAGCATGGGACCGATCTGCTAAACGAGCGCCGACATAAGCGAGCAATCTCCCCTCGAACCGATCGATGAACTGTTGCCATGCAGCGGCGTTTCCCTCGCGGATGCTATCCACCAGAATTCGTTCCGAGTTCACATCATTCATACGTTCTGTCGCAATTGTCTGCGTGCATGTTCTCTGGTGGACAGGAACTGAATCACCTTGGAGCATCCTGCAAAGGTCCCCAAGAACGCCAGCGACAAACCACCCAAGAGCCACACTCGCACGGAGGTGATGATCTCCCGTTCCCATTCACGAATCTGTTCGAGCTTCGGCTTGTCGATCGACAATCTTACCCACATCTGGTGGAAATTGCCGCTGGGGCGCTCTTGATAGTTGTCGTACCTGGCAGCCGGATCGATCAGGGTTTCAGCGATATACTCGGGTGTCAGGCCAGGAATGTCATCCGCAGAAACCGTCCGCAACACGTGCTCGTCGATCAGTTTTTTGACTTCCTGCGGCAGCTTTGAATCGAGTTCCGCTCGGCATTCTTCCAATGTTCCATGAAGCGAACTCTCGATTGGGATCAACAGACGGTCAGGTTCCACCACCCGTTGACGAATCCACTCTGGAATCCCCTCGCCTAGCACAGGGAGATCGAAAGATTTCGAATCCTCACTCACTTCTGCGACATCACCTGAACTTAATTCGCCGACGAACGCCTCCCGGAAGGCCCTCTTGATCTCTGCTTCCACGAGAGCTTGATCTTGGGTGTTCTCGAGCTTCTTTGAGATCTGATTCAACTTTTCGCTGAGCGAATCGATCGATTGATTGAGCCATCGCATCGAATCGGATAACGGTTGTTTCTTGGTTTTCTCCGTATCGGCAACCTTTAAAGTATCAGCACGCTTCGATGACTCGGCGTCTTCGTCGATCGTATCGTTCGAGGGTTCCGACGTCGTTGTCAATTTCCCCATCTGGTCCATCTGGTCATCGAATCGCTTCACTTCGGATTCGAAACGGAATTTCTCCTCAAATGCAAACTCCGAGGAACCTATATGATCCGGTGGAAGGGTCTCAACTCTGCGCAGAATCATTCCGTAGGACAGAAAGATCATCACGGCGAGCAAGGCAAACGTAGCAACCAGCGAAAATGAGAAACCTGTTGTGTTCCTGCTCATGACGCACGACTCTCCACACCGGTGACATTCTTTGGATAGGTTTCCTGCGGACGTACAGGCTGAACTGCAGCGATCATCGGTTCCTGCCATGGCGATGCCATCTGGACCACGAACGATACCGCCCCGGCCAACAATACGTCCCAGTGCTCTGGGAAGTAAAAGAATAACTGCACCAACGCTGCCAGGATGACGCTCCAGACGATCGGCCATATGGAAAACCGCTTCTTGCGAAGGATATCGGATTGACGCCACCAACGGATAATCCCCATCAAGCATGCGAAATACGCCATGTGGCCCGCCAGTACAGGTACCCCTTGTGCGTTATAGAACCCCGTCCAACTGCGATTGATCGCTTCGTCGAACAACTCAATGGACGTTGTCTCTGTCCGAGAGATCTTGTCCCAAGGAATCATCAGAAACTCGCTGACCTGGAAACTGACCGCGCCCAGAGCCAAGCCGGTAGCCATCAGAACGAATCGGAATACAACCGAGTCTTCGGTTCTCGACTCCCAACGCCGACTCAAAACCAGGATGACCCAACTCATCAGAGTCGTCATCACTCCGAGCCAAGCGATGCCACCGAGCCAATGATTGTTGGAAAACTGTCCGTTGGACATCATCAGGAATCCACCACCGTAGGTGAGGATGCCAACGATGAAGCCAGCGAAAGTCATCGAACGAGTCGCGGAGTAAACCCGAGTCCACAATCCTTGATGGCTCATCATGTGACGCTGTTCCTGCTGCCACATGCGAAGCGCTTGCTTGCTAGAAATCGGCCTCGCGGGTGGTCGGGGCGGTACATTGGCTCGCGGTCGAGGAGCATGATCTGCATGGTTGAAATGCACGGTCTCTTGCAACGCAGGACCCGACGGTACTGCGGCCTGAGTACCAACGGCCCGTACAACCCGCGGTAAAGGCGAATTGGAAGGAATTGCAGACTCGCCGCATTTGCTGTAGCCGACGTTCAAGAACCAAACCACATAGTAAATGATGTACGCCCAGCCGAGCATGGCTAACGACGGTGCAATCCATCCGCTGTTGATAAGGATGAAAACAAACGCGATCACCGCAACCAACTTGAACCACCCACTCTTCTGATTCGGCGCTCCATCTTGCGACTCTCGGGAACGTATCCCCAAATCATGAAGAACCTGCAAATACCACCTTGCAATCGGTTCATGTTTCAATGCTTCCGCATGACCTTGCAGTCCAACGCTGAAGAACATTTGGATTCGGTCAACGAGCGATGGCTCGGACCCTTTATTCACCGCGACAGCCTGGCCACCTTTGGTATAGACCATTCTCGGCTGAGGAGTCGAAGGAACTGTTGCGGGTGAATGACGCTCTGGAATCGGACCGGATGTTTTTTCGATATTTCGCAGCGGCTCACTCGTTCGGATCGCCATTCCACTTGGGTCAATGCTGTATCCGAGGTCCGCAAGCATGTCCCGTCCATCGCGGTAGCGGCTTGCCGGATTCTTGGCAAGCGCCTTCTCGACCACATGTGCGAACGACGTGGGCAACATCGATAAATCGGGGTCCGCTGTCAGATGCTTGAGAATGATTTCAGGAGTACTCTCGCCGTCGAAAGGAACGGTACCGGTCAACATCTCGTAGAGAATGATCCCGAGAGAATAGATATCGATCTCTTTGCCATACTCTCCTTTGCCGATCTCCGGAGCCATGTAGTGGAAGGTACCAACGCTTTCCGTTTGGCCAGCGCGGCGCGAGGCGCTGATGTATTTGGAGAGTCCATAGTCTCCGATCTTGGCCATCGAATTCTCGATGAAGATGTTGGCCGGTTTCAGATCACGGTGAACAATGCCGGAATCATGCAGATAGGTGCATCCCGCGACAATCTGCGCGAACAAAGGGATCGCCTGCTCGGGAGACATCCCCTGGGGAGCACGGTCCAAAGTTTCTCGCAGGGATTCTCCCTCGATAAACTCCATGACGATCCAACCTTGCTCGTTCTTATCAAAGCGGATGTCGTAGATTCCGACCAAATTTGGGTGCCTCAAGTTCAGGCAGTGCCGAACCCCCCTCATCTCCACATCCAAATTCTTTTGGATCCGTTTCAGGGCGACTTCTTTCCCGGAATCGCTCTCGGCGAAATAAACCTCGCCGAAGCCCCCAACCCCAATTCCCCGCTTGATGGTGTAGCCGTCGAGCGGCTGATCACCGTTGCCATACTGGAATTTCATGGAGTCACCCGAAGGGTTCGAAGGTTTCTTGGTTTGGCGTTGGAGCATCGCGAACATGACCCAATTTCCACTCCCATTCTCTTTCATTGTGGTAGATCAGACTACATTGTCGAGTTCTACCGCTCTGGCTGTCTCTCTCTTTTTTCGATCGGCAAGGGCTTTGCTTGGATGAAAAATCCAAGCCGAGCCATCATTCGAGCGTCATTGAGAATTCATCGTGGCGGATTCTTTGGCCGGGAACCAAAGGAAACGGGGCGCAAACCTCTCTTCCCCCGACATTCAAAGGCTCATTGCCAGTGAAGCGACACATCCAGGCCCCCTGATGGCGGAACAATACCAACCGATGACTCCAATACGGGCAGGGAATGTGAGCATTCGATTCAGGGCCCAAAACGCAAGATTCACCCATCAGCAAGGGAGCGGTCAAAAAGGGCTGCCAACGCTGAGAGCCCAGCAATTCCAAACGAGCCGTTCCGCTCAGCTTCGTCGGACGAACATACCGGATCTCGACTCGATCCCCCAAAGTCAACGTGTTTCCATCGGACAAAATCGTCGCTCGGTCCAAAACCTGACCATCTACTTTCACCAATTGCAGGGGCTGGACCAAGTGATCCTCGCCATGGCGTCGAAAGAACAAAGCCTTCCTGCTCAGGTCTCCTCGAATGGCCAAATCCACATCATTGCCGGGGAATGCTTGCCCAAGGGATACCTCATCGCTATCGCACATAGCGAAACTTCCTATGCCATCAATCCACAAGATCCTAGGTTTAGGCATAGTCTTCTCATCGCGATTCGCGAAACCAGATGCTGCAAGTCGCCTAATCATACCGGTCCTCCCACTCCTCGGGGAGAATAATTGCTCGATTGCCCTGGCCTGCACTCGATCTACTTCGAAGCGACTTCGAAGCGACGAGAGCGGCAGCAGTCGCATGGACCAGCTACCGCTCCGCTTCATCGTCATCCATCGTTCCGTTGGCTTTGGCGATCGACGCCGCGCCCAACATCCTCTTGTTAGAGGGAGCCACCCGCGAGTTGGTCAACGGAAGTCTCAGCATTGCCGCGGGAGAAATACTCGCTAATCTGATCGACGAGGTCTTCGCTGGTGATCTCTTCGCCGACCGGAACCGATCCGCAATGATCGACGCAGTCAACTAGCTTTTCGGCGACTTCAATGCGAGTGGAGATTTCGTCCAAGACCTTTCGGACACTTCCCAGAGCACTGTCATCAACCGCAAACCGGCTACCCGCCTGGGCGACTTCGACCATCGTTAACCGAGCCTGCAGATTCTCGACTTGGACTTCCAACTCGCGCTTGGCAGCCAACATCTCATCGAGCTTGCGACGAGCACCCATAAGGTTCTTTTCGCGTGCTTCGAGGATCTTGGCGAGTTTCTCCGAAGTTGCCTCGAGTGTTTGATGATGCTTGAAGCGGTCGCCGAGATCCTGGCGAACCTGATCGATATCAAACTTCTTGCCCCGATAGACGACATACTTCACGCCGCTTTGGACATCTTCCTTGAGCTTCAAAATCGCATCCTTGGACTTCGCAAGCGATGCCTGCTTGCTGTTGACTTCGCGCTGCAGTTTGGCAACTTCGACTTCTTCGCGTGCAATCAATTTCAGATTGTCCGCGATCTCTGGCTTGAGGTCCGCGATCAAGTCGCGAGCCCGCTTGATTTCAACTTCGATAGGAATCTGATCCTTGATCGAGTCGCGTAAACTGCAATACCCGGTCTTGATGTAGCTGAACGAGGAGGTGCCCAACAACAGTCCACCGCACCCGACAGCCAATGCTGACCCCAACAAAACTTTCTTAATCATTGGTTCAACCCCCAAAAATTTTGACATGGACAAACAACCCACAAGGATGCATTCGAGGCGGGTTCGGGGATCTTGAAAAAAAACAGCGATTTCTAAGAGTGTGCAAAACACCCCTTCAAAAACATTGACACTCGCTCCATTGGGGACTCCGCCAACGAGGATCCGTGGTTGACAGTTTTCCAGGGTTAGACGACTCTAGTAGCTGATGTTTTCCTGTTTTTCTCCTCCCTAGGATCGGGTTGTTGCCACCCATGTCATTGCCACCGATGATGGAACTGGAATCCCAAACCGAATCGAATGATTCTCTCGTCGCTTCGCCGAGCGGTGTGCCAATGCTGGTCGCATCCCCCGACCTTTCATCCTGCAACGAGGATTGGTACGAGGCTGCCTTGGCTACCGGACTTGCCTCGCTGAGCCCTATACCGAGCCCTATTCGAAGCTCTTGGGGCGACGACGACGATGCCGAAGAGGAAGTGCCCGAGGAAGATGAGGACGCTGAAGAAGACGAGCCCGATCCGTTTGAAGATTTCGACGAGGAGGACTTCGATGACGACTTCGACGATGACTTCGAAGAGGAGTTGGAGGACGAATACGAAATCGAACCCGCCGACGATGGAATGCTCGAAGGGCATCCAGATGCAGAGGATATCGACGACGACGAAATCGACGGAGAAGATCCTCCCATCGAATTCACGGACGAAGAATAGCTTCCTAGGATAGGTCCGGATCGATGTTTCGCGCTGTAAAGACCGATGTCCGATTCCCGGATCAAGAGGAATCGATCCTTCAGTTCTGGAAAGAACAAGGGATCTACCAACGATCGCTCGAACAGCGCGCCGGCGGCGAACCCTTTGTATTCTTCGAAGGACCACCAACCGCAAATGGCCTGCCCCATCCCGGTCACTGCCTGACCCGCGCAATCAAGGATCTGTTTCCTCGATACCGCACCATGCGCGGTTATTGGTGCCAACGCAAAGCCGGTTGGGATACCCACGGACTACCCGTTGAAGTCGAAGTCTGCAAAGAACTCGGTATCCACAGCAAAGAAGAGATCGAAGCCTATGGCGTTGAGAAATTCATCGCCAAGTGCCAACACAGCGTCTGGCGCTATATGCAAGAGTGGGAACGGGTCACCGAGCGACTCGGCTTTTGGATCGATCTCTCGCAAGCCTATGTCACCTACCACCAAAGCTTCGTCGAAAGCGTTTGGTGGTCCCTCAAAAACTTCTTCGACCGTGGACTCCTCTACCGCGGACACAAGATCGTCTGGTGGTGGGCCCAGGGTGGAACAGCCCTCAGCAGCGGCGAAGTAGGCCAGGGCTATCGCGAAGTCGCCGACCCCAGCGTCTACGTTCGCTTCCCTCTCATCGACGAACCGCATACCAGCCTCGTCGTCTGGACCACGACTCCCTGGACCCTTCCATCGAACCAGTTCGCCGCTGTCCACGAAGGAATCGATTACGCCTACTGCCGAGATGTCGAAACGGGTGACACCGCGATCGTCGCCGCCCAACTGGTGGAGATGCTCTCGGAGAAAATCAAACGACCGCTGACGGTCGATAAGACCGTACCCGGACGCGACCTCGTCGGAAAACGCTATCGCCCACCCTTCGATTTCTATGAGTCGAAGATCGGAGAACAAACCGGAAACCTACGCGAAGGGGGACAAACAGTTCGACAATGGCGAGTCGTGCACGCGGACTTCGTGACGCTCGATTCAGGAACCGGCATCGTCCACTTGGCCCCGGCGTTCGGCGAAGTCGACTACGACGTCCTGGTTGCCCAACGCGAACTGTTCCATGACGGCAACGGACCAGACCTACTTTGTGCCGTTGGTCCCGATGGAAAATTTACCGATGATGCCCCTGAGTATCGCGGCGTGTGGGTCAAAGATGCCGATCGCCCCATCACCCGCGCTCTGCGCGATCGAGGACTGTTGTGGCACCAAGAACAGTACGTCCACGACTACCCTTTCTGCTGGCGAGCCAGCGAAGACCCACTCATTCAATATCCTCGCGAGAGTTGGTTCATTCGCACCACCTCGTTTCGCGATGCGATGCTCGAGAATAATCGCGCCATCGGATGGCACCCCGAACACATCGGACCCGGACGCTTCGGTAATTTCCTCGAGTCCAACGTCGATTGGGCCCTATCTCGCGAACGCTATTGGGGCACACCCCTCCCGATCTGGGTCTGCGAATCGACAGGCAAGATGGAAGCGATCGCTAGCTACGATGAACTCTGCTCCAAGCCCGGAATCCGCGGGCTGGAAGTTTGGGAACAGGCCAAGAAGAACCAACCCGATCTGGCCGATGATTTGAAGGTCCACAAGCCCTACATCGATGCGGTGACGTACGATTCACCCTACCGAGCCGGCTCGCGCATGCAACGGGTCAGCGAGGTCATCGACTGCTGGTATGACAGCGGAGCCATGCCCTTCGCCCAATGGGGATATCCACTTCGGGGCACCGACTTGTTCGAATCCCAGTTCCCAGCGGACTTCATCAGCGAAGCGATCGATCAAACACGCGGTTGGTTCTACAGCCAATTGGCGATCAGTACGATGCTCTTCGGCAACAAGCCTGGTCAAATAGCTCCCAAAGGAAATATCCCGTATCCGCATCCATTCAAAAATTGCATCGTTCTCGGATTGATGCTCGCCGAATGGTACGAGAGCAAGGACGGTAAACAGCGATTTCTGACCGAAGAGGAAGCTCGCGAAGCCTTGGGCAACGACTTCGTTCATAAAACTGGGAAGATGAGCAAGCAACTGCGCAATTATCGCAGCCCGCAGGAGATCTTCGATCGCTATGGTGCCGATGCCTTGCGATGGTATCTGTTCGCCAATCAAGCACCCTGGAACTCCATCCTCTATTCCGAGCGAGCCATTCGGGATTCCATCCCTGAGTTTCTGCTCCGATTGTGGAATGTGTTCAGCTTCTTCACGATCTATGCCGAAATCGACGGCTTCCAAGGCCCGGCCGAGATAACATCCCCGCTAGATCAATTGACCGGCGATGAATTGGCAAAGGCCCCTTCCTATCGACCTGTCCCTGAGCGAAGCGAACTGGATCGATGGATGCTCAGCGACTTGGCCGCAACATGCCGCACCGTGATCGAACGGATGGATCGCTACGACAGCTACGGTGCCTGCCAAGCCTTGCATCATGTCGTCGATGCGCTGAGCAATTGGTACGTGCGCCGCAGTCGCTCCCGATATTGGGCAGCCGAGAAATCATCGCCCGATAAACTCGATGCGTATTGGACTCTCTACGAGTCCCTCGTTGTTCTGGCCAAACTGATCGCTCCCTTCACTCCGTTCATGGCAGAAAACCTGTGGCGGCATCTGACCGCGGGCTTAAAAGGGGTTCGCGAGAGTGTTCACCTTTGCGATTACCCGGATGGAAGCTTTGCACAGGCCGACACACTGCTCAACACGCGCATGGATCTGCTCCGCGAGATCGCGTCCCTCGGTCGATCGGCCCGTATGGATGCCAAGCTGAAAGTGCGACAACCTCTCGGCCGAGTCGAAGTGACCCTGGCCGATGGTTCTCACATCCCCTGGCTCACCGAACACGATGACATCATCCGCGAAGAACTCAACGTCAAGGAGATCCATTACGCCAGCGGTTCGAGCCCCTACGTCTCCTACTCCGTGCAACCCAACTTCCGTCGCCTAGGACCTCGTGTCGGTCCCTTGCTCCCCAAACTCAAGCAAGCTTTAGCCTCCGCGTCCGGGGCCCAACTCATGGACGAAATGAGCCGCGATGGAAAGATCTCTCTATCGATCGATGGACAAACCATCGAACTCGATGGCGAAGATATCCAAGTCCGATTCACTGCCAAATCGGGTTGGGCTGCCGCTCAAGGCAAGAACGGCGTTGTCGCCCTCCACACGGAATTGACTCCCGAACTGATTCGCGAGGGGATCGCCAAGGACGCAATTCGAATCATCCAGGATCTACGCAAGAAACGGCAATGCGATTTCACCGATCGTATCGCTATCGAGATCATCACGGCGGATGCCGCCGTACGCGAAGCCATCGATTCGCATCGCGACTTTATCTCTCAGGAAACTCTCGCGGTCTCTGTCACGATCCGCGAATCGGGCGGCCCTCTCAGCGACTCCGAATCGATCGAACTGGCAGATGTCCCTGTCTCGATTGCACTCTCGGTACAGTCTCGCGAAAAATGATCTGCCAATCGAACGACGAAATCGCCTTTCCATGATCCGCCTTGGCGTTAGCCGCGGTTTCTCGCGTTTTCGATCATGCTGATAATTATGCTACCATGAAGGGCGATCTCTCGAGCATTTCCCTTCAGGAGCAGCTTCATGTTGCGCTGTAGATTCCCTGCACATGCGATCCTTGGTCTTGTCATCCTTCTTGGATATTGTCTGCCGAAGGTTTCTGCATATGAGCCGGCGATCGCGAGCAAACCGAACATCTTGTTCATTCTGACCGACGACCAGCGGGCAGATACCATCGGTGCGTTAGGGAACCCGGTCATCAAGACACCGCATGTGGATCGTTTGGTGCACGAGGGTTTGTCCTTCGACCGCGCGTATGTCCAAGGAAGCATGCAGGGAGCGGTCTGCGTTCCTGCCCGGGCGATGTTGCTGTCAGGTCGCAATCTATTCCGGGTCGATGAGAAGTTGATGCGCGATACCTCTTGGCCCGAAGTCTTCGCCGACAACGGATACTCGACTTGGATGAGTGGCAAATGGCACAACGGCCCTCCTTCTATTGCCAAGTCGTTTCAGCACGCCAACTCGATCTTCCTGGGAGGCATGAACAACCCCATGCGAACACCGGTGCAGGATTTGGTCGATGGCAAACTGGCTTCGCCCAGACGTGAACCCAATCACGCGTGCGAGCAGTTCGCCGACGAATGCATTCGCACCCTCGAGACACTGGGACGCCAATCAGACGACAGAAAACCTTTCCTTTACTATCTGCCGATGATTGGTCCCCACGATCCGCACATCGTCCCCGATGATTTCCCAGTTCGCTACGATCCGAGCGAGATTCCATTACCCCCGAATTTTCAAGCGTTCCACGCTTTAGATAACGGCGAGATGACGGTTCGCGATGAAAAGCTCCTTCCCTGGCCTCGCTCCGAACAAGGAGTCCGCCAAATGCTGGCCGATTACTATCGCTATATCTCGTATGTCGATCATCAAATCGGGCGCGTACTCGAAGCCCTTCGCAATTCGCCGATGGGGGACAACACCATCGTTGTTTTTACATCTGACAGCGGGGTGGCTCGCGGCAGCCATGGGCTGATCGGCAAGCAGAATCTCTACGAGCATTCGATTCGCGTACCACTCATCTTCTCCGGTCCCGGGATCCCCAAGAATCGTCGCACCAACGCGCTCTGCTATGCGTTAGACATCCTTCCGACGCTGGCAAGAAAATGTGGAATCCATAGCAACGTGCCTGGCGAGTATGTCGATCTGAACGGCACGCTCTCGGATCCGGACCGGACTGCACGCGATCGGTTGCTGTTCGCATACCGCGATGTGCAGCGAGCCATCACCATCGGCCGATGGAAACTCATTCGGTATCCTCGCATCGATCGCAATCAGTTGTTCGATTTGGATGTCGATCCGCACGAGACCAACGATCTCTCGGAGAAACCAGAACACGCAGTTCGCGTCACCGAGATGATGATCGCGATGGAATCCGAAATGCGTGAGAGTGGCGATTCCGCAACCCTGAAGGCGAAGGCTCCGCAACCTGCACAATGGAAACCGCCCGTTGCCGATGCCCAGGATCGCAAGGCGAACATAGTATTTATCCTCGCTGACGATCTCGGCTACACCGACTTGGGTTGTTATGGCACGAAGTATTACGAAACACCCCACATCGATCGGCTCGCTTCGCAAGGTATGCGATTGCTCAATCACCATCATTGCCCCAATTGCACTCCTACACGTGCGGCTCTTCTTTCCGGTCAGTACGGCGCCCGGACGGGCGTCTACACAGTCGGTTCGATCGATCGCTTTGATTGGAGCAAGCGTCCATTGAGACCCGTCGATAACGTGGAACAACTCCCACTCGATCGAGATACGATCGCCGATCAACTCCGTCTAGCTGGCTATGCCACGGGAATGTTCGGCAAATGGCACATCGGTAACAAAGGCGCCTATCATCCGAGCCAACGAGGTTTCGACGAAGCCATCGTCAGCATGGGTGCCCACTTCGACTTTGAGACCAATCCGGAAACTCCCTATCCCAAGGGAGAATATCTGGCCGATTTCCTCACCGATCGCGCGGTCGATTTTATGCGTCGCAACCAGGGTCGACCCTTCTTTCTTTACTTGCCTCATTTCAGCGTGCACTCACCCCACGATGCAAAGCCAGAATGGAAACAACACTTCGTGAATAAACAAGGAGTCGGTGGCCACAAGAACCCGACCTATGCCGCTATGATCGCTTCCTTGGACGAGAGTGTCGGTCGAATCATGCAGACGCTCGATGAACTCGCACTGACGGAGAACACCATCGTGGTCTTTGCCAGCGACAACGGAGGGGTCGGTGGCTATGTCCGGGAAGGGATCAAAAAGGATGGGGACATCACTGACAATTCACCCCTTCGAAGCGGCAAAGGAAGTTTGTATGAAGGGGGTACCCGGGTTCCGCTCATCGTGCGATGGCCGGGAATCGTGAAGGCAGGTTCGTCATCCAACGTGCCAACCATCCATGTCGACATGTTCCCGACGTTGCTGGAGATTGCAGGTGGACCAAAACCAGCCCAAGCCCTCGATGGAGAAAGCTTGTTGCCTGTCCTCCGCGGAGGGAGTCTTCAACGCACGGCTATCTATCAGCACTTTCCCGGCTATCTGGGAGCGGGGCCCGATGCATTTCGCACCACTCCCGGTGGAGTCATCCACGAGGGCCCGTGGAAACTCATCGAGTACTTCGAAGACGGCCGACTCGAACTCTATAACCTCGACGAGGATCTTGGCGAGACTCGAAATCTCCAAGCCGAGCACCAGAAACTCGCGTTCGCCATGAGAGAGCGATTAGCCCGTTGGCGATCCGAGGTTGGAGCCAAATTGCCACAGCCAAAACCGATCCAATCGGAATCAAAAGCCAAGGCACGTCGCTGATTCGTCTCCGAGTTGTCCTCTTTTGGTTGAGTTATCCTCGGGTCATTGATAGACTCCAAGGATCCTCTCGACTCCATGGGTAACATTCATTTTCCAAGTCATCTGTTTGGATTGCGGAATGGAATTTTTTCGGAAGACTTCGAACTGCAAGTCCCTTCGTTGGGTAGGTGTGGTCGCTATTCTGTTCGCAGTTCTTGCGGTCCGAGGCGATGCGGACGAACGCGAGGTCGCACGCTCCCTCTTGGATCAACTCGACGATCGCCGATTCTCGGAGCGGAACGCAGCGTTCCTGAAACTGTGCGACCCACGATGGGATATCGACCGGTGGCTCGAAGAGCAATCCCGTGTATCCGATCCCAATCGCGCATCTTTGCTCCAGTGGATCCGCCGAGTTCGAAGCATCCAGGGATCGATGCAGGAACGGCTCGAGATGATGGGAGATTATCAATCGCTCGCCGATGGCGATCTATCGGTCGTAAACAAATTCATCAACGATCGGAAAATCGATGCGTTGGTCGAGATCCTCGAAATCGTGCCGCAGGCCTCGCGCGAGGAGATGTTTCGCTATCGATCGGCATACCATCCGACGGTGATCGATCAAGCCATCTCCGCGGCATGGCGCGATGGGAAAGAAAACCTGATTCCGCGATTGCTCAACGTAGTCCTTCCGAGACACGCGATACGGGTTGGATTGAACGCTCGCTGGAAAGAACTCGGCATGCCACCTGAGTGGCGAGTCGACGAACCTTTGGATGTTCCCGATTCCCAAATCGCTACCCACGAACGGGACGGAAGGGTGGATGAAGCCTTGGCGGTCGCGAAGCGGAACGGATTGTCTGAGCGATACGAAGCGCTGCTCATCCGGCATCAACGATGGGATGCATGGCTCAAACTGGATCCCCTCAAAAAAGCAACCTCCACGACCGGTTGGGGGGATGTGCAACGAATCATGTTGCTCGAATGCCTCGGCCGACACGACGAAGCCATGGTTTATTACGACCTTCGAAAGACGGACAAAGGCAAGACCAAGTCCTATTACAACCAACAAAAGGCCACTATGGCGTTATTCGTTGGAGACAAGGATGCGTTTGAACAACTCCTGAAATCCGATTCGCCCCAAGGCTTGGTCGATATTCTTTTTCTCCGCAATGACTTGGAGAGATTGCTGGAGATCGAAGGGCTATCGGATCTCAAGACCGAGTCGCTCGACAAATGGTTTGACAAGTGGGTAAATTTGGTCCCTCTGGCGAATAAGCCGATTCGCTTTCAATCCCTCTTTCATCGTTTAGGACTCGATGAGTTGGAATCTCACCTGTTTCGCCGCATTCGCAGTCATATCAAGACCGATAGGGACGAACAATCTCTCACCGAGTGGGACGCTCTCCTGAACGAATGGAGAATCTACGGTCTCGACCATCGCAGGCTGGAAGTGATCGCCGATTTATGTGCGAGAAGAGAGAAGGACCGCCCGACGAATGAATGGATATTATCTCAGCGCGGCCTCCAGCAAATTCAGGATGAGACCCGAGGCGTTACTCTCGAAACCCTCTTCTTCAAAAATTTCCCCAATATTCGGTTCGCTGCGATGATCCTCTATGATGCGCTTCGCAAACGCAACCCGGAACTGGACCCTAAGGCCCGTATCGAAATCGTCGAAGATCTCAACCAGGGGCGCATGCCGGCAGGTTGGTCCGAGAAGGAATTGCTTTCCGTGATCCGTGATATGATCCGCGCTTCGCTCCATGAGCCCAGCGTACTGGAACCGATGCTGGTCGATATCGCAGATACTCTCGATACACTTGGCATGACCGAGGAAGCGATCGATCTCTTGCAGGATCATTCCGATTCCCTCGCAGCTAGGATGGCGATTGCCAAATACTTTTCGGAGCTTGGACAAGTTGATACCGCCGCGAATCTCAGCCTGGAAATTGCAGATCAATACCGTGAAGATGTCCACGCGCATCTACTGGCCAGCCAGTGCCTGGCCGATGCCCGTCGGTTCGACGATTGGATGAATTTGCAAAAGCGCAACCTGTCCCGAATGGACTCCTGGGAATGGCTCGAGCGTTATCTCATGAGCGAGCGCGTTACGCAAAAGATGGAACCGCAGCCCGATGTTTTGCTCATGCTGGAACTGCTGCGGAGGCATGCACCCTCCACCTGGCATGAGCTTTGGTACGGAAATGCGTACACGGAATTCGGAGCCTGGAAACAGGCAGATTGGTATCACCGTTCCGTCGCTGAACATCCCGATCGGATATCCGAGCTGCGTCAGTTGGCGATCGAAAAAGCAATGGATGATATTCAGGAACGGGCGAAAGCTCAGTTTCCCGACCAAGGACAGGGGGGGGCGACCGGAATGAAGGATATCGATTGGACTCAGTGGAGCTTTCGATACGAACGGATCTTCGCCTCATGTTTCTGGCACGCTGTTCAAGAGGGCAAGCTCGAGTTGGCGGATCGATTGATTCGAACAGCACACCAAGTCTATCCCGAGCAGATCAACACCTTGATCGATGTTGTCCCATTGATTCGTTCGCAGTTCGGTGACGAGACACTCAAGAAATGGTACGAACTATATGCGGGTCCGATGCGATCCCATCTGGAGCGATTTCCGAACGATACCCTGGTCGCGAACAACGCAGCGTGGCTGGCTGCCAAGTGCGGGGTAGAGCTCGAACGAGCGCACCAGTTGGCACAACAAGTTGTTCAGCAACGGCCGACCGATACGTATCTCGACACCCTCGCAGAAGTCGAATTCATTCGCGGCAATATCGATAAGGCAATCGAGATCTCTGAGAAATGCCACGCAATGAAGCCTCGCGAACAGCACCATATTCGTCAGTTGGGGCGGTTCCGTAAGCCGGAAAGTCCATCGGCTAAGCAATCCGAATAACCACCTTGCCAAAGTGTTGGCCGCTGGCCAGATAGGCGAAGGCATTGGGAGCCGCTTCAAGTGGAAACACGCGATCGATGACCGGTTCGATCCGATGCTCTTCGAGAAATGCGTTCATGCGAACAAATTCGTCGCGCGGGCCCACGTAAATTCCGTTGAGGGTTACATTGCGAGCCAGCAGCGGAAAGAGGCTGGTCGTCGGTGCACCGAATCCGGTCAAGACGCCGATCAAGGCGATATGTCCGCCCCCCGCGACACTCTTCATCGATTGTTCGAGTGTGCCTGGGCCACCGACTTCAACCACGTGATCCACACCGCGACCGCCCGTCCAACTCCAAACTTGTTCGGACCATTGCGGGTGCGCTTTGTAGTTGACTCCTTCATCGGCCCCGAGCGATCTGGCTCGCATCAGCTTGTCGTCGCTGCTCGAGGTAACGACGACCCTCGCGCCTACATGCTTGGCGATCTGGAGAGCGAAGACAGACACTCCTCCCGTACCGAGCACTAAAACCATTTGATCTTTGGTCAAACCGCCGCGCGCGATCAAGGAGTACCAGGCCGTGAGTGCTGCGCACGGAAGAGTCGAGGCGGCCAGAGTATCGAGATGCGCCGGAACACGAACCCATGCGTCCTCATGCATTACAACTTGCTCGCGCAGCATTCCATCTAAGTTGCCACCGAGGTCGAATCGATGATGGGAAAGATCGAACCGACCCGATTGCCAACGCGGGAAAAAGCAACCGGCCACCCGATCCCCAACTCGCCACTGCGTTACCGAGGGACCGACCGCGACCACGGTCCCGGCGCCGTCGGAGGCTGGCACGCGACCGTCCACCCCCCTGCCTGCCATGTTTTTCCAGGCCACCAAATCCCGATAATTGAGAGAAACTCCCTCGATTGCGACCAGAATGTCTCGTTCTCCAAGTTCGTCTGGCCTCGGCATCGATTGATGGCCGAGTTCCAGGTCGTAAGCTGCTTGGTTTTTGCGGTAGAACCAAGCACGTGAAGTCTGCATGGGTCGAAAACCTTGGGAATCGAGGTTGAGGTTGGCTTGTGAATCGAGACACCTAGGATAGACTTTGGGGATATGAAATCCATGGGCCATGCCCGCTCAACGCAGGTGGAGGGACTGGATTTTGGAGGGTAAGCGAATGGCTA
Source organism: Planctomycetota bacterium (assembly GCA_018970165.1). Lineage (GTDB taxonomy): Bacteria > Planctomycetota > Planctomycetia > Pirellulales > Pirellulaceae > JBKCUI01. Next base: position 128 of record JAGWWZ010000036.1, on the reverse strand, counting down.
GCGGCATCATTGGAAATGATGTGCCCCGTAAGGGGTTGCGGGTTCGAGTCCCGTGCCCTCCGCTCTTTATCTACCGCTCGCCAGACGGTGGATGTCCGATAACGGCGCATCCGATCCGATCATCGCCC
>JAGWWZ010000209.1 GCA_018970165.1 Planctomycetota bacterium | reverse complement strand
ATTCGTTTCCCGGTATCTTCCGGAGTTGCTTCGACATAGATAGGGATGACGTCGGCAGACAGACTCGGGATCAGTCCCGCCTTGACCAGCGACGACTTTCCGCATCCGCTCGGACCATACAGAAGCCCAACCGTGAACGTCTGGTCCGGATCGCGCTGTTCGATCCGCTCTTTCCAAAACGCGATGCTCTCGGGGAGCCCGTCGCGGTTATGCGTGCCGGGCAGCAGGTCGAGAAAGAAGCCCGCATCCTCGGCCGTGAAGGACCGAAGCCCGCGCGGTGTGATCTTGGCAGACCGGGTCTTGGCCACAACGTTCGTGCCCGAGGTGAGCCAGACGCGTAGGTCGTCGGCCAATTCGCGGCCGTTGGCGTACCGTTCCGAGGCTCGTTTGCGAAGGAGCTTGAGGCAGATCCGCTCGAGTTCGGCAGGGATGTCGCTTCGGATGCTGCGCGGAGTTTGGGGCTCTACGCCGGTAATCTTGTCAGCGATCTCGCGAAACGTTTGGCCCAAGAAGGGCAACCGGCCGGTGAGCATCTGATACATCACCACCCCGAGCGAGAACAGATCGCTGCGGCCGTCGAGTCGGTGCCCTTCGCCGCGCGCTTGCTCGGGGCTCATGAACGCCGGGGTCCCGGCGATGCGGCTGTCCCGCAAGTAATCCTCCTCGCGGATCGCCAATCCAAAGTCGGCCACATACGGCGTTCCGGTCGATTCCTCGATCAGGATATTGGCAGGCTTGATATCGCGATGGACCAAACGGCGCTGATGGGCATGGTGCAACGCCTCGGCGATCTTCTCCAAAAGCTTGGCGATCGACTCGAAGTCAAGCGAGCTCTTTTTCATCCAATCGGCCAGCGAGCAACCATCGATGAACTTCGATACGACAAAGATCGAGCCATCGAGAGTCCGGCCCACATCGTAAACCGTAACGATATGAGGGTGGTCGAGAGCAGCCACGGTCTGCGCTTCGACCAGATACGATTCGACATCGACTAATTTGGCGAGTGCATCGCGGCTCGGGACTTTCACGGCGACTTGCCGCTTGAGTTCTGTGTCCTGCGCGAGATAGACCGCGCCGTAGTTCCCTTGTCCGAGTTTGCGAGCAAAACGGTAACGACCCTCACGCAGATCCCCCACCGTTTGACTGGAGATAAAGGAACCGGTCAGATCGACGGGAACTGCAGGAGGTACGGATTGCGAGGGGAGCCGCGTGCCATAACTCGTATCTCCATTACCCGAGATGCAAGCCTGCGTCTGCTCATGGAGCAGCGACTGAAGCTTGTCGAAGAGCGGTAGACCATAGCTGGAGTAGCGAGTGGCGTATTGATCGAAGAGCGCATCGCCCGATTGGGATATCAGTTGCAACGTGAATTCATTGACAATCAGTCGCTGTTGCCGTTCGGGGTCGGAAGCGAGCCAGGGTAGAATTCTTAGATAGTGCTCCACGCCACAGGGCTCATTGCGCCGCATCCGATATTTTTGATCGGCGAGTACCAATTGAAGCTGGTCCTCGCGCGATAGATCTGTTCGAGTGGATAGGCAACTGGCAAGATCGGTTGAACCGTTTTCGAGTTCGGCGACCAGAAGGGCAAGCTCGGACATGACCCTGGATTCCGTTGGCTGGGAAGTTGGTTGTTGAGGACGTTGCCGCCCGGCTTACCCAGGCGGTTTTGCACGTGATTCTATTCGCAAGCGATTATAGACGGGGAACGGCCAGGGTGTTAGCAAAGGGCGTGGATTCAGTTCGGGTGGCACGCCCAGAGGCTGGGTGGCACACCCACAGGCTTTGCGATGGGCGTGGGATCCCATCAGACGGGCCACCATCAGATCATCATCCGAAGGGGACAAAGTGTCACGACGCTCCGCGTCTTGGAATGCCCCGCGTCCAGCGATGAGATCGAGCTTTCAGATCATATAAAAAATTCCACCACGCATTTTTTTAGCGGGAGATCACGACGCGGAGCGTCGTGCCACGATCTCTCTTCCGAATGCTAGCCGAGATGCTGCTTAGCAAAAGATGGAGGGCAAAAAAATGTGGGGGCAAAAAGACTTTTTGGGGAGTTGGTGTGATGGAACCGCTGATGAACGCTCATAGGGCGCTGATCGAGCGAAGCCAAGCAGGAAATACTAACAAATAGATGCTCCGAAGTGAGCAAGGGCCCTGCACCATCCTCTTGCTCCCTTCTTCCACGCGTTTCTCGCCTACGCGTTCAAACGAAACGCTTCTTTAACATCCGTTATCAAAAGAATCACGAGCGCCCAAATACCGACTGGTATCCCGAGCACGCAGCAGCAATTGCCGAAGTTGAGCATGGAGAGGATGCTGGCCCCTAAGGCCAAGGGCCACATTTTGAATCGGAGCATGTACACCCCGCCTAAAATAATGCCTATGTTCAACAGAACGAAGAAGGCCTGCATAGCAGCCGCGACCGGACCAACACTCCCTTGGGTGAATTGCTTTACAAACTCGGGAGCTTCGGGATCTACGGGTGGAGGTTGGGACACGAGTGCATTGATAGTTCCAAAGATACCGGCAATCAATCCAAGGCTCGCCAACACGATGATGAAAATAGCCGGAACCATCACCTGGGTTCGAACTTGCTCGATGAGTTGAGCAGCCCCTGCAGACGCTTGGTTTGACCAATCGCTTTGCGATGGTGAGTAAGGGTTTTGCGAATCAAAAGAGTTGGACATCATCATCCCTTTCAGACGGAAAAGACAAACAAAGGTTTGGACCACGACTGCGGGCAGTCGCGAATTATAGCGTCAGTCTCTCTCCGGTTGGGGCAACCGTAAGCGATTCCTTCCATGAGGGGATTTATGCCTATCCCTACCGGTTCATGCTTGATACCCGTTGATCTTCTTTTTCCCTATTCGGACTCCCCAAGGGCGATGCTACCCGATCCGCCGCTCGCCCAAAGACTCCCATCAGCTGCAACACTCAGCGCATGGAACGGCTCATCCGAGAGCGGAAACCATCGCTCGCCATCGAAACTTCCGTCGCACCGGCTAGGGCCAACTGCGATCCAGTGGAACTGTTGAATCGCTCGTTCGCAATAGACCACACTGGATCGGTATCCGCGCGGCCCTTGGCCTCGCGGTGATCGCCATGTGTCGGTGCCCGGATCCAAGATCGCGATGTTTCCATCCGCTCGATCGGGTTGCATGTAATCCCCCCCGACTGCGATCGCTTTCCCATCGGGACTGCGCGCGAGTGAAAAGATCCCAGATGATTTGCTGCTAGGAATGGGCGTGACCAGACTGCGTCGCCATGACCTTCCTGCGTCATCGCTCATCAAGACATGTGCTGTTCCCTCTGTACCTCCGAGCCCGATCCAGACCGAATGCTCTCCAAAGACGAGCAGGCTGCTGTTGCTGGCGGCAAAGCCGGCTTCGCCTTCGCGCATTTCCAAAGCGGTATCGCTAGGTTCTCGCCATGATTTGCCGCGATCGCCACTGAACAAAGCCATCAGTCGACTCTGCAAAGGATCGCCAAATACAAAACCGTACTTGTCACCCCAGAATCGCATGCCATCGATGAAGGCTTTGGGATCGTCATTTTCGTAAACAATCGACCAAGACGCTCCTGCATCGTCACTCCGATAGATCCGACATGGAGTCCCAGCGGTTGCAACCGCGACTTCGGTGGTCGACCACGCATGAATGGATCGGAGTTCGATTTGCTCGAGCCCGTTGATCGGATGGCGAGTCCATGTTTGACCGCCATCGAGGGTGCGTACCACTGTCCCTTGGCTACCACAGGCCCATGCGCTCGATCGATCGATCGCATGGAGTCCGCGAAATGATGCCGTCGTGCCGGTGGGGACAATGGTCCAAAAGGCACCCGGCTTCTCTTGGGCCGAGAGCATCGTGGGTGCGAGAAGATAGAAAACAGCCAGCCAACGGCAATACAGGATCATTTCGATAACCTTCTTCTAGCGCGATCTTATGGCTTGATATCCGCAGGGCGCATAGAAACATCTTCGTCGGGCTTGATCCGTTGCCAGGTCTCAATCATATCCGAGCCATCGGGCAGTTTCGCGCTCTGGATCCAGAGATCCCCTTCGAATTTGCAATCGAAAGCAAAATCCTTGCCGAAGATGTTTTGCTTGAACTTCTCATCGAGCCCATAGCGCATGGTCTCGATGTATTTGCCGTCAACGACTTTCCAGCTACCGCCAGCCGAACGGAAGATCCGTCGGTCGTCGGGTTGATATCCGATCCAGATGATGTGGACTGGGGTGATGTGTTTGATGGTGATGGAGTTCTTGTGCAGTTCGCTCGGTACACCGCCGAACGATGCGGAGACAATGCGCCAGGATCCGACCAACTGCTTTCGGATTTCGTCGTTCGACGGCTTGGCCGGGTTGGGCACGTTTGCGTTCTGGCCCATGGCCGATGGTAGTATCGCAAATTGGGAGAGCAGGAGGAGAGCGAATGGGGTGATCAGAGCAAATGGTGGGAATCGCATGGAGGGGCTCTTGGGTTCGAGGGTAAAGGACGAAAAGGACAGCAAGGACGAAAGGGACCAGGCATTGCGAGGACCAAGAGGGTTGGATGCTCTCCGACTACGGGTTGGTCTTCGCAGCTTTGGTCTGCTCAGTGTACCACGTGAGGCTCTCTCGATCCGCAGTATTGCTGGGGTCCGAATCGATGAGTCGCTGATAGATGCCCGGAAATAAATTCAGAATTCCCGCTGTGCCAGATATACCCACCCGCTCGCAAGAACGCAACACAAACCGGAGCCGGCAGTGACGCAGAAGAACAGGTTGAACATTTCTTCCGGTGACAATGTGAAATTCAACAGCAATCGGATGCTTATCATCGCAAGCCAAAGCCCGATGGGAGTCACTATGCCGCCAAAAGCTAGAATAGCATTGGATCTTGACCCCAGCGAGACGAGCAGCGATCCCCCGACGATCGAAGCAAGAAGTGCGAAAAGCGTATACACAGTCGCGTCACTCCATGCATCGGCGAACCTGAGAAAAGACGAAGCAACGAACGGAATCGGGGTTTGATACTTGAACTGATTTGGTAGCTCGCTGGATCCCAGAGGCGTCTCTCCGGAACGGTTGAGCTGATAGGCAAGGAACCAAGCAAGCAGACAGATACCTAGAGCAAGCAGAACGGCACTGGCGACAACGATCAGCTTGCTCAGATAATTCTGGAATCGCGTCGGAGGCAGGCACGCAAGGAACTGCGACGAGCGATCGCTTCGCTCCAGTGTGATTATGCTACCTGACAGCAAGGCACTGAAAATCGAAACGACGATGAGCCCCAGCAGGCTTCCGCCCGCAAGGATCGAGGCAATCATGATTCGGGGATCCGCGAACGATAGCCCCGCCTCGCGAGCATCGAAGTAGATCGCAATCGCAGCCACTACAAAACATGCAAGCAACGCACCGACCAAACTGCGCAGATACAGGCGCAACAAATGCAAATCTTTTCCGATGAGTGCCCCAATCATGTTTCGATCTCCTCAAGTTGACGTTTGCGACCGCGAATCACATCCTTGAAAATGTCCTCCAGACTCAAATCGACCACGTTGCCTCCGATCGCGTGATTCTCCGACATCAATTGCTCAAAGAGATCCTCCGAGAACGGGCTGACTGTGACCGTCCAATCGCGCCGAGATAAACGCTGGAACACCGCCTGCTCCGGAATATGTGTTGGCAGTTTACCGTCCGGAAGAACGATCTGAACCCGCTTGATGTTGCTGCGCAAATCGTCAATGCTGCCGCGAGCGATGAACCTACCATCGACGAAGATCCCCACTGCGTCGGCAACCCGTTCCACGTCATCGAAGTGATGGCTCGAGAAAAGGACCGTTCGCCCTTTGCACAAATGACGCTACAGAACGTTTTCCAAAAACTCCTCGCGAATGATCGGATCGAGTCCCGAAGTTGGCTCGTCCAAGATCAGAATGTCGGGGTTATGTCCCAACGCGAGGATCAAGCTCAGTTTGGTCGTCATCCCTTTCGAGAGCGATGCCTCTCTTTTTTTCGGCGGTAACTCGAGGGCGGATAGCATTTGGCTAACCAGATCGTGATCCCAACGCGGGTAGAGTCTGCTCACGAAACGAAGTACTTCCGCAACGGTCATCCAGCGATAGATGCTGTGGACCTCGGGCACGTAACCGATGCGCTGACGCAAGGCTGGGTTGTGGACACGCGCATCCTCTCCAAAGATCCGTATCTCGCCCGAATCGGCCGGGGACAACCCCATCAAAACCCGAATAAGACTGCTCTTGCCAGCTCCGTTGGGACCGAGCAAGCCAAAGGTTGTTCCTTGCGGGACCGTAAGATCCACGGCGTCGATTGCCAGTTTCTGACCATAGCGTTTGGTCACGCTACGAAGTTCGATCGCTGCAGAGGGTTCGGGGCGAGTCAGCATGGCTTGGCCTCCACTAAAGCTCTTCGCAGAGCATCCTCAAACACGGAACGGACGGTGTCCGGGGTCAGCTTCGCCTTGAACCCCCGTCGAATCGATGCCGAAAATTGATCGCTCAATTGCTGTTCAACTGCGTTGAGTTGGCTCCGATTGACCGCCGTGACAAAGATCCCCAC
>JAGWWZ010000035.1 GCA_018970165.1 Planctomycetota bacterium | reverse complement strand
AATGACACCGACTTCGAGCCAGCGGACCAATCGCTGCTGGGCCGATTCGGGAGAAGAGATACCGATGGTGACCGAGTTCGCAACGCGGACCTCCGAACTGAGGCCCAGCAGTCGCCACACAGGTTGTTGAGTCGCCTTGCCCATCCAATCGTAGAGGGCCATGTCGATTCCATTGATCGCTGACGATTCGATCGAATGCTGACGCAACATCGATTCGACTTCCATGCGTTGCCAAGGAGAGGCCGATCGAAGGAGTGGTACTGCGAGTTCCAATGCGGCTTGAACGGTATCCGCCGTTTGCTCATGGCCTGGGATCGAAAACTCGGATGCTTCTCCTAGACCCTCGATCCCATCGTGCAGAACGCGGACTTCCCATCCTCGGGAGGTCGCCTGCGTTCCGCGACTGATCGCGAGAGGTACGCTTTTGTGAACTTCGAAGGGATGGAAAGTGAGTTTCACGCGCGAGGCTCCCAGCACATGACGTAATGAGGTCCGATTTTGGGGATGTCGAATGGTTGTCCATGGACTTGCCATCCGTTCTTTGCATAGAAGGGGACGGCGGCTTGCCTCGCATTGCACCACAGAAGCCATTTCTTTTCAATCGCGAGTCGATGCACTTCATCGAGCATGCGGCTGCCGATACCGTGGTTTTGGGTTTGCTTGAGAACTGCCATACCTCGCAATTGTACCTTGATCGGGCCATCGCCGGACACCGCTCCTGCGATATCCGGGATCAAGAGCGTCAGGCATCCGATCGGCTGATCGTCCGCATAAGCGAGCCAATGCTGCGTCGTGGGGAGTTCATCGCCGGAGAAGAGAGTATCCTCATAGGGCATCCCTAGCGGTTCGCGCAGCACTTCGAAACGCAGTTTTCTCACAACATCGAGACGTTCTGCACCGAGCGTTGCGAGAACGTGGATTGCATCGGACTTCATGAAACAGCTTAGCGTCCGTTAATGGGACGCCATTGATTGGATCGGGACGGATCTCCCTTGAGATCCTCGCCGTTATTGTAACCGCCCGAAGTGAATCTGCCGGGGGTGGGTGGGGTCGCATCAGGAAGTCCGGACCCGGATATCCGTTTGGGTGTCGAGCTCGGCGCCCCTTTGCTGATATCGGCCAACGTTCGATCGCCCGACCGGTCTGCTGTTCGCGATGAGGGGCGGCCCTGCAATTTGGCGATCATCCGTTCGCTTTCGCCAAGCCGTTTCTCAAGTTGCTGATTTCGTTGCTCGAACTCTTCCGCTCGCTTCTTTTGAGACCGAAACTCGGACAGGAGTCGGTCGCTTTCGAGCTGATACTGCTTCATAGCTTGCGTTCCTGGCCACTGTTGACAGCCGGTGAACAGCGATGCAATCCCACAGCACATCACCCACATTCGCAGGTGGTGAAGCGTCTTTCGATGCGTTTTGAGAAACGATTGCGTATCCATACCGCCGATCGAGTCATCCCTATTTTCGCCCGGATCAATCCGTGATCCGGACTCGGTTATCCGTAGGAGATATCAAAATCGCATGGCGAGCGAAAGAGCGATTTATGGAGCATCACGACGATTCGTTCAGGCGAGTAGTTCGCCTCGACCATGTTGTGCTGGCGAGGATTGATAGAGCTGAATCGCTTCGGGAAGCTTTGCCGCTAAATCGGCAGCTCGTCGATCGTCGCTCGGATGGGTCGACGCCCATTCCGGCGGTGCCTGGGATCCTTGCTTGGCAGCACCGAATCGCCCCCAGAACAAGGGAGCTTCAGCAGGATCGTACCCGGCGCGGGCCATGAGGTGCAGACCGATCTCATCGGCCTCGCTTTCATGTTTGCGGCTGTAAGGGAGTAGCACGCCGTATTGTGCACCGGTGCCGAAGGCTCGCTGGGCTAGCTCGCGAGTCGCAGGGGAATAATCGCTCATAGCCCAACCGATGACCGAGCCGACTCCTTTGACACCCGCTTGTTGACTCATACGTTCCGCGCCGTGATGCGCTAACGCATGAGCGATTTCGTGACTCATGACCACCGCCAGACCGGCTTCGTTTTGGCAGTAGGGAATAATGCCTTCATAAATGGCAACCTTGCCACCCGGTAGACAAAACGCGTTTTTTGTTTCCGATGCCAACAATCGAAATTCCCACTGGAAGTCGGGAGCGTTGGCAACTTCAGCGATGCGGGATCCGGTCCGTTGAACGGCGTCTATCCAAGCTTGGTTTTCCGATCGCTTGTTTTGGTTGACCACTTCCGCATAGCTTTGTTCGCCGAGGGACATCTCCATCGACTTGGGGATGAATCGCAGTTGCTTGCGTCCGGTGACCGGAGTAGTTCTGCATCCGCAACAGAATGTGATCGGTGCCGCAATCGCTGCGGCGATCCATGCTCTTCGATTCCAGGAAGGGTACGTCTCCATCCATATTGGGATAACAAATTTTTCGCGACGATCCCAAGAGCAATTTGAACGAAAAATGATTCGCAGCTTTCCTTTCCTTACCAAGTCTCCCATCTTCGATTGTTGGGAGGAATGCGAAGCGGTTATCGATAGACCACAAACACCCGTTCAGTGCCCACTGGTTTTGGGAAACGATTGTCATGGAACATCTACATAAAACCACTAGCTCCCTAGGCGCAGCCCTCATGCTGTGCATAGTCACCGGTTGCCAGATGACCGCTCCCATCCATGTATGGAGACCCTCGTCGATCGCCCGTCAAAACGCTGCTGGCACAAACCCTGCTGTTGCAACTGCTGCGGGCATGAGTTCTAGGAACACGGGTACTATTCGCGTCGCGGTATCTCCGATCGGAGGGGAACCCGATGTTGCAGAGCGACTTGAACGGGCGATGGAACTGTCTCGTCCGCAGAGCCTGCCGCAATTGGCAGTGATCACTCCGAGTGAGTTGGAGAGTGCGAGCGGCATTCAATTGGTTGCCTACGATGGTCAACCAAGTGAGATGGCTTCGCTTGGTGCGGCTCGGCGAGCGGGCGCAGATTATCTGTTGACCGGCGAAGTCGTATCGCATCGGCTGGATCTTCCTCAACCGCGACCGAAACGTCCGAGTTTGTTTTCCTTTCTCCGCAAACCGGGCCCATCCGAGACGCTCACGGTTCGCTGGTGTGTTTATCAAGTGGACAGTGGCCAGCGTGTGGGGGAGCACACCGTAACGATGGCGCATCGAGAAGTGGATAGACAGTTTCCGGACCTTGCGTTCCAGAGCGATGGTAGCGCGAAGGTTGTTGCGGCCTCCGCGAGACGATCGTGGGAGTTGGTTGCTCCAACCACGCGAGCGACCGATGTATTGATCGATCTGCCATGGTTTGCACCAGGTTCTTCGGCCGTTCGTAAAGGAAACGCTTACGCGCGTGTCGGGCAATGGGAGATGGCAGAAAGGACGTGGCAGGATGCAGCCGATGCGCATAATTGGAACACGGCCGCATGGAAGAATCTATCGATTGCCGCCGTTGCCCGCGAAGACTTCACGCTCGCACGCGATCGCTTGAAGCATGCGGACTGGAAGTATTGGCCGGGCGACGGATCTCGCGATACCTTGGTCTGGATCGAGCAACAGCAACGGCAATACCATGAGGCCTTTCAATTGCCGTCGCCGTCGACCGGATGGTCCCTTCCCGACCCGCCGATGCCAACCGCGGGTGAAGTATCCAGCGAGCCCCCGATCGGACCAAGCGATCCGGTCTCGCTCGATGACCAGCCCTGGTATACCGCCATCCCGTTCATTCCCCCTCCTGGATGGACGTGGAAACAGTGGTGGTCTCAGCCGTGGGTGTGGTAGACGGGTCTGTTGCCCAGGCCACGAGTGAAGAATTGATGATTCTCGGGACTAGGACTGGTGGATCATCGTATCTAACGAGGAAGCTCTTGGTATAACGTTCGTCGTTAGCACGATTCACTTCCTACGACATCTGGCTCAAAATCATCATGCGATTGATTTATTCCCGTGTAGAACGAGCGGCAGGGATATTCCTGGCGCTATCTTTGATATCCGGCACCCTTTCGCTCTGTGCACAGAATAAGCTCTATGCGCAGGATAAAGGGGACCCACCTGCCATTCAGCTTCCCGGATTCCAAGGGAGAGGTGAAACACTTCTTCCCAATGGTTGGAGCCTAAAGCCGGTGGGCAAGCAGATTGAACTGGGTGATTTTCCGAGTCGCATGAAACTGACCCCCGATGGTCGCTATGCCGCGATTCTCCATACGGGATGGGGAACTCACGAAGTGCGCATGGTCTCAATCGCTGACGCAACCGTGACATCGAGTGTGGTTGTGGATCAGGCCTTTCAAGGTCTATGTTTCTCTCCCGATGGCAGCCGCCTGTACGTCAGCCGCGGTGAGGACGAAGCGGTCTTTGTCTATGAACATCGAGACGGCTATCTATCGCTGGTCGACACGATGCAATTGATCGATTCGGATCGCAAGTCGGTGGTAGCTGGATTAACCACCACGCCCGATGGAAAGAAATTGCTGGTATGCGGACTTCTTTCCAATCAACTGGAAATCATCGACTTGGTCACTCGCAAGCCGGAAGTTCGATCGCGTACACGTACCCCTAATGAGCCGCAACCCGATCGCAACAACCGGCCACGTACACCCGTGACTCCTAAAAATGTTGTCGATAGTGTTCGGATCGAATTACCCGAAAACAGCTTCCCCGTCGATGTCATTGTGACACCGGATGGAAGCCGTGCCATGGTCAGCCTGTGGGGCGCGGCCTCGGTAGCGGTCGTCGACTTGGAGAAAAAGTCGGTCATCGCTACGTGGCCTGTACGTAGCCATCCGACTGAGATGTTGTTTCTCGACGAAGGAAAACATCTGTTGGTGGGTTGTACCGACGACAATGCGGTCGTCTTGCTCGATGCGGCTATGGGTGCTGCCAAGGAAGTCATCACGACATCGCTATATGCAAGCCGCAAGAACGGCAGCACTCCTAACAGCATCGCTGTCTCACCCGACGGAAATGTTCTGATCGCAGCCAACGCCGATAACAACAACGTCGCAGTATTCGACATACGCGAACGCGGCCAAACCAAGTCTCTCGGCTTCATACCCGTCGGTTGGTATCCCACCGCATTGGCCATGACTCGCGATGGCGAACAGATCTTGGTCGCAAACGGTAAAGGGCTGACATCGCGAGACAACAGGAAGGGTCCCAACCCGCTTCGAGATCCTCCGCGTTCGACTCGCGAATACATCGGAGGGCTGTTCCGAGGATCCCTCAGTGTGATCCCCAACCCCGATCCAGTCACCATGGCCCAGTGGACCAAAGATGCCTATGCCTGTTCCCCTTTCAAACATGATTCCAATCCGAACCTGAAACCGACCGCTGCCGATTCCGTGATCCCATCGCGCGTCGGGGATCCATGCCCGATCAAGTATTGCTTCTACATCATCAAAGAGAACCGAACATATGATCAAGTCTTTGGCGACATGAAGGATCGAGGCAACGGCGATCCGGAGTTGTGCATCTTTCCCGAGAAGGTGACTCCCAACCATCACGCGTTAGCTCGCGAGTATGTGACCCTGGATAATTTTTACGTCGAAAGCGAGGTGAGCGCCGATGGTCACGAATGGACGATGGCCGCCTATGCGACCGACTTCGTTGAACGGGGATGGCCATTGAGCTATCGCGGAGGACGCAGCAAGATTGGTTATACCTCCGAAGGTGCGTACGAAATCGCTGCGCCATCGAGCGGTTACTTCTGGGATCAATGCAAGAAGGCTGGGGTCAGCTACTACAGCTTCGGCGAGTTCATCAGCAACGGACCTACCCCAAACGATCCTGGAAAGGCCAATATCGCAACGCTCGAAGGTCATTTCGATCCGATGTATCGATCCTACGATTTGGATTACATGGATATCGATCGAGCCAAACGATTCGCCGAGCGGTTGGCCCAGTTCGATCGCGAAGATAATCTGCCTCAGTTTGTCGTTCTTCGCATCGGCAACGACCACACCAGCGGCACACGGATCGGCAAGAAAACTCCGACTGCCATGGTTGCAGACAACGATGTTGCACTCGGTCAGATCGTCGAAACGATTTCCAAGAGTCGTTATTGGAAAGAGTCTGCGATCTTCGTGATCGAAGACGATGCCCAAAATGGATCGGACCATGTCGATGCGCACCGAACAGTTGCTCTTGCGATCAGTCCTTACATTCGAAAAGGGACAGTCGACTCGACCCTGTATACGACATCGAGCATGCTGCGCACGATGGAACTGATCTTGGGGCTCGAGCCGATGACGCAGTTCGATGCCGCAGCCAACCCGATGTACACCAGCTTTGGCAAGACACCGGACTTGGCACCCTATACGGCTCTCCCGGCTCAAGTCGATTTGTTCGAAACCAATAATGCCTTGGCCTGGGGCGCGGAGATGTCCGAGAAACTCGACTTGAGCAAAGAAGATGCCGCCGACGATTTGCTCCTGGGCGATATCGTGTGGCGCAGCGTCCGCGGTCCCAACAGCCCCATGCCTCCACCCGTGCGGGCAGCGTTTGTGTTCGCGGAACTGAAGGAGGAGGAGGAAGAGGAGGAAGAAGACGACATGGACGAAGGGGGCGGCCGGTAAAGAGAATTGCTACCCTAGAGTCCAGTGCAGTGGTGAGAAGGGTTTCTTCGGTACGAACGCTACAGGTGGACTCGAGTGTGAGGATCGACACCAAAACGGATTTGCCAAGGGCGGAATTCGCGAGCTAGTCTTTCTGAGGGAAGTCAGCTTTTCGGAAACCGCATCATGATTCATTCTGTAATTTCGTTTGCCTTTTCGAAAATTCTCGCCCCGGCTTCTTGGCTCAGTTTCGCGACGGTCGTGGTATCGTTGGGGGTCTGGCAATGGGAACAGTATCGGGAAGCGGCCGATCAGGAGAATCTTGAACGGCTCAACCGCATGGTGGCGGAATATCGACAACAGACCGGCCGCAACCCCGATTTGAACATGATCGAACTGTTTCGCGTGGGATTATCCGACCAAAGATTGCATCGGACTCCCTACGGTGGCACCTATCAAATCGACCCCGATCGGATGATGGTCTACAATCCGCATCGGTCTGCTCGCTAGGGCGGTTGCCATCCGTTCGATTTCGCAGGACGATGGTGGGATGCCAAAAAAATCCACATCCTCCTCGCGACAACCGATGCTGTTTTCCTTTGACGAGGAGACGGCAGCTACGGTGCCTATGTCCCCCGATGAGAGAGCGCCCGTTGAGCCTGCTTCTCAATCCCAAACACCTTCGAATCCCCATTCAGGCGACAGTCCCCATCCCGATGACCTAATCGTCGTGGTCGATTCGCATTCGCTGATCTATCAGGTGTTTCACGCACTCCCTGCGATGACGAGCCCGCAAGGAGTGGAGGTCGGGGCCGTTCATGGGTTCCTGCGCGATATCGCGAATCTCCTGCAACAATGGAAGCCGGAGTATTTGGTTTGCGCCTTCGACGAATCGGACATCACATTTCGCAATGAGATGTATGATCGCTACAAGGCACATCGCGAAGAGATGCCCGAAGCGCTGCGAGCCCAGATGGGATTGATCGTCGATTCTCTTCGTATCCTGGGGGTTCCTCGTGTATCGGTCGCGGGTTTTGAGGCAGACGATATCTTGGCTACCATCGCGCATCGAGCCGCACCCCATGGAGCACGCGTGTTGCTGGTGACCAGCGACAAGGACTGTCGCCAATTGATCACCCCGAAGGTCAAGATGCTGAATCTTCGCAAGAACGAACTCTTCGGCGAAGAGGAGTTGATGGCAACTTGGGCGATCCGGCCCGATCAAGTGGTCGATTTTCAAGCGTTGGTCGGGGACTCGGTCGATAATGTGCCCGGTGTACCGAGCATTGGCCCCAAGGCCGCCCAACAGTTGCTCGAACAATTCGGATCTCTCGATGAAATCTACACGCACCTGGACCAAGTGGTCGGGGACAAGAAGCGAGAGAAACTGGCCGAACATCGCAACGACGCCTATCTGAGCCGCGATCTGGTTCGGCTCAAGTCCGATGTTCCTCTCCCTATCGATTGGAAGGATATGCGGCCCGGCAAACCTGATGCATCGGAGTTGGAGAAACTCTTTCGGGACCTCGGGTTTCGAAGACTGGCCGAGGTTTTTCTCAATCCCTCGGGCGATGCAATGGGATCGGAGTCGGAATCGAACAAGCCCAGAGCACGTCTTAGTACCGAGGGTTATCGACTCATTCAATCGACTGATGAACTCAACGGATTATGCGTTGATCTGAACGCCGCCAGCATCATCGCTATCGATACCGAGACCACATCGACGCGTCCTCGCGATACATCGTTGGTGGGGATCAGTCTGTGCTGGGCTCCTGGCCAAGCGGCCTACATTCCCGTTAAGGGTCCATCAGGATCGGTATGCATGGAACTCGAGCAAGTGCGCAGCGCCCTGTTGCCATACCTCACCGATACGGGCAAGCACTGGATCGGCCAAAACATCAAGTTCGATGCGATTGTATTGCGCGCTCATGGCATGCCGATCAAGAACATCGCCTTCGACACGATGGTAGCCGACTATCTGCTCGATGCTGGCGGGCGAAACCACGATCTCGGGGATATTGCCAAACGTTGGCTCGGTGTCGACTCGGTCGCCATCGAAACGCTGATCGGAACCGGCAAGAATCAAAAGACGATGGATCAGATTCCGATCTTGGATGTTGGCCAATATGCCGCCGAGGATGTCGACATTCCGATGCGTTGCCGCGAACCCATGCGAGAACGGTTGGTTGCCGAGTCCCTGCTGCCACTCATGGAAACTTTGGAATTGCCGCTGATCGATGTCTTGGCAGACATGGAGTTCCTCGGTATCCGGATCGATACACAGCGGCTGGCCGAGTTGCACTCCCAATTCGCATCGCAATTGGAATCGCTTCGATCGCAAGTGATCGAGCTTGCAGGGGAGTCGTTCAATCCCGATAGCCCAAAACAATTAGGGCAGATTTTGTTTGAACGACTCGGTTTGCGCGTGGTCAAGAAAACTAAGACAGGCCCCAGCACCGATGCCGAAGTGCTCGAAGAACTAGCGGTCGAACATCCGTTGCCAGCAAAAATCATCGAGTATCGTCAACTTGCGAAATTGCTCAGCACCTATGTCGAATCTCTTCCTAGATTGGTCAGTCCCAATACGGGCCGAGTTCACACTTCGTATCGACAAGATATCGCTGCCACCGGGCGACTTAGCAGTGTTGACCCGAACCTTCAGAACATACCTGTGCGAACTCCCGAGGGTCGATCGATTCGATCCGCATTCATCGCAGGGGAGACGGATTGGTTGTTGCTGACGGCCGATTACTCGCAAATTGAATTGCGGGTCCTGGCCCACTGCTGCGGAGATCCAAACTTGAGCAAGGCCTTCGAAGAGGATGTCGATATCCACACCTCGGTGGCTGCCCAAGTGCATGGCGTTCCTCTCGAGCAAGTGACCTCGGCGATGCGGCGCAATGCCAAAGCGGTCAGCTTCGGCATCCTGTATGGTCAAAGCCCGTTTGGGCTGGCCAAAGGGTTGGGGATCTCGCGAGGTGAAGCCAGCACGTTCATTGATGAATACTTTGCGCGATATCCGAACGTCCGCGCGTTCATTAAGCAAACCCTGATCGACTGCCGAGCCCGCGGCTATGTAACCACTATGTCAGGACGACGGAGATACCTGAAAGGGATCCGCGATTTCAATACCTTGGACGAGGCCAAGAAAAAACAACTCCTCGAGCCGGAACGGATGGCGGTCAATACCGTGATCCAAGGGTCGGCGGCAGACATGATCAAACTGGCCATGATCAGTGTGGCGAAACGACTGAAGGAATCAAAGCTGCGAGCCCAGATGCTGTTGCAGATCCATGACGAACTGCTATTCGAGGTTCATCCCGAGGATCGAGCAGCGTTGGCCGATATCGTTCGCACGGAAATGACTCGCGTCATGCCGCTGCGAGTTCCGTTAAAGGTCGATGTCAAAAGCGGTCGTAATTGGTCGGAATGTGAACCGGTATGAAGCACCCCTTGGTCGTAGGCATTGTCGGTGGTGTTGCGAGCGGAAAGAGCGAGGTGACTCGGCATCTGCAGCATCTGGGGGCACATGTGATTCACGCCGATGCCATCGGGCACGAGGTCCTGCGCGAAACCGAGGTCATCGATATCCTACGCAATCGATTCGGCGATCAGATCCTCAACCCAGACACAGGTCAGATCGAGCGATCGAAAGTGGCGGCGATCGTATTCGGGGAGGAACCGACCGCAATCTCCAATCGAACGTTTCTGGAGAGTATTACTCATCCTCGCATCCGAGAACGGATCCGGGAATCGCTGAATCACGCCCGGGTAAATCCAGATCTCGACATGATCGTGCTCGATGTTCCACTGTTGATCGAATCGGGATGGATTGACAGTTGCGATCGCGTGGTCTTTGTCGACTCGCCCCTCGACATACGCCGCGAGCGAGCCAAGCAACGGGGGTGGAGCGAAACGCAGTTCGACGCGCGTGAAGCGTCACAAGTCGATATCGAGAAAAAACGGGACGCAGCCACCGACTGCCTCGACAACTCCGGTTCTCCCGAGCAATTGCGGGGAAACATCGAAGCGTGGTGGAAATCGATCGTGCCCGAGCATCAATCCTAAATTTGAAGCTGCACGTTTCCAGGTGATCTCAACCCGAAGCATCAGCGAGGCATGCAGTGACGTCGCTTATTACCGAACGAATCCTCGTTTCGCGAGCAAATCAACGATTGCTTCAGCGCATTGGGATATAGACAACTCTGCCGTGTTGAGAATTAGGTCGGCGTTTTCCGGGGCTTCGTAGGGAGCGCTGACACCGGGGAAGTTCGGCATCTTACCCGACAGGGCTTGTGCGTAATGCCCTTTGGTGTCGCGAGCTTTCCGCGTCGACTCGTCTGCATCGCAGTGAATCACAAGGAATCGATCCCGTCCGATAACATCAGCGACCCGATCTCGAACGGATTGGCTCGGAGCTACGAACGCTGCGATGCATAGCAGTCCCGCATCATTGAACAGTTTCGCGATGTGGGAAGAACGCCGCAGGTTTTCGCTTCGATCTTCGGTCGAGTAACCCAAGTCGACGTTGACCCCTCGGCGCATCAATTCGCCATCCATTACGGTGACTGCCCGGCCTCGATCGAATAGGAGTCGTTCGGTGGCTCGCGCGATTGTCGATTTGCCGGTGCCCGTCAGTCCGGTCAAAAGAACCGTCGCTGGCTTTTGACCAAAACGGGCCTGCCGCTCGTCGCTCGTCACATCCGATCGCACGATCCCCGCATCGCTCTCCTTTTCTTCGGCTTCCCACGATGCCGTGCGCTGGCGTACGGTATCGCGATCGGAGATCATCCCCGCTCCGACGGTCGCATTCGTGATACGGTCGATGATGATAAACGACCCTGTTCCGCGGTTGCGGCGATACGCATCGAAGAATAGATCCTGGTTGACCGTGATGGAGCAACGTCCGATCTCGTTGAGTTGCAACTCGGGTGAGGGTGTGCGGTGGAGAGTGTTCACATCCACTCGGTATCGAAGTGAATCGATCTGTCCTGCAACGGTCTGCGTGGTGTGTTTGAATAAATAGGTTTTGCCGGGAATCATCGCATCGGCATTGAGCCATACGATGGTCGCATCGAAAGTATTCGACACCTTGGGCACATTTCCTGGACGAACGATCATATCGCCGCGCGAGCAATCGACCTCATCCTCCAAAACCAACGTCACCGACTGCGGACAAAACGCTTCGTCGATATCCCCATCAAAAGTCACAATCCGTTTGATGCGGCTCGTTCGTTTGGATGGCAAGACCATGATCTCGTCTCCCTTGCGAACGATCCCGGAGGCGATGGTGCCGCAGAATCCTCGATAGTCGAGATTGGGGCGATTGACATACTGAATCGGAAGCCGGAAGTCCTCGAGATTGCGATCGGAACCGATGTAGACCGACTCAAGGAAACTCATCAGCGTGCTACCGCGATACCAGGGCATATTCGGGCTTGGATCAACGACGTTTTCGCCATGGAGAGCAGCTAATGGAATGAAGTGCAGGTCAGGCAAATCGAGCCGCGATGCAAAGTCCTTGTAGTCCTCGCAGATCTCATCGAATCGCGTTTGGCTGTATTCCACTAAGTCCATCTTGTTCACAGTCACAATCACGTGTCGAATCCCGAGAAGGGAGACGATGAAGCTGTGGCGTTTGGTCTGTGTCAAAACGCCATGGCGCGCGTCGATCAGGATGATCGCGAGGTCTGCCGTCGATGCCCCCGTGGCCATGTTGCGAGTGTATTGCTCATGGCCTGGTGTGTCGGCGATGATGAACTTGCGTTTGGCGGTGGAAAAATAACGGTAGGCGACATCGATCGTGATTCCCTGCTCGCGCTCCGCTCGCAAACCATCGGTCACCAAGGCAGGGTCGAACTTGCCTCCGGTGGTGCCATGCACCTTGCTCTCGTTTTCTAGCTGTGCCAAGTGATCTTCGTAGATCATCTTGCTGTCGTATAGCAAGCGGCCGATGAGTGTGCTCTTGCCGTCATCGACGCTCCCGCAAGTGATGAAACGGAGCAGTTCCTTGCGCTCATGCTGTTCGAGGTAGGCCAAGATATCCTTGGCGATCAATTCGCTTTGATGTGACATCTCAGAAGTATCCTTGAATCTTCTTGAGTTCCATACCTGCGCCGCCGCCGTCTTTGTCGATCACGCGACCTTGGCGTTCGGACGTCTTGGTCAGGAGCATTTCCTGAATGATTTCCGGCAGCGTGGTTGCGTTGGACTCCACTGCTCCTGTCAACGGCCAACATCCCAGGGTCCTGAATCGCACCATCTTGTTCTCGATCTTTTCACCCGGTCGCAATTGGAATCGATCGTCGTTGGGATGGATCAGTACTCCGTTGCGTTCCACGACCGGACGGATTTTCGCTAAGTACAAGTCGGGCAGTGGGATCTTCTCGAGGTAGATGTACTGCCACACATCCAATTCCGTCCAATTGGATAGGGGGAACACACGGATCGATTCCCCTGGGTTGACGCGTCCGTTGTACAGATTCCAAAGCTCGGGTCGTTGGTTCTTGGGATCCCAGCGGTGAAAGCGATCGCGGAACGAGAAGACCCGTTCCTTGGCTCGAGACTTCTCTTCATCGCGACGAGCTCCGCCAAACGCGGCATCGAAACCGTACTTGGTGAGAGACGATTTCAGAGAGTCGGTCTTCATCACCTCGGTGTGTTTATCGCTGTTCTCAAACGGGTCGATCCCGAGTTTCAATCCCTCATGGTTGATGTTCACGATCAATTCAATACCGAGTTCATTTTTTACATAGGTGTCTCGGAACTGAATCATCTCCTTGAACTTCCAAGTGGTGTCGATGTGCATGAAGGGAAACGGCGGCTTGCCCGGGTAGAAGGCCTTCAATGCCAAGTGGGTCATCACTGCGGAATCTTTACCGATCGAATAGAGCATGACCGGCTTTTTGAACTCCGCGGCTACCTCGCGAATGATGTGGATGCTCTCTGCCTCAAGCTGTTTGAGGTGGGTCAGGTTGTAGGAATGCATCTATTACTCCAGTAGCGACTCTTGGAATCCCAAACCGAACTCTGCAGATGAAGAACCGTTCATGCTTGTCGGCGATCTTCCGCGACAACTTGAGTAGAGCATATCTTGGCGAGTCTGGGAGCGGGTAGACATATCCACTCCCCTTCACCCCATGGCACTCGGGAACGAGCCGAGTGCTAGCATTGTAAAGTGAGACTGGAAAGCTGTCTGTGGGAGCAGAGACTGGACCGTTAGGCTTTAGCGAGGGCGGCCAGTTGCTTCTTGCGTTCCGCAATGATGTCGTCTTGCAGGTTTCTTGGCACTGGGGCGTAGCGTGCCAGTTCCATTGCAAAGGTACCTTGGCCCTTGGTCATGCTCCGGAGGTCCGTTGCGTATCCGAAGGTATTGGCGAGGGGAACTTCTGCGGTGATGTACGAGACTCCATCGCGAGCATCGGTATTGTTGACCAAGCCACGACGGGAGATGATGTCACCGACAACTGACCCTTGGTCGTTCTCTGGACACTCGATATCGCACTTCATGATCGGTTCGAGGAGAAGCGGATTGGATGCTCGCATGGTTTCGCGGAAGCAGTCGCATGCTGCGATGTAGAATGAGCGTTCGCTCGAATCGACATCGTGGTAGCTACCATCGTTGAGGTCGACTTTCACACCAACGACTGGGAAGTCGGCCAAGGGGCCTTTACCCATCGAGTCGCGGAAGCCTTTTTCGACCGGTGGGATGAACTGCTTGGGAATGCGTCCGCCGGTGACATGGTCTTCGAACTCGAAAGTCTTTTCTCCTTCGGGGTCCATGGGGGAGAGTTTGCCGACGATGTGAGCGAACTGCCCCGATCCACCGGTTTGCTTCTTGTGTTTGTAGTTGAATTCTTGAGCGACGCCGGGGGTTTCGCGATAGCTGACCTTTGGGGCACCGACTTGGACTTCGACTTTGTATTCGCGACGCATCCGTTCGACGTAGATGTCTAGGTGAAGTTCACCCATCCCGCAGATGATCGTCTCGCTAGTTTCTTCGTCGTTGTAGACTTGGAAAGTCGGATCCTCTTTGCGAAATCGGTTGAGGGCTTTACTCATCTTGTCCGCATCGGCGCGACTGGCGGGAGTCACGGCGACTTTGATCACAGGATCGGGAACGAACATGCTTTCCAGGGTGCAGTAATCGCGATCGTTGCTGTAGGTTTCGCCGCTGGCGCAGTCGATCCCCATGATAGCGACGATATCGCCAGCTTCTGCGGTGTCGATTTCTTCGCGTTTGTCGGCATGCATACGAACGATTCGGCTGAAGCGTTCTTTCTTGCTTGTACGCTGGTTGATGTACATTTCGCCCTTGTTGATCTTCCCTTGGTAGATACGCATGAAGGTCAGCTGACCGAACGGATCTTCCACGATCTTGAACGCCATCCCGACGAACGGCAGGTTCGGGTCGGGTTTCAGATCGAGCTTGACCGTTTCATCGCCGACTTTGCGGGCGGTAATGTCTCGCTCAAGGGGACTGGGCAAATAACGAAGAACAGCATCGAGCAGCAGTTGCACCCCTTTGTTCTTGTAGGCGGATCCACAGAACACGGGGGTGATCCGACGTTGCTGCGTAGCGTCTTTGCAGACCTTGTAGATCAGGTCTTCCGAAACAGACTCTTCGGCGAGGAGGAGCTCCATCAGTTCGTCGCTGTACATCGCCAAGCTCTCGAGCATCTTTTGACGCATTTCGGCAGCTTTGGTTTTGTAGTCAGCGGGGATTTCTTCTTCCCGAACGTTTTCGCCGTCTTTGCCATCGAAGAAGGAGGCCTTCATGGTCACCAAGTCGATGACACCTTCAAACGTTTCGCCAGCCCCGATAGGGATCTGCATCATGACGGCATCGGCGTGCAGTTTGTCACGGACTTGCTGCGCGACGCGGTAGGCATCAGCGCCGGTTCGGTCCATCTTGTTCACGAACGCGAGACGTGGCACGCCATAGCGACGCATTTGGCGATCGACGGTGAGAGATTGGCTTTGCACGCCACCGACGGAGCATAGAACCAGCACGGCTCCATCGAGCACGCGGAGAGAGCGTTCGACTTCGATGGTGAAGTCGACGTGGCCCGGGGTGTCGATCAAATTGATGATGTGGTCTTTCCACTGGAGTTGGGTGGCGGCGCTGGTGATGGTGATCCCACGCTCTTTCTCGAGTTCCATGTAATCCATGGTGGCTCCGTCGCCGTCCCCTTTGACTTCCTCGATTTTGTGGATTCGGCCAGCATAGAACAGAACCCGCTCGCTAAGGGTCGTTTTGCCCGAGTCGATGTGTGCACTGATACCGATGTTTCGAAGTTTGCTGAGGTCCATAAATCCACTTTTTGACAATGCGACGGGGGGTATCCCGAGTCCAACCCCAGGATCCAACCAGTCTGTTCCCTAGGTAAATCATCCACGGTGGCAGCCGACGTCGACCACCCGATAGAAACGCTCAATCCCATGGATTTCCTAGAACAATCGTCAATTAGTTTATCGTGGAGGTTCACGGGGGAAAGGCCAAAATCATGGCTGAAAGCCTTGGGCGCTCCGACGCTACCCCCTTTTTCAAGGTAGCGCAACGGATTGAATTCCGCCTTTGCTTCAGAACTGGACTGGCCCCGCACCCGAATGCGACCTAAGGTTTCCCGTCCGATATTGGTTACTCCCTTTGATTTTTCGTGGCTTCTCGAGGGCACTGGAATGTCCAGCTTGATCGAGTGGATTCTTCATGTGGATCGCCATTTGCGCGAATTGATGGAGGCGATTGGGCCGGGTTGGTTGTATTTGGTGTTGGCAGTGATCGTTTTCTGCGAGACCGGATTGGTCGTGACCCCATTTTTACCCGGCGATTCCCTCTTGTTCGCCGTAGGAGCGTTGTGTGCGATCGAGGGGAGTCCGCTAAGTCTGTGGGTGATGTTGCCGCTGCTTTGCTTCGCCGCTATCGCCGGGGATGCCGTCAACTATTGGATCGGAAATTATCTGGGGCCTCGCGTCTTCCGCAGCGAAACCTCCCGATGGTTCAACAAAAACCATCTTCTACGAGCTCAAGCTTTTTACGATCGCTACGGTTCCAAAGCGATTGTGCTCGCCCGGTTCATCCCGATCGTACGGACGTTTGCTCCGTTCGTAGCAGGGATCGGTCGAATGAATTTTCTCCGATTCTGGTTTTATAACATCGTCGGCGGCGTGGTTTGGGTAACCCTGTTCCTCGTCGCAGGCTACTGGATGGGAACGTGGGAGATCGTCCAGAAGAATTTCTTCTTGGTGACGATTGGAATCATTTTCGTCAGCCTTCTGCCAGTTGCATGGGAGTGGTACCAGGCTCGTCGGGAATCTCGAGCATAGAACCAAGGATGGGCTCTGACCGATCCTCAGCGTGTTGCCCGCATCACAGTCGTTGGCGATTCTATCGGTTACAATGCTGCGACAATTATACTATGACGATCATGTCATCACGATCATGTAATCACGGTCATGTCGTCATGCGTCTGTCGAGCGGACATGGTAGCAGGCATGTTCCTGAGACCGTATCGTTTGACAACCTTCCATTGTCTTTCCATCAACCCTTCCATCGACGAAATTCCGTAGACATGCACATCACGCATCATGGCGGTAACGAGGGCGTTACCGGTTCTTGTCACCAGTTGCACTACAACGACAACGATTCGGTCCTGGTCGATTGTGGATCTTTTCAAGGTCGAGATGCTCGACGGTTTCCGAGCGCGGAGATTCAGTTTCCACTCGATGGTATTCAGGCGCTCGTGCTGACGCACGTTCACATCGATCACATCGGTCGCATTCCTTATTTGCTCGAAGCGGGATTCAACAAGCCGATTTATTGCACTCCTCCGACAGCTCGTTTCCTGCCGATCATGCTCGAGGATTCGATACGGCTCGGGATCACGCGCAACAAGAAGGTCGTGGCGCAGATCCTCAAGGAGGTCAACTCGTTGATCAAGGCCGTTCCGTATGGCAAGTGGCAGCCCTTGCCGCGCGGAGCTTCCTTTCGCTATTCACCTGCCGGCCATATTCTCGGTTCTGCTTACATCGATTTCGATCACGGCGATGAGCGATTCGTTTTCAGCGGCGACATTGGTTCTCGATGCACACCAATCCTCCGCGAACCGGCTAGCCCAGAGCGTGCCGACGTGCTAGTCCTCGAAAGTACCTACGGAGATCGGCTTCATGAGGGAAGGGAAACGCGACTTGCAAGGCTTGAAGCGATCCTGTGCGAAACGATGGAGAATCGCGGAGTCACGATCATCCCGGCATTCAGTTTGGGACGCACGCAAGAGCTACTCTTTGAACTCAATCAAATCATGGAAGGGATCGATCATCGAACCAACTGCTCCATGCTCCACGCCATCGATATCATCGTCGACTCGCCAATGGCGATCAAACTGACCGACATCTATGAACAGATGTCGGAATACTGGAGCGAAGAAGCCAATGAAATCCTGACCGTGGATCGTCAGCCCTTCGTGTTCAAAAACCTGGTGGAGTTGGATCAAGCCGGGGAATCGCGAGGGAATATCGAATATCTCAAGCGATCGGGCAAACCGGCGATCGTGATCGCTGGAAGCGGTATGTGCACCGGAGGCCGCGTCGTCGAATA
The DNA here is from genome assembly GCA_018970165.1 of Planctomycetota bacterium. Classification (GTDB taxonomy): domain Bacteria; phylum Planctomycetota; class Planctomycetia; order Pirellulales; family Pirellulaceae; genus JBKCUI01. The sequence goes on along the minus strand of JAGWWZ010000035.1, from coordinate 17,097 downwards.
CCTCAAGACATTTATCTCCAAGCCTACCACCGACATCATCTTTGTCGGCTTCCAAGCGTACGGGACCCTAGGGCGAAAGATCCAGGATTGTCATGGCGGTAAATGCGGAGTTTCGATCGACAGGGAGGAATTCTTAGTGCGGGCCAAGACCCATACACTCACAGGCTACTCGGCGCACGCAGATCAAAACGATCTGCTTCGTTTCGTGCAAGGAATGAAGAGTCCCCCCAAAGAGATACGACTCGTTCACGGCGAATATCGTCCCCGTCAAGTGCTCGCGGAGAAGCTCAATGCGTTGGGAATCAAGACCATCGCATGTACCAATCCGAACGAACAGCCCCCTTCTGAAGATCGACCGCAAAGCGATCCCGCCGAGTAGTCGAGGCAGAGTTGATCGTTGGCGTCTTTGCTGACGCACCCGAAGGCATACACTTGCCTGAGAGAATTAACAAGTCAGTGCGCCGAAGTTGCACCTTGGAAGTGGGCCTTGGTCTTCTTCAGTGGCGCGATACCCAACGGATCACGAAACCGTCGTCGAACTCCACGCCCGGTTGCAGAGTGCGGAAATCGACCTGGCGTCCGAAGACGTAACCTAGCTCGAGGCCAGACAATCTTCCTTTGTCGTAAAGTTTTTCCAACCCGAAGAGGAGTCGAAAATCGCGATAGGTCATGACGTCGTTCACGTCGCCCGGCATTTCGATATCCCAGGTCCCACCTCCCAGAAGGCCACCGATATACATCCGCTCGGTTGCGGATAATGCAAAATCGACCCGAGGACGCGGGAATACAAGGTCCATCGTCAGATTAGGAAAATCGGGACTGTGCCATGAGAAGCCAGCTACCGGCAGGATCTTGTAGTCATCGCGGTCGAGATAGTCAACTCCGCCAACCCAATCCCAGGAATCGCTCATGTGCAGGATACCCACTGCATGAGCGGGAAATCGAATTCCATCTCGGGCCGAATCTTCGAAGTCGCTGTACACGCCAAGGGTAGCGGCAAGGTCATAGCTGAAACGGTCGGAGATGGTGTTTCGCATTTGGTATCCCAAAACAAAGTCCCATAGTCGTGGCGGCAACGGGACAGCGTTAGGGCCTGACAATAGATGCAGCCCCATACCGACCGACCACCCTGACTTCTCTCCTCGACTAATGTAGGGAGTATCTTCGAAGTCGAGCCATCCAAACTGATCGCCATCGCCGGGGAGATAGGACCATATGCTCTCGCTCTGACGATAGCTCGTGTACCGTCGGCTTTTCGGGATGCAAAATTCCTCTGTGCAAAAGCCACCCGAAAATCCGTCGATGGTCTTCAGTTCTGAGGTGTCGATGTTCTCAGGTATCTCAATCTCTTCGACCGACTCCTCTTGGTAGGGTACGGCCGCGTGTTCGTAGGAAGGTTCCACCTGGACGGGTAGCGCCGCCTCAGCCGGGTACACCAAGTTCTGTGCATGCACCCACCCAGTTCCGATCACCAGACAAGCGACGGCAACTAGGACTGCAAGTGAAACACTGCGGTGGAAATGATGCATAGAACGGATCGGTTTTGAAGCGACAATGGAGCAATTCGAATAACAGCTTCATCGACCGAACTCAAGGGGATTCTGCAATCGCGAGTCTGACCCTTTGGCAAAATCGGCAAAGCTCAGAAACAGGGCAAGATAGGTGAAGAGACGCATTGATCTTCGCGCCATCCGAGTTTTGCTTGCAAACGACTCCCTGAAGCATCTGCTGATCGAGGACTCAACAAGTTGGAATCCCGAGAGAGTTAGAAAAGAGCTTGCCACTGGCAACGAAACATGAAGCCTTTGTCGCCGACCAGGATATTGGTCCCCGTGCTATTGACCGGGCTGCCGTCGATATAGGTTCCATCCATGGATATCTTGAGGAACGTGGCGCCTCGCGGGTAATAGGAAAAGCCTGTCGCATAACTGTTGGAGGACCCTTGGTCTCCGGTGACGAAGGCGTATTGAGAATTGAGTTCGAATCGTTTAGGGACAACAAAAAAGCCACCCTCGGTATAGAAGCCGTGTTGCAAGCCAACCGAAGGGACGGGAATGTTGGCGCTCAGATTATCAATCGATCGGATGAAGTACTCGGCGTTCGCGCTCCAACCTCGGTACTTATACGCTGCATCGACCGCCAGCAAGTAAACTTGAAAGCTCTCAACGGTGGCACCCGGGGCTAATGCATTGGGGTCTGTGATTCGCGTGCCGTCGGTCAAGCGAAGAAAGTCCGTTTCCTCCAATTGTCGACCTGGAGTTCCCTCGATGGATGCTACGGCCGACATGCCGAGCCTGACAGCTAGCTCCTCATGGTACTCATAATCGGTCGGCCGCATCGGACCATAATTTCCGATGACATCGCGATAGATGCTACCTGCTGTCGCAAAATTGTTACCAAACTCTTGCGGAGTCAATCCCTCCGTGTTGTAGCCCTGTCCGATCATGAATTCATAACGGGTGTATGGGTCGGGATCGCCGGTTAACCAAATGCCAGTCGTTCGACTCGGGCGAAAGAATTCATTCGAGAAAGGGCGATCAACGAGCCTGGTGTCAAAAGCTCCCAAAATCCAATTCCGCGTTCCCGGTACTTTTCTCTTCCCGAGTTGCACGAAACGCTTATCGCGATACTCCCATGCCACCCAACCATCCAGAAGGGTTGCAACGTGCCGACTGTCGGTATCAAAATCGAATTGCGAGGAGTAACTGATCTTTGGCGAGAAAGCATGGCCAGAAAAGACGAGACGGGCTCTCTCAATGTCGAAGTACTGACGGTCCCGAATAGGCGAAACCACCCCGGCACTATTGGTCCATGAGTCCGCATTTCGCGAAAACGTGATGAACCGAAACTGCAAACGCATGTTGGTTTTCAGTTCGAACGATTCATCATTCTGAGTGCCTCGCAGAAAAAACCCGCGGTCGTAACCCACATCCCAAGATGGATCCTTGCTGGAATCCATTTCCGCAGCAGGGTACTCGACGGTGGTTTCATTGGAGTCCATGAAAGGGGCGTTTTCCGTTACCGCTAGATCCGGTAACGCAATCTCTTCGCTGGGCGTTACAAAGAAGTCTTGCCCAAAAGCCGTGGACATGCCGAACATCCATGCCAAACATACATTGCGCAGTTGTTTCCATGCCGTGCATTTCAGTGCGCAGTCTATTGCCACGGTACCCTCCTCGCTGACCAATGCATACTTCCAGCGGGATCGTAGAAAATATTGCCTTGAGTGCATGCGCCGATCTTCAAAAATTTTCAATCGCTCGACCGAAATGAACGTCTCGGATAGCTAGCAATATTCTTACCGCTTTGGATTCAACCCCATCCCAACCCGAAGCGTGAGCTTTGAAGTAAAGCTTTTCGAGTTGATCCTAACCCGAAGCGTAAGCGAGGGATGGACTTACGTCGATCGCGGATGTTTTCCCTCGTGCGTCCCTCGCTCACGCGTCGGGTTACGATAATCCCGACCAAGGTATTGAGCAGGCGAGGTTGGTGAGGGCGAGGTTGATTACATAGTCGAGTGGGTTTGCCAGCTTCGCTGGTGGGTTTGCCAGCTTCGCTGGGCCAACAAAAAACCGGTCGCCGGACCTGAATCCGACGACCGGTGTGATCGATCAATCAACGTTCAAGATGTCGATCTAGTTACCGGGTGTCCCTAAGGATTCCAGCTCGTTCAGCCGTTTCAAAGCTTCGGCTGCTTTGAGGGTCTGGTAGTTGATCCCTGCCGCATTGAGGCTGCTTCCCTGTTGGAACGGGAATTGCGGGATCGTCATCAGGAACTTCTTCAATTCCGCTTGGACGGGGACGAAGAGCCAAATGTTGTCTCCATACCAGCGGAGATACATGGCAGATTCGTGCGGCATCTTTTCGTAGGGATCTGCTTTGAGATTCACGATCAGCGGCCATCCGGTCACCATGCGTGTGCCGGTCGCGATGTTCCCTTCCATCGATGCGAAATTGACTTTCCAGTCATTCCATCGGACGGCATTCAATTCACCACCCTGGCCGAAGTAGAAGATCTGTTCACGCGGTCCCTTTTCGACTTCACCCTTGAAGAAGGGGATAAAGTTGTAACCGTCGGCATGGACCTTGAATGTCTTGCCATTGGCCTTGTGCCCTTGCTTGAGCTTTTCGACGATGTTGGGTTCGCCGGCGGCGGCCAGCAGGGTTGGCAGCCAATCTTCTTGCGAGAAGATCGTGTTGATTGTGGTGCCGGGTTGAATCACACCAGGCCAACGGACGAGCATTGGAACGCGGAACCCACCTTCCCAGGTGGTTCCTTTTTCGCCATGGAACGGGGTAATCCCCCCGTCGGGCCATGTCGCGGTCTCCGCACCGTTGTCAGTTCCATAGACCAGGATGGTGTTGTTAGCCAGCCCGAGATCATCCAGTTTCTTGAGCACACCTCCGACAAAGCCGTCGTGCTCGACCATGCCATCTGGATAGAGACCAATACCGGTTTTGCCTTGCGACTCTTTTTTCAAGTGAGTCCATACGTGCATTCGGGTGCTGTTGTACCACAAGAAGAATGGCTTACCCGCTTTGGCGTTGCGATCCACGAAGTCCATCGCTTTCGCGTGAACTTCCTCATCGATGGTTTCCATCCGCTTGGAAGTTAGCGGACCGGTGTCTTCGATCGTCTGGCCTCCTTTACCGTCTGACTTGCAGTACAGCACACCACGAGGTCCATACTTCTTGCGGAACTCGGGATCCTTAGGATAGTAATAGGTCTCTGGTTCTTCTTCGGCGTTCAGGTGATACAAGTTGCCGAAGAATTCATCGAACCCGTGCAGGGTGGGCAGGTGTTTGTCTTGATCGCCCAGGTGATTCTTTCCGAACTGGCCCGTTGAGTATCCCTGCTCCTTGAGAAGATCGGCGATAGTTGGGGTCCAATCGGGGATCCCGTGTGGGCTGCCAGGCATACCGATGGTGAGCAATCCGGTGCGGAATGGATGCTGTCCGAGGATGAAGGAAGCGCGACCCGCGGTGCAACTTTGTTGCGAGTACGCGTCGGTGAAGAGGGCTCCTTCCTTCGCGATCCGATCGATGTTCGGTGTTCGGTAGCCCATGATGCCATGGTTATAGGCACTGATGTTATGGACTCCGATATCGTCCCCCCAAAGGACAATGATATTGGGTTTCTTGCCCGTTTGCGCAACAGTGGAAGAAACTAGACGATTGTGATTGGCCAATACCTTTCGATCGGCAGGCGAGAGGCTCAGCGCCTCGTCTTGTGCCGTCATGGCTACGGACGCTACCGGAGCCGGGATCACAGACTCTTTCTCTGCAGTCTTCACTTGTGGCGAGGATGTCGCTAGGCCAATCGCTAAAACCAGTCCTCCCAAACCTCCGCTAATTAGCAGTCCCATATAACGAGAACAGCAACCGAAGAAACTCATGCATGCACTCCAAGAAAACAAGGAAGAGAAATCACAAAATTCCAAGGTGTTCCCACCAGAAACTGCGATCGACTCGATCGCCATGCATCAATGATGGACCATAGGAACTGTCCGAATCGAAGCATTCTGATGCCACCACGAGGCGACAGGAAAATGCATCGCCACTCAGGCCCAAGTATAGTGCATTTTCACCCTTAGCAGAGGGAAATGTAGGATATTCTGCCCTGCCCCGAGTGTAAAAGTCGCGTGTATCCCCTTTGCGGGATGCTTTAGGGGCTGATCATCACTGAAAATGGAGCGAATACCTGACTAACTCATTGTGCAGTGGCAGGCGAATACCGAGGATTCCTCATCGCTGGCGCAGCCGTGGTCGTTTTGCAATCGATCCTAATTCTTGGGCTGCTAGTCAATCGACCACCTCATCAGCCGCAGGGCGTTAGCCGGCGCAAGCCCCCGGTTTGAACTGTGGCAAACGTGGCAATGTTCCTGACGGCTCGAACCAGACGCTAGCGCGTTCCGGTTGATGGATGCCTCGATGATTCACGTAGGGCAAGATGGCTCGCGCCCGTTCGGCTAACATGAAACCCAAATTCGCCCGGTGCGAAGCATCCGTAAAATGTTAGCCGAGATGCGCAAGCATCCGGGTGGAAGTGTGTACGACATCGCAATGTCTACCCCAGTTCCCACCCGAGGGCTCGCGCCCATTCGGCTAACATTGGCCCCCACTCTTCGGTGCGAAGCACCCATAAAATGTTAGCCGAGATGCGCAAGCATCCGGGTTGAAGTGTGTACGACATGGCCACGTTTGCCTCAGTTCCCACCCGAGGGCTCGCGCCCATTCGGCTAACAAAATCCGAACAGCCACCCGGGTGCTCGCGCTCATTCCGCTAACAACGAATTCATGCTTTTTTGCTAATCCAAGGCACCTGTCGAGCCACCGGCATCCTGTGCCTCAAGCGTATATCGTATGGCTGCTTCGAGCGATTCCTCGTCAAACAAGTATCTGACGCTACCGTTACCAGTCCACCATTTCTCGCGTAGCCCCGTATCGTCGATCCCGCGAGACTTGTCCGCATCCTTGAGCTTGCGTTTGCACCATGACTTCAACTGATCTCGTACTTGTTCACCATCATGACTACTAGCTGTAACAACGGTGTGGCAGTGATTCGATCGGCAGTTCACTGCGTGAAGATACCATCCACGGATTTGGCAATGCAGAGCAACCGTATCATTGACGGTGTTCCGTTGGTTTTCATCTAAAAATAGTGGGTTCTCAGTCATGTGCTCACGACACCAATCAGCAAGACGCGGTTGTGGGATACTCTCTCCCTTTTGCCATTTTGTCCAACCGCGATCGTCGCCAGGTAGCCAAGTTCCATAACAAGTCCACGTAATGAAGAAAGACAGTGGATCGCTATACATTTTTGGAAGTCCTTCCTGTAAGACATGAGTCACCGCAGTGAAACAGCCACGCGAGTGCTCGCGCCCATTCGGCTAGCATTAAGTCCAAATCCGCCCGGTGCAAAGCACCCACAAAATGTTAGCCGAGATGCGCAAGCAGCCGGGTGGAAGTGTGTACGACATGGCAATGTCTACCTCAGTTCCCACCCGAGTGCTCGCGCACTTCGGCTAACATTAGAACCAACAGCCACCCGAGGGTTCGCGCCCATTCGGCTAGCATTAAATCCAAATCCGCCCGGTGCGAAGCACCCATAAAATGTTAGCCGAGATGCGCAAGCATCCGGGTGGAAGCGCGCAAGACATCGCCACGTTTGCCTCACTTCAAACCCGAGGGCTCGCGCCCATTCGGCTAGCATTAAATCCAAATCCGCCCGGTGCAAAGCACCCATAAAATGTTAGCCGAGATGCGCAAGCAGCCGGGTGGAAGTGCGCAGGACATCGCAATGTTTACCTCAGTTCCCACCCGAGTGCTCGCGCACTTCGGCTAACAAAAACCAAAAAGCCCACTGCCGACTACTTCAACTGTTGCAGCGCTTGGCCGTTGTCGAGTTGCCAGACCCATAGGACTCCTTCTTGGCCGCCTGCGAATGCTAACGCCGACTTGCCCGCGGCGATCGCACAGTACATCGCATCCCCAGGACCACCCATCGCTCGGATCAAGTTCCCGTTGGCTGCATCATGCAACCTCGTCTGCTGATCGGCCGAAGTCGATAAGATTTGCGTAGATCGACCCACAAACGATAACGCCGTCACCTCCTTGCCAAACCCAGGGATCGTTCGAACCGCCGAACCGGTCTCCACATCCCAGACCTTGACGCTATTATCCGCGCTTGAACTTGCCAACCAATGACCATCGTCATGCCACGCAACGCCGAGCACGTGATGAGTGTGACCCTCTAGGGCCCGTGCGGGGACGTCGGCATCTACACGATGCAGTCGCACCAGTTTGTCCGCGGCTCCCGTCGCGATCATCGTTCCGTCCGGTGAGAATCGAGCCACCAAAATCGAATCGCTGTGGACCTGCCCCCAATCCTTAACGATCGCTCCATCATTAGCCCGAACCAATTTCAAATCACCGAAGCGACTCGGAGCGCCACTCCCTACGACAAGCATCTCGCCATCTTGACTCCAATCGAGTGCGGTGATTCGATCACTGAATGGGGATTCTTTGGCGTTGCCGATCACTCGCTCCAATCGCCAACGATTTCCGAACTGCCAACCAGCAGCGCGACCATCTTCGGTTGCGGCCAGCAATGCTCCCTGCTGCGTCGCGACACAGCCGACGTAATTCGCGAATCCATCGCGCATGATTGCCTGCGTCGTTCCCTTATCGGCCCGCATCCATCGAATCGAGCCGTCGTTATGGGCGGTCACCACAAATCGATGATCGGAGGTGAACAAAGTCTTCACCGCTGGCACCAGTGTTTGACTCATCTTGGTCTGCGCCGAATCTTGGTCGAGCGTTGCAAGTTTCACCTTCTCCTGTTCCAGCGATGCTTGGAATTGAGCTAACGTTGCAGCGGCCTTTTCGATCGCGGCGGCAGCACCCGCGATCGTCTTGTCCATGGTCGCCAGCTTCATCTCGACATCTTGTTTGGCTTTTTGCGCAGCGAGCTGTTTTTGCTGACGAGCCTCGAGATCCTTTTGAGTTTGCTCGACCCGCTTCATCGCTTCTTCAACCGCTTTCTTCGCGGCATCCATCGCTGCCTGCCCTTCGGCAACCGATTTATCTTGGGCTTCGAGTTCCCCTTGCTTCTTACCGAGATCCTCCGCGATCATCGCACGAGTCGCTTGCAGTTTGGTCTGAGCATCCATCTCGGCTTGCTTGGCTTTTTCCAGTTCCGGTACCTTGGCCGTGCCTCGATCCACTTTCGCCTTTTGCCGAGCAGCCAGCGCCTCGGCCCGCTCCAGTTTGCGTTCCCATTCGTAATCGTTTCGCTGTTCCCACAGCATCGCACCATCAGCAACATTCCATGCCTTGATCACACCGTCGGCACCTGCAGTCACCAGCTTGGTATTGTCGGCCGACGCAGCGATCGCGGCGATCGCCGCACCGTGCGCTAGCGCGCGAATCGTTGCTCCATCGGCCCCGTTCACGATCCGGACAGAACCATCAGCCAGCGCAATCGCCAATCGTGGCTGGCCACCCTCTTCGTATCGGCACAACCCCGTCGAATCGGCGATATCCAGCAATCGTTCTTGTTTCGCCAGAGTCACTTGACTCGCATCGGCCCCCGGAGTCGCCGTCCACCATTGCAGTTTGCGATCTGCGGTTCGCCCTACGAACGATTGAGCATCGACAACCACCAAATCGGTCAGCGCCTGTTCCACTTTGGCGGTCCATTGAGGTCGGACCTCGCGGACTTCAGCCCCCTCCTCAAAATTCATAACAAATTGATGCACCGAAGTATCCGCAGTCGCCACGATCAATCGAAGACCATCTTGAGACCACGCCATACCGGTAACTGGAGCAGGACAAATCAAACGATGTGTCACCTGAGCGGGCGAAGTCTTCAGGATCTCAATCGTGGGAGTATGCGTTGCCTTCGCGATCCGAGCGCTGTCGGGAGAACTGAGCAGCAATCGACTGCCTCGCATCATTTCGACCAAACTGTCCGTGAACGGACCGCTATCGCGCCGCCAAATCTTCAGATCCCGAAACCCGCCCGATGCAACACGCGAACCATCCGGGCTGATCGCAATCGACTGAACCAAGTCCAAATGAGAAACCGGAGATGTGGTTTGCAGTTCCGCTTGTGTTGCAGGATCGATCAACGGAAAGACATCCTTGGCACCATCCAGCCCCGGCCAGCGATAGACCGAAGCCAGATTGCCTCGCCCCACGGCGACGAATTGGCTGTCGCCCGTCGCATCGATCGTGTAGATCGGTCGCACACCATCGGGAAGCAGTTTCCATTGCATGGTGTTGGCAGCAGCCATCACACCCTCGGGCGCACCTGCATCGATCCACGCAGCAACCAACGCAGCTTCCTCAGGAGTCAATCGCTTCGCACCGACGGAGTTGTTCGCCGGAGGCATCGCGCTCTCGTCGGTTGCCAAGATCCGCACGAGCAACTCACTTTCAGCCGACTTGCCAGCTACGATCGACGCACCGCTGTCTCCACCCTTGGTCAACAACGCCAACGTCTCCAAGTTGAGGCCACCCTCCGACTTCTGCGCGTTGTGGCACGCTTGGCAGTTGGCTCGCAACAGCGGCAGCACACGATTCACAAAGTCAGGTGCCTGCGCAAGAGGCTGAGGCTGCGCAGGAGGCTGAGGCTGCGCAGGAGGCTGAGGCTGCGCGGCAGGCTGTGCCTGCGCGGGTGCTGGCTCTTGGGCCAATACCGGAACCGACACGATTCCCATCGCGCATAAGGCGATCGATAGGGAGAAACTGCGGACCGAGCGGAAGAACATCGTCATGGATGCAACCTTAACTGCGGGGCAAATAGCAAATGGGTTTTGGTGTTCGTCAGATCGCAGTGATCGGCGAACGGTTATTTTGGTGGGGCGGGCAGGATCCGCACGCGAAAACTCGCTGCGGAGAAAAAGGTGGGGAAATCGCGAGGTGCGGTCTCTTTCGCTAACGCATCGGCACGAGGCTGGGCCTCGGCGATCGCCTTCTCCAATGCGGGTCGGTCTCCATTCCATGATGGATCCGCAAGCCGAGATTGCAAGCGATCTCGATAGGCAATCCATCGAGCATGGGACTCCGGATGAAGGGGCAACTTGACCGTCATCTCAACCACATACCATACCGTGTATTCGCCGACGGGTGCGTCGGCCGCGACCTTCATTTCCGGGTTCGCTTCGACAGCACCCGGTGCCAGTTCGAATTCTCCGAATGTTACTTTTGGAGGAACACTTTGAGGTCGCAGAATGCATTTTGCCTCGCCACCCGTGCGACGAACGGCTCGCACCGGGATCGGAATGTTTGCCCCTTGTTGGACTTCGATAACAGCACCCTGACCTGCCCGGATCTGCATCGGTGCAGTTTCTTGTTCAAGAACTCGCAGCATCAATTGCGATGCCACACGGGATTCCGGGTACCCGCGATCTCCGCTGGCGGATGTCGATATCGTCGCTGGCTCGATCCCTTGCACCACCTCGGCACCGTTGATGGTCGCACGAGCCACCGCGCGGATCGGGCCGGTGAATGCCGCCGCGTTTTCATCGGCGTACAGCACCAACTCGGTCTCCGATTGCCCTTCAGCGATCACGGCAGGTTCCGCAGTGATGCCGGGTGGCAATCCTTCGAGCGTAATATTCAACGGACCATTGAATCCTCCCGCACGTCGGACCATGACATGCAATCCCAACTGCCCTCCGCGACGCAGACACGCTCCGGTCATTTGCGATTGAGGCGGTTGATTGGTATCGGGAGTCCAGTGCGCAACCGCATGAAACCGTGGAACCGCCGGCCCGATTCGGACGATCGCCTTGGGCCCCGTCCGTTTCGAAGGTGTATCGAGCACATCGATCAACGTGATCCGAACATTCTTAGCCATCGGTCCGCCAGGGATCGTTGTCAGCGGATCGTTGGACAGCCATCGAACCCCGCGTGAACCAATCGTCGGCGAGTCCTCGGCAACGGAAACGATTTCTGTCGTGGTCTTATCGGCAGCAGTCGTGATTCGTTCGATCACTGCGCGAAGATCGGTGGCTCCCCGCGGCGATGAGGAGAGGACCTCGAGTTCATAAGCGACGTTTTCTTCGGGAGTGAACTCCAATGCAGTTCGAGACACTCCGGGGCCCAGTTCCACGACAGTGCTCCAGGGTGGAGCAGGCATCGTGATGGGACATGTATCGCAGGCTCGCGTCCCATGGGTCGCCGGCCATTCCTGCAAACCTCGACTCGCGAGGACCGACAGCTTTCGATCCGCAGCAGTAAACCATACCTTCGATGGATCCGGTTCGATCTCTACGGCAAAGGCAAATCCACTGCCGCCGCGATATAGAAAATCATAGAGTCCGTAGATCAATGTCTCACTCGATTCATGCGCGCGATACTCCGATCGCTCGATCATGAGCGTCGGTTCCGAATGCGTTCGCTTTTGAGCCAGCGTCCGACCATCGCTGTCCTTGACCAGAAGAGCCGGGATCGCGAGCGATTCCAACTGGCTCGCCATCACCGCGATGCGAGGCGCAGGTGTGGGGCTTTCTACTTGAAAGGCCAACCGAGCATTGGCCTGCGTGTGTCCGACATAGACCGTTCCGGGCTTCAATCGAGGCAGAGGTGTTGGATTCGCGTCCGCAGCCAACATCACTACAGGTCGATGCACCACCGCGATCGATCGAGCATTCGAAATACCATATCGGCCGGCAGCCCACACATCGTAGATCCCTTCCGGAACATCGGCACCGACCGTTACTTGAAAGCTACCGTAGTTCGGTTGCGGCTGATCATCGAACGGGAGGTTCGGTCCGTTTTCCAGGGTTGCTTGAATGCCCGGATGCGAAAAGATCAGGGAATCGACATCTTGCGTGAAGCGACCCGTGACGACTTTGACATTCGTCGCTTGCCCTGCCGAAACAACAGGTGGGAAGATCTCTTGCACGGCGAGAGTCGGCGTCTCGGCCCGTGCAATCGTCACGAAACCGACATCGCCACATGCGCACAGCGCGCATGCCAAACCAAACACGAGAGACGACAACGAACGCATGGGCTGAAAGCTCAATGATTGAAGAGGAATTCTTTGCTGTTGACCACTCCCCAGATCAAGTCCTCGTAGGCTTCCCGCACATTGTTGGATTTTTGAATGAGGTATTCGAGAGCAACGGTTGCTTCCGATGGGCTCGGCTCGCGGCTAAAGGCTCGCAGATACAGTTCGCGGATCCGCTGCGGCGCGGTGGCTCGCAATTGCTCCGCAGGGGTCAACGCCGCCGCATTCGCACCACCGTCTGTTGGCGCAGCATTGCTCTGCCCTGCAGCGCTCCATCGCGCGGCATAGCTACCGTCGGCGCCAAGTTTAGATTGCATCTCTTTCGAGTTGAGCAGATGCAGGCTCTGAGCGAGTGTTGCGGAACTCATCCGTTCGCATTCGCAGGCTGTCGACGAATCGGGTCGTCCAAACACGGTCAAGAAGTAGGATGCAAACGCCGTATCCGGCAACTGCACCGCGCGTGTTCCAGCGGGCATGCGATCGAACGGTGTTCGCGATCCCGAGATATCGTCGACCGCATCGAGCAACACCTCTGCGTTGAGCCGCTTCGGATAGTACCGCGAATAGCAATTCGTATCGCGCAGATTCAGTTCATTTGCGGACGACGACAACTGATAGGTGCTCGATGTGCAGATCGCGCGGATCAGCGATCGGGTATCGAATCCGGATTGCACCAGATGCTGCGACAGTGCATCGAGCAGTTCTGGGTTGCTCGGAGGATTCGTGATCCGCATATCATCCTCGGGCTCGACCAATCCGCGACCGAGGAAGTGTTTCCAATAACGATTCGCGATCGACTTGGCAAAGAACGGATTGTTCGGAGCGGTCATCCAATCGGCGAGTGCGGCCCGCGGATCATCGTAGGTCTTGAGTTCCGTCTGCTGAGCATCGAGCCCTGCGGGAGACATCGCTTGACCCGATTTCGGATTCTGCGCCGCGGCCTTGGCGACTCGCGATACGAAGCGAGGTTCGGATGCGGAGCCGCCATCCTTGCGTTCAACGGTCGAGAAGAACGCGGCCATTTGATAGTAGTCTCCCTGTCCCCATTTCTCATACGGGTGATGGTGACATCGAGCGCATTGCAGACGTTGGCCTAGGAACAACTGGGCCGCGTCCTCGATGCGCGATTCGGTGTTGCTGACTTGACGCAACCACACCACGGCCGGATTGGTTTCGACATCGCCCGATGCAGTCAACAACTCACGCACGAATCGATCGATCGGTTTATTCTCAAAGATGCTTTGCCGAATCCAATCATGGAATGCATAGGCACCGTAGCGAGTCTCCTCGTTCACATGTTGGTTGCGAAGGATTGCCGACCACTTGCTCGCGAAGTAATCCGCATACTCACCGCTTTGAAGCAGGCGATCGACCAGGGCTTCGCGTCGGCGTTGCGTCGCAGCAGCAGTATCTGGATCGTTGGAGGCAGCGGACTCGCGTTGAAAGGCTTCGACCTCTGCAATGGTTGGCAAACGACCCGTGATATCGAGCGTGGCCCGTCTTAGGAAGGTCGCGTCATCGCACAATCCCGACGGCGGAATGCCGAGCGATTGCAGTTTCGCAAACACGGCTTGATCGACCGGCCCGCGAGCGATTGGGAAATCGGTCACCGAGGTCCCGAGCGGAATGCTCGCGCGGAAGACGGTCACTTGCCCTTGGTAGCGAGCCATGATCGATACCTCGCCGGCCAAGTCGCGGACCTTCACGAGTCCTGCTTGGGTGACTTCGGCCATGTCGAGGTTGTTCGATTCGTATTGGGCTGTCCGCGTGATATCCTCGGTCGATCCATCGGAGTAGGTCGCGGTGACCGAAAGTTGTTGTTCCGAGTTGCGGACCATTTGGCGAACACTCGGTGTGACGATGATTGCGGTGACTTTGCGATCGCTGTCGTTGCCATAGGGCATGGCTTGAGCGATCCAGCGTCGCAGCACACGGTACTCATGCGAGTCGAGATCCATCCGTTGGCCACCTCCGTGAGGGACCGAACCGATCGACTTTTGCAGCAGCAGGCTCGCATCGGGTGCGGCGGGGAACAATCGTCGACCACGCGTTTCGCGAACGAGATGCTCATAGTCTTCGCGAGGTTCGAACCCAAGGAGCGAAAGGCGGAACCCGTTCTGACCCGCGATCTTGCCGTGGCAACCACCTCCGTTGCATCCGAACTTGGTAAAGATCGGCACGATTTGGTTCGGGAAATTGACCAGCGCATCGTTGCTGCCGACTTGGACATCGACTTCGGTAGTCGCCGTCGTGCCATCGGGGAGGGTTGCTTTGATCAGGGCATGACCAGACTGAATCGGAGCGACCAGGCCTTGCGCATCGACGGCTACGATTCCTGCGGGTTCACATTCGAATCGCGCTTCGCGTGTTCGATCGATCACGGGGCCGGTATCGCCACCGAAACTCAGCAGCAATTGATGGCGAGCATCTTGTCCGTTCAGGGTCACTCGCGCGTGTTCAAATCGGAGTGGCGAACTGTTGGCGGTGGTGGCCGCTTCTTCCGCATACGCAATCGTAGCGATCGTATCGGACAACAAGATCAAGCTCACGAGCGACGCGACGCACCAACACAACATCGCGAGAGCGATCGCAGGCAATCGCATTGGTATCCAGTTCCTTGGTCCCACGGCAGTGCATCGAGTCATAGTCATGGGATGGATCAAATCAGTTCGCGGATTGGTTCGTGATCGACCAGGAATTGAGGTCGGCCTGTGGGATCGACGATGGTGGACGCAGCGACGTTGATCCCGAGGTTGTGATAGAGGGTGGCGATGATTTCCTGCATATGGACCGGTCGTTCCTTGGCATATTCACCGAGGCGGTTGGTCGCGCCGATGGCTTGGCCGGTTCGCATACCGCCGCCGGCGAGATAGGCGCAGCTGACTTGAGCCCAGTGATCGCGACCTGCACCATTGTTGATTTTCGGTGTGCGGCCGAACTCGCCCCAGACGACGATGGTGACATCATCGAGCATCCCTCGAACGCTGAGGTCATCGATCAGGGCGCTGAGGCATTGATCGAGTTTCGTACCGTGGTCGCGCACCAGGTCAAAGTTTTGGCCGTGCGAATCCCATCGGCCGTAGCTGAGGCTCACCACGCGCACGCCAGCTTCGATCAAACGGCGAGCGATCAGCAGATGATCGTTGCAGGTTGGGGCACCGTCGTATTGATATTTGTAGGGTTTGCCATCGCCGTAGCGTTCGACGATCTTCGGGTCTTCTTTGCTCAGGTCGAGGGCATCGAGCAGTTTGCTGCTGGTCAGCACGTCGAGGGCCCGTTGTTCGAAGGCATCCATACCCGCCATGATGCCACTGGTATCGATATCGCGTCGCATGGTATCGAGGCTGGTCAGCAATCGACGTCGATCTCGCAATCGATCGAGGCTGATGTTGTGCAGCTTCATGTTCTCCATACCCGGTCCGTCGGGTTTGAACGGCGAATAGGCTGCGCCGAGGAAACCTGCATCGCCGGAGTGGGACCAGGGAACGTGCGAAGTGCGGGCGGCGAGTCCGACGAAGGGTGGTACGGCGGGGTCGACCGTCCCATGCAGTTTCGCGACAGCCGAGCCGATCGAGGGTCGGCCGCCGAGCGCTTTCAGGTCGTCCGGGAACCAGCCGCTCATGCACTGGTTCGATTCGTGACGATCCTTGCATCCGACGACAGATCGGATGACGACCGCTTTATCCATCCGTTGGGCCAGTTGCGGAAAGACTTCGCAGATTTGGATGCCTGGGACATTGGTTGCGATGGGGCTGAACTCACCGCGGATTTCGGCGGGCGCATCGGTTTTGATTTCCCACATATCTTGATGGGGAGGACCACCGCCCAGGAATATGTTGATGAGACCTTTGTGCGAGTTCCGCTTCCCGGCCGCATCTTCCGCACGAAGGAGATCGGAGAGGGTGAAGCCACCCATCCCGAAGCAGAGCGAGCCAATCGACAGGAAGCTGCGGCGCGACAGGCCGCTGCACAATCGATCCGAACCACCCAATAAATTGAGCATGGTGCGATTCCGGAAATGGAGGTTATTGGCGGGAGATAGAACCGTTGGAGACATTGTATCCAACAGCCTATCCGGTGGTGAGTGAGGCCGAGTCGATTGCGAGCGTGGGCCGTGAGACGCCCAATCATTCAGCCGACTTATATTATGGTCTTAGAAGTAGTTCGGACGCAAGTCCGGGGAATCGTGACTTTCGTTGGAATTCCTGGGTTGGAAAGTCTGGAAAGGGGTAGGGGATGTAGGGGTGTAAGGGGAGGCTTTAGACCTTAGACGTTAGGCTTTAGGGAAGGGCAGGATGCAAAAAGTGGAACGACGCTCCGCGTCGTTGGGTTTTTGTTACCCGTAGTGGCGCAAGCCCTCGGGTGGCTGTTCGGGTTCTTCGTCCCGGTTTCAACCGGCGGCTGTTTGGTTTTAATGTTAGCCGAAGTGCGCAAGCACTCGGGTGGCTGTTTGCTCCACGGTTGCCTTGTGCGACCGGAAGCCAAGGATCACCGCTAGCAACGACTCCACCCATTTTCTCTCTCCCCTCGCCCCGCTTCGGGGAGAGGGGCCGGGGGTGAGGGGTTCTTCTCGGCCG
>JAGWWZ010000208.1 GCA_018970165.1 Planctomycetota bacterium | reverse complement strand
TTCCCGGCACGCTGTTCGATTTACAGACGATCCGATTTCAGGCCGACAGCCAATTCCCTACATCGACCGAAGTAGCCTATACATTCGCTGTGGCCGGCCCGTTGTGGCGACAATCGATGTGGCTATATCGCCTTGTTGCTCGAGTGTTGTGATCATTTCTTGAAAAGACTTCGCGTCCATCTTCATCCGCTTGAGCAGCAGACTGTGTGGCAATTGACGCTCAGGCGTTTCCTGAAGCTTTCGAATCAGTCGCAAGCAATCCGCATGGTATGAATTCTCAGCCACATGGTTGCCGGCCATGAAGAGCATGCGACGCACTTGGTGAGTTACGAATCGAGCCGCCCACTCGGCCGCCGACTTGGTGATCACTGGCTCACGGTGGTTTTCACTGATTGCGTAAAGCAATGCCAGCTTGCGCATCTGCTCGCTGACTCGCCCCCAAACCGTGGTTCCAACGGGATCGTTCTTTCGCTCGGCGCGATTGTATTCTCGCTCGGCCTCCAAGCGTGCTTCCACGAGCACATCGCGACCTTCCTCATCTTGAGTGACAATCGTGGGGATCGGATGCCAAGACTGAAGATTCCCAGTTCCAGGCTTGTAGTCGTTCCACCACCTTGCGGTCGCGATGACGCGTTCCGGGATATCAAGAACTTTCGGCTCTTGTCCCGAACCTCGCTCGCCGCACTCAAGGATTATCATCCGAGCAAAGAAGCCGTTGGTAAGCATACGCTCCGACAATGCCTCGTAGTAGTGGTTGGGAATCGCGGTTCCGTAGACGACCAAGCTCGGCTGATCGATCGCTCCCGGAGCTTCCTTTCCCGCCTTGCGACGCATTGGATAAACCGAATTCGCAGTCGAATACATCGTCAAAAGAGTCGACATAAGACTCTCATACCGGCCATCTTTGGAACGATTCATCGACTGAAGAATCCCATCGATTTCATCGGTTTGGAACAACATGCTCGGAGAGAGATACAAAGCATCTTGGACCCCCTCGCCACTAGAGAATCGCTCGCCGAGGCAGCCGGCCGCTCCGATCTCAAAGAGGATTCGCGTGTTGAGCTTCCGAGGCCAATCTTTCCCGGCAGCCGAATGCGCCAGGCCGAGTAGATACAGATTCGTCCGATTATCACCCGGGTCCCGAACCTTTCGGCCGGCCAGGAAGGCTTGCAGAGCAAGCGCCCCCGAAAACGCCATCACGTGATTTGGGTACGGAGCGGTTGCAAGACAAAGGTCCATCACCTCGGAGACAAATCCCGGGATTCGCATCAGCTCCAATGGCATCGGGCCTGGGTCTGTCGGCACCTCCACTTTATTGACCTCGATGTCAGGATGATTGACAAATGTCGCAAGAACCGTTGAAACCGGATCGCCACCGTATCCCTGCTGTCGTAACATCCGAGCTGCCATCTCAAAATCACCACCGAACTCAAGCCATGCGTAGACCGCAAATGGGCTGTATGCACGATTGGGTTCCAGCGGAGCCGCGTTACCACTGAAGACATAAAACGACTTGTCTTTCAAAGATGCTGACCAGCCGTTGGTCTTTCCTGGTCGACGCCATAGTTCGCTCTCGCCACCTTTGACCAGCGTCCAGCCATGCTTAACCAACAGTGCTCGAACGTCGCCGCGGTTGTTGAAATCATCACCAGGGCGATTCTCAGGGACGAACTGCGAATCGACCGGTACCTCCGCTGCGGGCAAGTGCTCGTTAAGTGACCATGCAGTTTCCAAGAGTGTTTCGCGCTCTTGCGGAGTCAGCTCTGGAATCTCCGTCAGCGATCCTTGCTCGATCGTGTACCCGAGCGTCGGAGCACAGAGAAACAGCCCCCCTTCGCCACGAGTCTCAATCAAGGTCACGAGCGCCCCGTCACGAAAACCCATCGCTAGTTTCATGTTGCCGTTGATCGGCTCCAAGCAGCGATAGATCACGTGCTTGCCACCGGACTGGCTCGTCTCGATGACAAGGCGAGCAAACAACTCCGGTGGGATCTGCTGTTTCCAGGCCTCGAAGCGATCGCCTCCACGGTCGAAGTCGAGCATTTCAAGGTTACCGCTAACTTGGCCCGTAACCACGCAGATTGCATCTTCGGGTTTCGAAAACCATTCGACGATCTGTCGCTCTTGCGGGATTCGTAGCTGAAAGTTCTTCCAACCTGGAAGCCTGGGACGCTTCTGCAATCGAACGGCCGGCAGGACCGACAGACCACTTTCGCGGTAAGCCAAAGCGGATGGAAGCAAAGATGTGAAATCGGATGACATATTCAAAATGGAATCTCCTCGTCTGTAAACTCATTGGAAAAATGTTGGTCGCAAGGTTCGGGCATCGGCCCGATCTCGTAGTCAACGATCCGGTCGTACTCCTCGCCAGAGACGCTTCGAACGACGATCGCGAGGGTTTGCGCAACGGCACCCCCTTCGATCCTCGCGAGTGCTTCTTCGGTGGTTGCCGGAACCGGATCGGGGGATCGCTGTTTCCACCAAGCCACGGCACGCTGCCGTGCGTAGCCTGAATGCTCAAAGCAAACCCACTCGGATTTGTGGTTGCGCCAGCCGATCATGTAATCGACTCGCATCGATCGCGGTGCATCGTCGCTGGCCCCACGTTTGAGATGGCTGTAGTAATGTGTGTCGGTGACTTCGTAGCGCGTGTTGGTGACTTGGCCAGATAGGATCGGTGCTTGGGTCGCTTGGGCTTCGTGGTTCTGTTTTTCAGGTGGGGGAAAGGTAAAACCGCACTCCGGGCAATTCGCGTACCCCATCGCGATGAGTGCGTTGCATTTGGGACATTGTTTCGCCGGCGCTTCTCCAGTCGATTGGCTACCTGCAGGTTTGATCCGCAGGCAATCGACCGGTCCGTGCCTAAGAACATTGCCACCAAAGTCGAGGACTAAACAGTTCTGTTTGCTTGGGTGAAGCCTGAAACCTCTCCCGACTGCCTGGTAGAAAAGACCTGGGGAGGTTGTCGGACGTACCAATGCAACGCAATCGATGTTGGGTGCATCGAAGCCGGTGGTCAGCACGTTGACGTTGCACAGGTACTTCAGCTCTCCGCTGCGGAATCGCGAGAGCAGTCGGTCCCGATCCTCCGAGGAGGTTTCGCCAGTGACGAATCCGCACTCGATGCCGTGTTTGTCGCGAAGAGTATCGACGATGTGGTTGCCATGTCGAACACCGCTCGAGAAGATCAGCACGGCGTTTCGGTCGGCCGAGTACTCGACGATCTCGCGACACACGGATTCGACGAGCGACTCGCTATCCATGAGGGCTTCGACCTCGTCGGCTACGAATTCGCCAGCGCGAATGTGGAGCGATCCAAAGTCGATTTGCTCTTTGCCAGACTTCGAGATAAGCGGACACAAAAACCCATCGCGGATCAGTTCCTTGATTCCAACCTCGTAACAGATCGTGTTGAGGATGTTTTCAGGGGCACAGATCTCACCGTCTTTGAGTCGAAACGGTGTGGCTGTAAACCCGATGATGCGCAGGTGAGGATTGACCTTCTTGGCATCGGCGAGGAACTGTTGGTACATCCCCTCACCATCGGGACTAATAAGATGCGCCTCATCGACAATGATCAGATCGAACCGATCGAGCTCACAGGCACGCTTATAGATCGATTGGATACCGGCGATGATGACCGCATTGTCGGTGTCGCGACGCTTCAGGCCTGCCGAGTAGATACCGAAATCCACCTCGGGGCAAACTGCGGTTAACTTGTCGGCGGTTTGCTGCAGCAGCTCTTTGACGTGGGCCAAGACCAGGACGCGACCTTGCCAGAGCGTGACGGCATCCTTGCAAATCGCGGCCATACATGGAGTCTTCCCCCCCGCTGTTGGAATGACCACGCAAGGATTGTCATCACGATCACGCAGGTGGTTGTAAACCGCATCGACGGCCGCTTGTTGATAGGGTCGAAGTTGCATGGTGTTACTCCCATCTCAGCATCGAAAAGCCATCTTCCAATCGGGACTCGAATGTTCGGTCCGGTTCCACAATGCAATCGCTATCGAGGTCGATCCCCACTCTTCGATTGCGCCGCTTGCGCTGGGAGCGAAGCAGTCGGCCACACTCGGGGCATTCACGTTTGTCGCTTGTGACAACGACCCCGCAGTCGCCACAAGTCCGTTGGTCTAAACTCTCGTTCATCATCACACTTCCGAACATTTCGAGATTCGAACAAAAACCATGCCGCCAGGGATCGGTTCGCGTTTCCAGGTGTCTAGGTGGATGATTTGGCTGTCGTCGTGATAGGCACTTCCGTGCCCGAGTGCATCGAGAAGACTCTTCAGAGAGTTATCGATATCCCGGCGACGACGGTCGGGTGGATACAGTTCGACGACGACTTCCAAGTCACCATCGAGTGGGCGAACGCCTCGCGCCGCGAGGATCGACACAACCTGTTGACGGAAGAGTCGACCCCCGCGGCTGATGAGCGTCCGTGCTCCCACCCGCCGCCAGTAATGATTCACTGACGGCGGATACGGCAGTTCGAATTCGATCACGAGGGACGTCTCCATGGTGGAGTCGTATGGTTTGCTTGCTGAGGCTGTGCTGTCACGGCCTCAGGTTTCGCGTAACCTTTGATCTCGTTGGTGATGTCCCCTGAATCCTCGCGCTTGCGACACTTGACGTTGATCACCAGCGGCAAGTTATGCAGTTCGACCGAATCACCCGGGGTGAGCACCCCAACGGCTCGGCAGATAGCCGACAACTCTGCTTGGGCGATCTTCACCGCAGTGGGATTGGCGTTGTGAAGATTGAGTCGGGACCAAAGGAATCGACCTTTGTATTCCCCTTCGAGGATCTGGAACGTCAGCTGCAAATAGCTACCCGATCCGGACTTCGTCGGCTTGAGTTCCGACTCGGTGATCACGGCCAGGTACTTGCCTGCCGGGATCGCTTCCAAATTCGAGGACGGCTCGACTTGATTCGCGTTAAAGTTGTTGAGATTAGCCATGGTTCGTAGCTCCTTCTGGTGCAGAAACGGGGTTGGACAGTTCGTTGGATGTGCTGAGGATGCCGCCAACAATCGCATCCCAAGCCAATGGAATTTCAGGTTTGAGCCGGTACCGGTTCTTGGCCACGCAAGAAGGGCCGCCGACGGTTTTCAAGATGCGTTCACCACCAGCAGCGCCGACCGGTGCAGCGATCGCTCGCTGGCGACCAAAGCCACTCTCTTCGGTGCGGGTCGTGAATCGCTTGGTGGCAAACAGCACCGCATCGCACCATTCGGTGATGATGGCACTTGCGTGTTTATGCAGACGAGGTGAGTAGCGGTCGTAGGCCGGTGCTTCGGGGTCCTCGAACTTCTCGACCTTGGCATGAGCGATCAGAAAGACCATCATGCCGCGATCGCGATGGAGATTTCCGAGCTTGTCGATCAACCGTCGCCAGTAGTCCAAGGCGAGCGTGTAGCCCTTGCCGTATCCGCCCCCGACTTTCTCGATCGTCGTGGCCGATTCGCGCCGGCAGACCGCATCCCAAATCAGTCGCTCGAGCCAATCGAGGGAATCGATCGCCACGGTTTGGTAATCGTGCTGCTGGGTCTCTAACTCCGTGAGTGCCGCGACGACATCTTCGAGGGATTTGGCCAGCGGGAACTTGTCGCAATCGATCTCACCCAGACCATCCTCGGTTTGGATAAAGATCGGTTTGGGGGTGGTTGCCGCGAGGCTGCTTTTGCCGACCCCTTCGGTGCCGTAGACCAAGATTCGCGGTGGCAGGTGGGATCGCCCACGCTGCACTTGCTGTAATAAACTCATCTGCTTTTTCCTTACAAAATCGAACAACGAAATAAATAGGTCAGTGAAAGCAGCAAGCAGGTGGGCACAGGGAGTCCCGACGCTCTGTCTAATTGCCCACTTTGGCAAAGAGCGTCACGCCATCCCACCTGCTCGCCGCAGTGGATCAAATGAAGTCGAAGACGCGAGGCTCTTCGTAGCCCGTGGGCCAAGAGTCATTGGCGATGCACGCGTGCAGGCGATCGATCGCTTGCTCGTTTTCTTTTTGGGCAAGGTTCAGAACCTCGCTTGAGAGTTGCCAGACGCCGCAGCGGTAAGGTTCTTTCTTCTCCACGGCGATCAGATGAACGGGAACGTAGATCCCCAGAGCTTTCGACAGAACCGCTCGGTAGAACGCCAATTGATGGGCATAGCCGTAGCGACGCGAGTCGGCTTCGAACCACGTCAGGTCGTCACACGTTTTGAGGTCAACGATCCCTTGGACCGGTTCGAGCCAATCGATACGGATCTGGCAAGGAAGTCCGCAGTAATCGGCTCGCACGACCGCTTCGGCGATTCCGTATTGCAGCAAATCGACAGCCGATTCGTGCATCGCGACCGATTCGTTCATCCGCTCGACCATCTCGAACTGAGAATCCGAGAGAACAGGTTTACCAACGGTCGCAGCCCATTCGCCCCAGGCTTTGGTCGTAGCACCGAATGGTTGTCCCGTGCGGGGATTGATAGGTCCGCCGACAGCGAAGTCTTCGCGGAATCGCTCAAGGCCTTCGAGAATCAGCACGTGGGCGGCTCGTCCGACCAAGTACGCGGGCGATTCCTCTTGGGTGCGTGGTTGGGTCTTCTTGCGGTAGTAGAGCTGGGGGCACTTGCGAAAGTCGGCCAGTTGGTGGCTGGAAAGGTAGTGCTTCGCTTTGGCGTGA
>JAGWWZ010000207.1 GCA_018970165.1 Planctomycetota bacterium | reverse complement strand
CTTTGGCTTTCCTTAAAGGACTCTCGATCTCGCAGTACTTCCCCGCCCGGATTGAAATAACAAATCGCTTCCGGCAACTGAAGTAGCAAGAAACAAATACGAGTCAAAGATTCCAATTCCTTCAACGGTTCGAACTCTTCCGGAAGCTTCGGATCATCGCCACTCTCATCCTCGTCGATCACGTAGCCGAGACGGACACGGATGAATCCAACACATTGCTCCGGGGACAACTCGCCCTCAGGCCATCCCCATGATTGCTCCGATGCACGCTCAAGGGAACCTGGAAAAGTGAACGGACCAAATTGACCGGCGTCCCACGCTTGGAAGAGTACTGAGTCCTGCTGTTCGATCCCCATGTCGTCCGGCCATGGTCGGGCGACGAGGTCCACCACGACATATCCATCGTCTATGTCGGGAACATCGAGCATCAATGAAGGCCCACTAAACTCCCACCCTTCTACCGAGGGATTCTGTCGTTTGGGTTTGAACTCCGCCAATACCTTCGCAATTTCGTCGAGAGTGGCTTCACTTTTCAAAAGCACGCAAAGCGTTTGCGTAAATAATCCTCGAGACATTGCGTTCCCCCCGTCCTTCACCCACGCGATCAATTTTTTGTTAAGGAGGCTCCCCCCTCGGCCGTGGATGATAACAGAAATCCAAGTCCTCGTCGCCCGCTATCGTCGCTCGATCGCTACATCCACTACAACTGTCTCAAACGCCCAACTCGTCGTTCGCTTTTTGGTTGGAGTTCACTCGCGTGCTTCACTTCTTAACCCGGACTGTCCTAGGGTATTCAAGACGGTTTTATTTGCCCGAGCAACCCCACGAATTATCCCAAGTGGTTTATGGCCGACTCCAAGAAAAAAGCTAGCAATCCAAGCGATTCTAAGGAGGGAGCGAAGAAGCCCGACGGTGAAAAGTCCTCGTCGAAGTTGGCTGGCAAACTCATGATCGCGGCGTTCGTCAGCATCGTGATCATCGCTGAAACACTCGTTTTCTTCTTTATGGTCCCATCCGGCGAAGAGGTCGCGGCCTTGGCGGAAGCTCGCCTGATCTCGGCTGCCCGCGAGGTCGACGCGTCCCAAGACGAAAAAGCCGAGGAGGCCGAGAAAGTTGTCGAATACGACCTAGGCACCTACAGCGTCTCGTTCGTACCTCCAGGTGCCGACCACAACTATCGAGTCGAATTCAGACTCTTTGCGACCGTCAATGCCAAAGATAAGGATCGCTTGCAAACACTGATGGACGATCGGCAATTCCGTTACCGGCATCGGATGATCCTCGAAATTCGAAATGCTAGCTTGCAAGAGCTGTCGGAAAACCAATTGGGCTTGATTCAACGCCGAATATTGGCGACAAGTACAGAAGTGCTCGGAGAGCCGATACTGTTAAGCATCGGATTCAACGACTACCAAGTCATCGAAGACTAATTCTAGCGTAAGCACGGATGCAGCATGTCGAACGCGGAAACCGACAAATCCAATGCAACCCCGCCTGCCCCGGGTTCCTCTTCACCGGAAGCACTCGACGCCCAGTCTGTTTTGCAGCGTGCAGAGTCGACGCTCAATGAAGTCGAGGCCACGCTTCGCAACTCGAAGGTCAATCGATATCGCCTCGAGGAATTGATCGGCGAGGGGGGCCCTCCCGAGAAAGTATCGATGGATTTGCTACGCGATGTCACTCTCGATTTGAAGATCGAGTTGGGACGCACTCGCCTGAGCCTCGAAGAGATTCTTCAGTTGCGACGCGGATCGGTAGTGACGCTCGATAAACTGGCCGGTGACCCAGTCGATATTTACGTCAATGGTCGTCTAGTGGCACGCGGCGAAGTTCTCGTACTCAACGACAACTTCTGTGTGCGAGTCGCGGAGTTGGTCGGCAGCGACTCTATCCCATGAACAAGTTACATCGATTCGCTCTTGCGTTATTCGTGGTTTTTCTCAGCAATGGTCAACTTACCTGGGGGCAAGTGGAATCGAGTTCCATTCCGAATCGAGGACAGGCCGTCCGCGTGCAAACGCCCAGCGCCGTCGTACACCCCTCCAGCCCTGTTGTGCAGTCGTCAGCAACAATAGCGATACCATCAAAACGCGATGAGCCGATCCCTATAAAAAGCTCAAGCGATTTGCAAGCCAGCCGCATCGCTCCACCGCGAAGTCCTTGGTCCTCTACCTTCTCGACCGCCGCCTCGCTTTTGGTCGTCGTATTCCTTTTTCTAGGTGCGATGATTGTACTCCGTAAATCTCAACCCAAGCAGTTTCAGAAACTGCCTAAAGATGTTGTAGAGGTACTTGGAAGAACGCCGCTCGCTCCACGTCAAAATCTGGTAGTAGTTCGATTCGGATCGAAGCTTATTCTGGTTAGTCAGCAACCAGGGGAAACCCGCACTCTTAGCGAGATTCACGACGCCAATGAAGCAGGACGTCTGATAGGCATGTGTGAATCCAGTCGCCCGGAAAGCATCTCGAACTCGTTTCGAGAAGTGCTGCAACAAGTCGTGCACGCAAAACCCACGGTTCCCAAAAAGATCTCAAGAGCCGCCTAGCATATCGACTTGCAATCGTGCGTCGATATCGAATTAGTCAGGAATGCGTACGTTTGGATCGAGAGATCTCGCTTGATCGAATGCCGCCTGCGCTTTGGCTTGGTCCCCGCGTTTTCGCTCGAGCAAGCCTCGTAGCACGAAGACGCGTGACATATCATTCGCATTCGACTCCGCCTCGGTCAATTTAGCTTCGGCTACATCCAGTTCCCCGGCACCGATGGAAGCTTCTATCAAGACCAGAATCATCTCCGAGGCTTGATCGGCCGATAGGCCACCACTCTTCAGCGCAGCCTCCGCATCAGCCTTGGCACCTGCGTAATCTTTCGCAGCTAGCTTCGCTAATGCATCTTCGGCTGCTTGAGTAGAAGCGGCGATGTCGGTGGCCTTCATCTGACTGGGCCCACAGCCAGCGGTGCATGCTACCAAAATCATCAAGGGCATCGAACTGACAACGACACCAAAACGCATCTTCATGTTGCCTATCTAATCGGTAGTAGTTCGTGCTGGAGAGCGAAAGACTGAATAGGCTCTATTGGTCAGGATCGTTGACGACTTCGGAACCATTTCGCGTTCCAAGTGCCCGCCAAACGATGACATCGATGCTATTGGTGACGAATCGTGTCGATCCATCCCCCATAGAAGCGTTTACTCCCCCCGTATGCATGCTCCGTGCGGAAACTATCGCATGCTCACCCGGCGCATCGGGAATCGCACTCCATGTCCCGCAATCGAAGCCCTCCCAGTTGGGAGGCGCAACATGGTTGTACTGAGTGCTCGAATAAAACCCAAATGGCCATCCATTGGAGAAGTCCGATCCCTCGAGCCACCTGCCCGCCGAGTTGAAATGGAAATTACTCGGAGCCTGTCCAACCCTGGCAGCATTCAAACAGTCATTGAATACGACGAGAGGGTCCAACATCACGTTCTGACGGTTCGGCGAAGTGATCATATCAGCGAGCGTGGGGCGTTCGGCAGCAAGGTTCCGTCCGCTCCCCTTGGTACGCTCGGAAAAACAGCAGGTGTTCGACAAGCCGTCGGTGAACGCGCTAAGTTTCAGCCCTGCCCCGATCGTGAACGCGCCATTTCCGCCGGAGGACAACCCTGTCGGGCCGGTAGCGTTGATGATGTTGTTGCGCGTCGCATCTTGAGATCCCGCATAATGCGTGCCCCCCCCGAAGTTATATCGGAAGTTGTTCTCAGAAATGATGATGCCGGTGTTGGCATCCGAGGGACACAGGAACATCGCCTGTGCGTTGTTGTAAGCCGCATAATTCCGATTCACCGGTGCACCGTTTTGAGTCATACGAACAGCAGTGGGAGCCGTCCAATCGATGAGATTGTAGATGTTGTTGGCTTCCATGTAGGGCAGAATCATTGAGTGCACCGACCTAAAGCCAGTGAACATGTTGTTCGATGTTGGTCCAACGCTGTTATAGTTCGTATAGCCAGTTTGGGGCACTCCGCTCACGGTCCAATCCGGTGCCAGACGCCCAGGAGGCAATCGCTTGGTAGCAGATTCATAATTGGCCGTGGCTAGCATCATCTGTCGCATTTGGTTCGAGCACTGCATCCGCCGTGCAGCCTCTCGAGCGGATTGGACCGCTGGCAGCAATAATCCAACCAGAACCCCGATGATAGCGATGACCACCAGCAACTCTACCAGAGTAAATCCGCGACGATGTTGGCAATGCATGTTTACTGACCCACAAATAATAGATACCGATGAAGAACGAACGTCTATCCGTCAAGTCGTTTCAGGACGCCAGTATTGAACCGACTACCGGTTATTTTGCTAGGTCTCCCAAACCGAATTTTTGAAAAACGCCAACACGCAAGGCCGATTATGAAGATATGGTTAAGGAGAAGCTTGCGAATCGAATGGGTACGGCTTCTCCAGCAATTCCCGCACCTTGTCCATCAGTCGATCAAGCGCGAAGGGTTTTAGTATGTACTCGTCGACTCCGAGCATCCTCGCATAGTTTTCGTGGCGGGACCCTTCGTTCGCCGTGACCATGATGATGCGTATCCGATCCTGTTTGGTCCGGCGAATGTGCTCGAGGACCAAAAAACCACTTTGCCCAGGCATCATCATGTCGAGTACCATCAGGTCGGGCTGGAACTCTTCCAGCTTATTGACACCCATGGTTCCGTTGGGCATGTGGACCACGTCATACCCAAGCCCCTCGAGAGCAAAGCGAACTGGGTCTGCCACTTCCGGGTCGTCGTCGACGATCAGGATACGAGGGGGGCGATTCTCGGCTTTCCAAGCTGGCTCACTGGGCATGGCCTGCCTCAGCTTCCGGATATATGGAGACAATCACGTTTTTGAACAGCGGCGTGCGTGACTGAGGGTCGACGACGCGAGGCACCAGGACGTTTGCCTCGGGATAATACATCATCGCGTTTCCTTCTCGGATCTCCTCAAAGGAACGGGCCAGAATACGGCTCATCGCTCCGGCAGCACTCGTGACAGTGACGAACGCATCGTTGCGCAGCCCCATTCGATCCATGTCGATCGGATTAAGGAGAATGACATCGCGTCGTTCCTGATGCCGATATAAGTCGTAGTCTTCATACACCACAGTGTTGAATTGGCCTTCGCTTCGAACAGTCATCAGCCTCACTTGATTGGTTGCCAGCGGCGAAAGCGTCGGTAACTCATGAGCGATGAGATTGGCTCGCCCGTTGTTTGTCTTAAAGTGCGCCTGATGAAACGTTCGGCCGCCGACTTGAAACTCTTTCTTATTCTCCGCGATGGTGTCGATCTCTTCGTAGCCTGGGACGACCTTGGCAATCCAGTGGCGAATCGTGTTGGTTTGTTCCATCTGCTCCCAGTCGATGGCAGCATTGTTTCCGAGCACTCTTCTAGCGATTTGCGCGATAACGTGAACCTCGCTTCGCGGCCCAGGCAGACGTCGCGGCCCTCCGTCACTCAGTCGAACATAATTGAACATCGATTCCTGAGTTGTGGGCTCCGGTTCTTCGTCGCGAGCCAAGACCGGCAAGATGATCGTGGTTTTCGCTAATCCATTCGAATGCCCCGTGTTCAGGGTCGTATTGAGCATCACGAGCATATCTAAAGACGACAAGGCTTCGGCCGCGAACTGGGAGTCGGGATTGGAGCCATAGAGATTGCCACCAAGACAAAACGCGAACTTGCAAGTTCCGCGGTGTGCGGACTCGATACACGCCAACGTATCCTTGCCCGGAGTGGTCGGCAGCGCGACGCCTAATTTCTGAGTTAGGTTGTTGAATATCTCGTCCTTGAGTTTGGGAGTGACACCGACCGAACCAATCCCTTGGATATTGGAATGACCGCGGATGGGCATCATGCCTGCGCCAGGCCGACCGATCATGCCCCGCAATAACGCTAGGTTCGCGATGGCCTGAACGTTTTGGACTCCGTGCGTGTGGTGGGTAATCCCCATCGTCCAAGAAAAAACCGCTCCTTGGCTGCTCCCATACTGTCGAGCTAACCCCTCCATGGTCCCTCGATCGACTCCTGACTTGGCGACAATCTCTCCCCATGTGGTTTTCCGCAATGTCTCAAGGTACGCATCCGCATCATTGCAGTGCTTCTGCAGAAAATCGGCATGATGCAGATTGAACTCGACGACGGCTTTTGCGATGCCGGTTAAGAGAGCCAAATCCCCTCCGATGTGAGGCTGAATGTAATCGGTCGCGATCTTCGTCCCAAACAACATACTGATCGGATCGCTCGGGACTTTGAATCGAATCAGCCCCAGTTCTTTCATTGGGTTGATAACGACGACAGAGCCTCCGCGTCGGCGCAGGTGCATCAAGCTGGTCATCAGCCGAGGATGATTACTGGGGGGGTTGCCACCGATGATGTAGACCATGTCGCAACGGTCAAGATCCTCCAGAACCACGGTCGCAGTACCCGTCCCAAGACTGCTTTGCAGGCCGACTCCGCTGGCCTGATGGCAGTAATAACTGCAGTTATTGACATTGTTGGTCCCGAAAACCCGAGCGAACAGCTGGAGGAGAAAACCCGCTTCGTTGCTGGAACGGCCGCTGAAGTACCAGAATGTTTCGTCCGGCACGATCGATTTCAACTTGTTGGCGATCCGATCAAACGCATCGCTCCAAGTGATCGTCCGATAATGGCTGGATCCTTCTTCGTAGAGCACCGGTTGGATTAACCG
>JAGWWZ010000206.1 GCA_018970165.1 Planctomycetota bacterium | reverse complement strand
TTCGAAAGGGGATCGTGCCTTCGATCTGGTCATCCCCGTTTCTGCACTTCGCCCATGCAGTACGATGAAAACGCCCAACGCCATCCTCGCTCGCTTCTATCGCGCAATTATTCTTAGCCCAAGAGTGGCTTCTCGGTCGGGTGCAACACTCGTTGAGTTAGCTGTCTGTGTCCTGATCATCGGCCTGATCACGATCGCTTCGCTGGATTTTCGAAAGCAAGTTTCTCGAGCCAAAGTCGCATCGGTTGCATCGACAGCTCGCGCGATCAATGAGTTAGCCGTTTTCATTTACAACACCACAGGCTCGTGGCCAGCAGATTGCGAAGAGGGGGTGTGCCCCCCTGAAATGTCCACGCATCTACAAGGGAGCCTATTCTCCAACGAAACCCCCATAGGTGGTCAATGGGATTGGAACGGACCGGATAGCGATGTTCCTGGAGGAATCGGCATTAGCGTGAGGTTCGACGCCAAGAAGACCATCGATCAAAAACTTCTTGCCGATCTTGATCGTCTGATTGACGACAACAATTTGGCGACGGGCAGTTGTAGGCAAATCACCCACAATGGAAGGGCCGTCTACGTATTTTCAACGGCGTTTGAATAGATTCATGCTAGGACAGAGGATCTGTCGCGAAGGGGGTTCGATTGTGCAGGTCGTGCGGTTTGTATGTTTCTTGAGTGAGGATTTCTTATTCAGGCTTCACATGTGTTGAAAACCACTTCGGCAATCCCTGCCGTGGATGACGTAGGTTTTAGCGTCTATTGAACCACGTTTCGGTCGATGCATCGTGTCCTTCCCGAGTTACTTATCTCATGTGTCCGAGTTCACGCCCCGCCGCCAAGAAGGTTTCTCGCGGCTTTTCGCTGTTGGAACTGGTGGTTTGTGTTGCCATTATAGGAGTCATGACGGTCGCTTTGGTGCGCGTCTTCAGCCGTGTGGATCAAACGCGTGTTGTGTCGGTAGGGGAAACAGCGCGGCGCATTAACGAGATCGCGAACACGGTACATGCAATGACCGGCCAATGGCCTGCGGAAGTTGACCATGGCATTGTTCCGCCCGAGATCGAACCGTATCTGTCGAATCGGATTTTTAGGAACTCTACCCAGTTAGGCGGGACATGGGATTGGAATGGTCTTGGCGGCGCGTCTGGTGATTCACCGGGCATCGCGATCCGTTTCAAGTCATCGAGCGATGTCGATTACAGTCTTCTCAAGAAACTCGATTCTTTGATCGACGATGGAGACTTGTCAGCCGGCGAATGTGTATGGATGTCGACCAACGGAGGGGCTTTCTACATGATGGGGGCTGACGATTCGCCCTCCATGAAGACGGAGTCCTCACCCTCCATGAAGGCGGAGTCCGTCGAGACGTTCGGCCTGCCAGTCAAAATGAAAGAAATGACGATGAGCGAAGCACCGGCGATTTCTTTCGAAGATCTCGTCAAGTGATTCCCTGATCGGTTTTCGCTGGGTAGTTCGCTGGGTAAAGAGCAAAGATGTTTGCGATGAGAATCATCGCTCCTCCTGCAATGAGACTCCACGTCCAAACTTCATTGGCATGGTTCATGCCTGTCCATCGCGACAGCCAGCCCGGCAGGAACAATGCCCAGGTTGATGCAAATACCGGTTCCAGCGAATAGATCACGGCCGCCTGCGATGCCGAAACATGCGGCTGGAATCGATTCATCAAGCCGAATGAAATCACTGAACAGAGAGATGCGAGGATCAGAAGGCTGAAGCCATAACCTCGGCTGCTGGTCAGTTGCAACCAGTCCGAGGCATGCATCATCGATCCTCCGGGCATCTCAACCCAGTGCATCGCCAACATGGCTGAAAACAGGATCCAGCTCAATCCTGCCGTGGTCGCAAACATTCCACTGGTCAAGGCAACAGAACGCATTCGCTTGCCATAGTAATCAAGCAAGAGAACTTGGAATGCAAAGAATATCGATGCGATCGTAGTCACGTTATCCCCCCAAGTCCAACGCTCCGCCGCGTCCTGGGCAAGGTGAATCCCCGTGTCGTCGAAGACAATCAATCCGGTGAGCACTACGACACCCAGCAGCGCCAGAATCGCTCCGATCACCATCCATTTCGATGGGAAGATGCGAAAGACCATCACCCCGAGTATCGGGGTAAAGACCGTGGTAAGACTGGTGAGAAATCCGCTTCGCGATGCGGGGATGGTAGCCAAGCCGATGACTTGCAGGACCATGCCGCTGAAGAACAACAGCCCGATGATCGAACCGGCTCGCCATTCCTGACGCGTCGTTCGAGCAACTAGACGAAATCCGAACAAACCGAGAAGAACCAGCGCCAGCGTAAAGCGAGTCGCTAGCATCCAAGTCGAAGCGAGCAATCGAAAGTGAACCGAATGCTCGGCCGCATCGATATCGATTCCAAAGTGAGAATCGGTCATCGCATTGAGCGCTTTGACGACCGGAAACGAAATACCCCACAGGACATTGACCAGAATGAGCGCTCCGATGGCGATCCAAGGAAACGCTCGCACGCGATGAGCAAGTTGACTATTGAGCATCAGCTTGGCATCGCTGCATGCATTGCATGCTCTCGCGCAGGATCGTCTCTACGCCTGGGGAATAGTCGAAGACCTCGACGCTTACCCAACCACGGTAGTCGATCTCTCGAAGAGCGCGGAAGATCGGTCGCTGATCCACATCCCCCATGCCGGGACCAAGCCGATTTGGGTCATTAGCATGGAAGTGAATCATCCAACCGGCATTGTCTCGAATGATCTGATCGATCGGGATCCCTTCGCTGCTCATCGCCTTGACGTCCAGATGGAGTTGGACCCAAGGACTCGCGATTGCATCGATCAGCGAGCGGGCTTGGGATGCATGATTGAGAAAATTCCCTTCGCCCGGCCCCAGCGGTTCGATCGCCAATCGGACGCGGGCCAATTCCAAGTCGGGTACGACTTTTCGCAGAACATCCGCTGCGTTGGCCATCGCTTGGTCATGGGTCATGCTGGCGGGGAAATTCCGCTGGGCAGGGGAACCCAGTACCATGACCGAGCCACCTAGGTCGTGGGTCAGGGCGACCAACTCCCGCAGATAGTCGGCAGTGCGATGACGGACCTGTGCATCGTCCGTAGTCAGGTGAAAACCCTCGGTTTTTGCCAAAAGCCAATGCAGTCCAATGATTTCCATCCCGCAGTCAGAAACCATGCGACGGTACTCTGACCGACGCTCGGCGGGTATTTGGGAGGCGGTTGGTCCGAGCGTGAACGGGGCAACTTCCAGGCCCGTGTAACCCAAGCGGTGGGCCAGTCGCAAGCAGGTTAGCGAGTCTTCACCTTCGAAAAGCTCGTTGCAAACGGCGTATTTCATCGATCAACCACAATATACAGGCAAAACCCATCGGGTCGCTGGAGAAACAAAACGGGACAGTCCTTTTCTCTTGTCTAGGAGCGTATAATAGCTCTAAACTTGTTTGTCGTCTTCCCACCCCCTGTTTCGTTTTAAAGAGTACGCTGTGAGGTAGCTATGCGATTTCGACATGCTGCTGGCCCCGGGTCATTCGCTTTGGCGTTGATGTTTCTGTTCGGTATTGGCTCTTACTGGATGTTTGCTGCGGCACCGCCGTCGGATACTCAAGGGTCTGATTCCAAAAAG
The DNA here is from genome assembly GCA_018970165.1 of Planctomycetota bacterium. GTDB lineage: Bacteria > Planctomycetota > Planctomycetia > Pirellulales > Pirellulaceae > JBKCUI01. The sequence goes on along the minus strand of JAGWWZ010000206.1, from coordinate 3,099 downwards.
AATACTGGCTCGTCAAAAGCCGCCGAGGGGGACAAGGAAACAGCCAAGGTTCCTGCTGCCGCTTTTCGGTCCAACAGCTCCAAGGTAAAGAAAATGAAGAACGAACCGGAATACAACAAGTTGAGCGCGGACGAACGCTGGGTCATCCTGAACAAGGGTACGGAGTACGCGAACACCGGTAGGTACACCGACTATTTTGCCGACGGAACATACATTTGCAAACGCTGCAACGCGCCACTCTACGAATCCAATCACAAATTCCACAGCGGCTGTGGATGGCCTGCGTTCGATGATGAAATCAAGGATGCCGTCAAACGCGAAGTGGATGCAGATGGTTTTCGCATCGAGATCATGTGCAACAACTGCGGCGGCCACTTGGGTCACGTCTTCAACGGCGAGATGCTCACCGCCAAGAACACCCGGCATTGCGTCAACAGCATCTCCGTAAGGTTTGTTCCCCGCGGCAAAGAGCTCCCCAAGGTGATCAAGCCAGAAACGGAGTCCGACTCGAAGGACGAGAAAAACCCTGCCCTCAAGGACAAAAAAGGGAAGGATTAAACGAGGCTTCCTCCTGTTGCCGCGTTACTTGCCAAAGACTTCCAAGAGGGTATCGCGAACCCTCTCCCACTCCCGTGCTGCTTTCTCGAAGTCGACCTCAGCCCAACGAACCGCATCTGCTTGTAAGCGAGCGGGCTGCGATGCGGTCGGCCAAAGGGGAAAGTGAGCGCTGCTGCTCATGGTCAGTCGCGACTCCACCTTCTCGCTTACGAGGTGGTCGGCGAGCGATGCGGCAGCGATCGGATGGGGTGATCGTTTGACAACCGCCAGAGTGTTGGGGATGAACACGCTACCGAAGTAACCGTCGAGTTGATCCGGGAATACTATCCCCACCGGTTTGCCACTCTCCATTTCGATCATCGCATCGTCGGTATCGGTCAGTCCCCAGTCGAGGTCTCCCGCCGCAACACTCAATGCAACTTGTTTGTTGCCTGCTAGAACGATGGCGTTTGATGCTACATCGCGAATCCAGGTATCCCATACTTGCCCGTTGAGAAGAGCGTTGGGATGAGTTGCGAGAACGGTCATATGCGTAGCCGTTGTGCCGTAGATCGGATAGGCCAGCCCACACTTTTTGCTCCACCGATCATCCGCGAGTTCCGTCACACTTCGCGGCCATGAGTCTGAATCTTTGAGTCGCTCGGTATTCACCAACAGGACTCGCGCACGGGCCGCGAACCCGACCCATGTGCCATCGGAGGCTCGGTAGTTCTTCGGCCAGTTATCAGGGATCGGCCATTTGCGTGGGGCCAAGAGCCCCTTCTGTTGCAATCGGATGGTGTGAAGGATTTCGTTGTTCCAAAACACATCGCTTTTGGGTGTCGATGCTTCCTGCTCGATACGGGTTACCAGTCCGAGAGTTTTTGAGGCTTCCACATCGAATTGCCGGACGACTTGAGTACCATCGGCCGCACGTTCGTAGGCGTCAAGGATGGGAGCGGAGTACTCGCGATCCGCGGCACAGTACAAGACCACCGAATCCTCGCGCCGCGGAACGCAACCTGCGATCCAGCACAATGCGATGGCGATAGCGACTGGAATCAGTCGAGCGAGGGGATGGGAGCCACGGGCGAAAGCGGACCCATTTGAAACAGGTCTTCGACTTGCAACAACTCCCCGAGATCGACGACGCTTTGCCATTGAGATTGAAGGATATCGAGGTATTGGGTCAGCACGGATGCCAGTGTCTGCTGGGCTACGATCACATCATTAAAGCTTACACCGTTGGGATCGGCCAGATACCGTTGGTAAACACCTCGATACGCGCGGACTTGATCGCTTAATCCCTCGGTTTTGAAGGAATCGGCCAGCTCCCGATTCGCGCGGTACACGCCATAGGTTTTTGCCAAGTCCGAGGTGAGGTTCAAGCGAACTTCGGCAACCTGCTGACCTGCTTTGAACAAGTCGGCACGCGTCGAAATACGGTTACCCTGGTTCCGATTCAGGACGGGGATTTCGCCACCGAGAAGTAGGTTGTATGTGTTCGTACCCGGTTCAAAGGTATGATCACGCTGTACGACGACCGTCATATCCAAATTGGGGATGGGGGTTCGATCGGCCAATGTCACCAAAGTTTGCTGTTTCCGGACGAGGTTCTGCGCCATTTGAATATCGGTGTGAACCGCCGACAACCGTTCCATCGCCTCTTCGTAGGTAATGTTTGGCACCGCGCAATCGATGTTGCCGTCGATTGCGGTCACATTCAAGTCAGGAACACCGATGGCTGCCGCAAGTATTCGCCAAGAAGCGATGGCATCTTGCTCGGCGCGAACGAGAGTCGCTCGAGCCTGGGTGGTGAGAACTCTCAGTTGCAGCGGTTCATAAGGAGCAGCTTCACCTGCGGCGACCAAATCCACCTGTGCGTTGTAAGCTCGCCCTGTGAGATCGTAAAGCGCGCTTGCTAATCGAACCCTTTGTCGTGCGGCGAGGACTTGAAAGTACGCACGGCGAATGTTCGATGAGACTTGAACCCAAACCTTACGCTGGTTCACGACCGCGTTGGCATGATCCACGGCAGCAGCTTCGGCTGCTAATCCCAGCTTGCGAGCCGTGACGAATGTTTGCGCTAGATAAGCACCTTGATAACCCTGGGTGAAAAGCGTGTTCACCGTGTCCGCTTCATATCCAGCCTTGGGATTGGGAGGCAGACCCGCCTGGATCATCAGACCTCGCGTCGATTCGACATTGGCAGCGGCACTTCGCAAACTAGGATGATTCGCGTATGCCAATTGATGAAGCGATTCCAATCCTATACGTGTATCGATCGACTCAGGAATTGCGCCGGTGTCTGGCGACATGTCCCTCAATTCCGGGAACAAGTCCCGTATGGCTTTACGTTGCTCGTCAGCGCTCAGGTCGCGTAAACCCGGGACCACCAACGGCTCGGTCGCAGCACCTGGCAATTCGGAGGGCAGGCTAAGCGGGCCCTGATCAATTTGCGGAGCCTGGTCAATTTGCCGAGCCTGATCAGCCGTCTGTTGATGGCTTGCAAGGGTTAACAGAGTGGGTTCCGATTCGCTTGGGAAGGGAACCGTTTGTTCC
>JAGWWZ010000034.1 GCA_018970165.1 Planctomycetota bacterium | reverse complement strand
CATCGTATTGGATTGCATCGAGCGGTCGACTTGCTCAAGACCGATGCTCATCGCGCTGCTGCGGCGGCTGGCTGGGATTTAGGAACGTTGCGACGCGTATGTGGTATCATCGATTTGATGTGTCGTACGCCCCTTTTGCGATCGTTTGATGCCAAGGTGTTGGTCTCCTGTGGGATCGACTCGGCGAGGGAATTGAGAGGAGCGGATCCACGCGACCTAGCCCGGCGGGTGGAGCGGTTCCTCAGCAGCGACTCCGGACGCTCATTGTTGCGAATGGGGTCCGAGGCGGAACGCAATCGCCTGCGACGATGGCTCGACAGCATTGCTGCCGCACCTTCAGTTCGTCAATCGACACACGAGGTTGGGGCCAGTCGCGAGGAGGACCATGTTGTGGTCCGGAGCAAGAAGGTCAGAAAGGCAGGGCGGCTCAAGCGAAGAAAGGGTGCGAGGGTAACCGCACCGGTAGTTCAGCGACGTTTCTATTTAGAACTGACGAGTCCTGTTGTCGATGCGCCGACAATCGGTACACGGATGGCCGAACGATTGGGAGTTGTCAATGTTTCGACGGTGGGTGATCTGATCGCGGCCGATGCTGCAGCGATCGCTGCAGCGCTCAAAGACAAGCACGTGACCCCAGAGACCGTGACCGAATGGCAACAGCAAGCGATGCTTGTTTGTCGGATTCCGAACCTGCGAGGGTTGGACTCGCAATTGCTGGTGGCCGCGGGCTACACAACTGCTGAGTTGGTTGCTAACTCAGACGCGGATTCCTTGTATGAGGCGGTGGCGCAAGTTGCGAATTCGCGGGCTGGTCAAAGGTATCTTCGGGGTGGCAATCCTCCGGACGCAGACAAAGTCTCCCAATGGATTACCTGGGCCCAGAAATGCCGCGGCGTCCGCGCCGCCTAGTGCAAGCGATATCAATCTGCTCAGCCATCAACACCTTCCTTTATTACCAGCCGCCGTCTGCCTGTTATCGTTCGCCTCTTAACGTACGACGGACTTCCCAGTCCGTCGCAGTGGATGTCAGCGGACTGGAAGTTCGTTGAACTTTCAAATCCTCTCGATGAGCACCCGATCGCAAAGCCTCAAGACTTGCCCCTCCTAATCAGGTGCCAGCCATTTGCCAGCCCCTGTAGCTCGTCGACTATTGCTCGTCGACTATTGCTCGTCGACTATTGCTCGTCAGGCGTTTCTCGACGCGGATGGGCAGAGTGCCATACATGGCGAAACCACGCCGGGATTTGGAATGTGTTGGGGTCGGTAGTGACCGGCTTCTTCATCGGCGGCTTGGCGAGCGGTGTCACAGACATCCGCAATTGGCCATAGCAATGATTGAACTCGCGGATAAACACTTCTTCGTCTTCAGGCATAACGATCCCGCCGACAACGCGATTGCCTTGTCGGATGACCCCCGTCGGTGATCCGCGGTTGCTACCTGAGGACATGAACCGATTCCCTTCTGAGACACGTTGTATCAGACCCTCGGACGATTGCGACAGCCTGCTCCAGTTTTTCCATGCAGAATGGAGAAGTTCGATCCGAGTTTCCGCACACCGCTCCTCGCACACCCACCCAGTCGGCTCCGATTTCCGTTGCCAGGGGCAACTGCTCCAATCGCAAAGCACCCGCGATCGCAACCCCCAATCCCATCGACCTCGCGTGAGCCAGTTGTTCCTTCAGCAATTCCAAGGGGATGTGCTCGAGCAATCCCCGTCCATCCTTGATTGCGGTATCGATCAAAATAAAACGTAGCCCTAGATCGCTCGCGGCCGAGAGTACCGATGGCCAGGTTGGAGCATCGCATGCATACCAGTCGGCGTAGTGGACAAGAATTCCTTGATTTGGATGCGCCAAGGAAGTTAGGATGCCCGACAGTCGTTCTCGCCAGGAATCGTCCTTGGCACAACCAGCAAGAGCCCATTTGATATACCCGTTGGCTCCCAAGAGCCTGCAGAAATCGATATCCACGTGAATATCCCAAGCCGTCAACTCACCGCCAGCGATGCTCCAGTATTGATCCGGGGATCGCTGCATGCAGGTTGCGAATTCCCAGGCAAGGTCCAGGTCTGGCCTGCCCAGAGGCCCCGCTGAGGGATTTTTTAGGTCGATCCAATCGACTCCGGCACGAACGGCCATGTCCCATTCGTCCCGAAGGGCTGCGCTCGCCAAAAGGCCGCATCGAGGAAATTGATCGCATGGGCCCTGCGCGTCGTTGTCGCTTGCTGGCTTAGCGGTTAAAACTTCGGCTTTCGATCTTTGCGTCACGATCTTGTGTCAGACAGGTTTTGGGGTTGGCCACCGAATTCCTTTATATCAGAACGCAGTCCGCTCTCCAGCAATTCTGCGAGGATCTCGCCCGAGAGTCGCTGATTTCTTTCGACACCGAGTTTGTCTCTGAGGACTCGTATCGTCCCCTGCTCTGCTTGATTCAGGTCGCTACCGAAAACCAAATTGCGATCATCGATCCTTTGGACTGCGAGGACTTGTCACCGTTTTGGGATCTGTTGGTCGATTCCAATCGCACGGTGGTAGTCCATGCAGGGCGAGAAGAAATCCTGTTTTGTTATCGGGCTACCGGACAACTGATTCCGAACCTTTTCGATATCCAAATCGCGGCGGGATTCTTGGGTTATGAGTATCCTGCATCTTACGCCAAGATGGTTCAGCGGGTGGTCGGCCGGACTTTAGACAAAGAAGAAACCCGCTCCGATTGGCGTCGACGTCCACTCTCCCGACAGCAATTAGAGTACGCGGCCCAAGATGTGCGAGACCTGGTTCGCATCCATCGCAATCTAACGGAGCGATTGCACAAGCATGGTCGACTACCGTGGCTGATGGAGGAAACCAAACGAAAGCAAGAGGAACTCTCCGACTTCGAATCGAGCGAAAACTGGCATCGTCTCAGCGGTGTCTCCTCCCTTTCCGGCAAATCCCTCAGCATCGCCAGAGCACTTTGGAATTGGCGGGACGCACGGGCGAAGCAAAGAAACATTCCCGCTCGAAAAATCCTCCGGGACGATCTGATGATCGAGCTTGCTCGAAGAGGTACTGCCGATCCTCGCCGAGTCGCCTCGTTGCGAGGTATGGAGTATCGAAACACAAAGCAACTCATCCCCGAACTTGCAGAGATCATCGAAGAGGCCGCATCGCAACCGCCACCAAGTTGGCCGACGAAACATCGTTACGGCAAAGGGCAGCCAGCGAGCATGTTGACGCAGTTCCTCTCGGCAGCCATGGCCTTCATCTGCCATCACAAGCACATTGCGCCGATGCTGGTGGCTACCTCCGAAGACTTGCGCGATTTTGTTCTCTACCGTTTGGATCGAGATGCGGATCAAACCCATCCACCCGCACTTTTGCGCGGTTGGCGAGCGGAGATCGTCGGTCGAGATCTAGATGATTTGCTCGAGGGAAACATCGGTATCGTGCTAGAGGATCCGCACAGCGAGATCCCGATCAAATTCTTTCGCCCCACGTAGCGATCAGCATAAACCTATTGGCTCTAGGCAAACGCTATCCCCCGTCTGCGATCACGTTCTGCCGTCTGCAATCTCAATCCGCCTTGGCAAATCTTTCTTGCAACGATAGAACTCCCATCTCTTTCTCCCGAGCGACCATCATTGCTTCCACAGCGATTTTGCCTGCCGATAGGGTTGTGATGCAGGGGACGCCGAACTGAACTGCTGCAGCGCGGATGCGTCCTTCATCGGTTCGAGCTCCCTTGCCACTCGGAGTGTTGATGATCAACGATACCTCATCGTTCTTTAAATAGTCGATCAAGTTGGGATGACCCTCCGCGAGCTTCTTGATCCGCACGACAGGAATGCCAGCCCGTTCGATTTCCAACGCTGTCCCCGTTGTCGCAAGCAATTTGTAGCCTGCTTCGTGGAGCTGACGAGCTAATTTGTCGATTCCTGCACGTTGTCGGGATGCGATACTCAAGAAGATGTTCCCGGACTTGGGGAGTACCGTACCGGCAGCTACTTGGCTCTTGTTGAATGCGATGGCAAAGTCGTCGCTGATCCCCATGACTTCGCCGGTCGATCGCATTTCGGGTCCGAGCACGATGTCGACACCCGCGAACTTGCGAAATGGAAAGACCGCTTCTTTGACGGAGATACTACGCGGAATCGGTTCACCGGTGATTCCCATATCCTTCAGCTTTAGACCAACCATGACTTTTGCAGCGATATTAGCGACCGGAACGCCGGTCGCCTTCGCAACGAAAGGGACAGTGCGGCTGGCTCGCGGATTGACTTCAAGCACGTATACAACGTTGCGTCCATCGTCTTCAAGCTTGACCGCAAACTGGACATTCATCAGCCCGATAACTTTCAATCGCCGTGCCATCGCATGGGTGGCTTTTCGAATCTCATCGATTACTTCGGGCGTCAACGAAAAGGGTGGCATGACACAGGCTGAATCGCCTGAGTGGACACCCGCCTCTTCGATGTGTTCCATGATCCCCATGATGACGACATCCTCGCCATCCGAGACTGCATCAACATCGACTTCGGTCGCATCTTCGAGGAATCGATCGATCAAGACCGGTTGTCCTTGAGCAACGACGAAAGCCTCTGCTACAAATCGTTCAAACTGGGAATGGTCATAACAAATTTCCATCGCACGTCCCCCGAGCACGAAGCTAGGTCGAACCAAGCATGGATATCCGATCTTCTGAACTTCCTCTCGAGCCTGAGCCATATTGCGTGCGATGCCGTTGGCAGGTTGCTTAAGATTCAGATCATGGATCAGTTTTTGAAACTTCTCTCGATCCTCAGCATCCTCGATGGTCTCGACGCTCGTTCCGATGATAGGCACACCGGAGTTGGCGAGGGCACGAGCCAAGTTGAGTGGTGTCTGGCCTCCGAACTGAACAATCACACCATCGGGCTGCATTCGATCGTAGATATTGAGAACGTCTTCGGCTGTCAGTGGCTCAAAGAACAGCAGGTCGCTCGTATCGTAATCGGTGCTGACGGTCTCGGGGTTACTGTTGACCATGATCGACTCGATGCCGATCTCGCGCAGCGCATAGCTGGCATGACAACAACAATAATCGAACTCAATTCCTTGTCCGATACGATTTGGCCCCCCTCCTAGAATCATCACCCGCTTCTTGCCTTCGGCTTTGAGGGGCGTTTCATCTTCGCTCTCGTAGGTGCTGTAATAGTACGGGGTGTATGCCTCAAACTCTGCCGCGCAGGTGTCTACCGATTTGAACGTCGCAATAATGCCACGATGTTTTCGCCATTCTCGAATCTCATCGTCATCACTGGCAAGCAACGTCGCCAGTTGTCGATCGGAAAATCCAAATTGCTTGGCCTGTCGCATCGTTGCGGCATCGATTTTGTTCAGCGAGCCGATCTGTCGCAGATGTTGTTCCATCTCGACCAGTTCGCGGAGTTGATCGAGGAACCACGGGTCGATACTGGTGATGGAATAGATTTCTTCATTGCTCATGCCGTGTAGCATGGCATACCGCAAGAACCAAACGCGATCGGCGTTGGGACGGGACAACTTGCTCCGTATTTCTTCTTCATCGGGACGGCGCTCGGTATACCACAAGTCCTTGGTATCCGATCCAAATCCAAACGCGCCTACCTCTAAGCCCCGAAGAGCCTTTTGGAAAGATTCTTTGAACGTACGACCGATGGCCATCGTTTCGCCAACACTCTTCATTTGCGTCGTCAACGTCGGGTCGGCCTCGGGAAATTTCTCGAACGCAAAACGCGGAATCTTGGTCACTACATAGTCGATCGTCGGTTCGAAGCAGGCTTGTGTTTTTCGAGTGATATCGTTCTGCAATTCCCAAAGTCGAAATCCAACAGCGAGTTTGGCGGCGATTTTGGCGATTGGGAATCCGGTTGCCTTGCTCGCCAGGGCGCTGGAGCGACTGACCCGCGGATTCATCTCGATGACGATCATGCGACCGGTCTTGGGATGAACGGCAAACTGGATGTTGGAACCGCCGGTCTCGACACCGATTTCGCGAATGATCGCCAGGCTCGCGTCTCGCATCCGCTGATATTCTTTATCGGTCAGCGTCTGTGCAGGCGCAACCGTGATCGAGTCGCCGGTATGGACCCCCATCGGATCAAAGTTTTCAATGGAGCAGATGATGACGACATTATCGTCCTTATCTCGCATCACCTCCATCTCATACTCTTTCCAGCCGAGGATCGACTCCTCGATGAGTACTTCGGAGATCGGCGAAAGGGTCAGCCCGTTTTGCACCAGCGAGTCGAACTCGTCCCGGTTGTAAGCGATTGCAGATCCGCTTCCTCCCATGGTAAAGCTAGGGCGCACGACGCATGGCAAACCGACTTCGGCAAGAACCTTGCGAGCTTCGTCGATCGTGTGGACAACATCGCCGCGGCACACCTCCATGCCGATTTTTTCCATGGCTACCTTGAACGCATCGCGAGCCTCGGCTTTATGGATGACTTCTGGCTTGGCACCGATCATCTCGCAATGGAATTTCTCGAGCACTCCATGCTTTGCGAGATCCATCGCGATGTTCAGAGCTGTTTGGCCACCGAGTGTCGGAAGAATCGCATCGGGGCGTTCCCGTTCGATGACTTTCGCCACGATCTCCCAGGTCAAAGGCTCGATATATGTCCTGGCTGCCAAAGCCGGATCGGTCATGATGGTGGCTGGGTTGCTGTTGACCAACACCACCTCGTAGCCTTCCTCACGCAAGGCTTTGCACGCTTGCGTTCCGGAATAATCAAATTCGCATGCTTGCCCAATAACGATCGGGCCGGAACCAATTAAGAGGATCTTGTGGATATCGTCTCGACGGGGCACTTCGTTTCCTATCGTCGGCGGAACAACGGACCTGCGTATCTCGCTCCTTCACCGAGTTCTTCCTCGATGCGGAGCAGTTGATTGTATTTTGCCATGCGGTCGGATCGGGATGCCGACCCGGTTTTGATTTGGCCAGTTGACATCGCAACCGCCAGATCGGCGATGGTCGCATCCTCGGTTTCGCCACTGCGGTGGCTTGAGATGCTGGTGTAACCATTTCGATGAGCGAGCTGGATCGCTTCGATCGTTTCGGTGAGCGTGCCGATTTGGTTGACTTTGATCAGAATGCTGTTGGCGATTCCCGAGTCGATACCGCGTTGGAGTCGGTCGGTGTTGGTGACGAACAAATCGTCGCCGACCAATTGAACCTTGCCTCCAACACGTTGTGTCAGTTTCTTCCACGAATCCCAATCGTCTTCCGAGCAGCCATCCTCGATGGAACAGATCGGGTAATTGTTGACCCAATCGGCCAGGAAATCGACCATCTCGTCTCCGGAGAGTTGTTTGCCGTCGATCGTGTACTTCTTGGTCTTCTCGTCATAGAACTCGGTCGCGGCGACATCGAGTGCGATAAAGATCTGTTTGCCAGGCTCGTAACCCGCACGGCGAATCGCTTCCATGATCAAGTCGAGGGCTTCGCGGTTGCTCTTCAGGTCGGGAGCAAAACCTCCCTCGTCACCGACGGCAGTATTGAGTTTCTTCTCCGACAAAACCTTTTTCAGGTTATGGAAAATTTCCGTTCCCGCCCGCAGGCCATCGGTGAATGTATCAAAACCAAGGGGCATCACCATGAACTCCTGGACGTCAACGGAGTTGTCGGCGTGCTGTCCACCATTGACGATGTTCATCATCGGGGCAGGAAGCAAGTGGGCACCTGCACCGCCCAGATATCGATACAGCGGCTGATTGGTGAATTGAGCCGCGGCCTTTGCTGTTGCCAGCGAAACGCCGAGGATCGCGTTGGCCCCCAAGTTTTTCTTGTTCGGGGTCCCATCCAATTCGCACATGGTTCGGTCGATTGCCCGTTGGTCCAAGGCATCAGCGCCGATCAGGGCATCGGTGATCTTGGTGTTGATGTTCTCGACGGCTTTGAGGACACCCTTACCCATGTATTTCGACTTGTCACCGTCCCGTAATTCCCAAGCTTCGTGAGCGCCGGTGCTGGCGCCGCTGGGAACCGCGGCGCGGCCATGAGATCCATCCACCAGTCGCACTTCCACTTCGACAGTAGGATTGCCTCGGGAATCAAAGATTTGTCGCCCTTGGATGTGTTCGATCAAGCTCATGACTGTTGCTCGATTGGGGTAAGAATGGTTTTTGATGTGCAGATCGGGCAGAATTCTGTACGATATTTCGCAAGTTGGCTAGAAGGTCGCCAAAAAACAATGTTCCGATAGGGAAATCCCACGTGTTTACAGGATTAGTCGAAGGGATGGTCACGCTCGTCGAACGCTTGGATATCGGAGCGGGAGAGCGACTGGTCTTCGATTTGGGCTATTTGGTCGAAGGGGTGATGATCGGCGATAGCATCTGTCTTTCGGGTTGCTGCCTCACCGTTGTCGAGATCCAAGACTCCCAATGCAGCTTTGAACTCGGTTCAGAAACCCTTTTGCGAACTCGGTTTGGGGATCTCTCCATTGGCGGTCAGGTCAATTGCGAACGATCCCTTAAGGCTGGCGATCGTTTGGGGGGGCATTTTGTCACCGGCCATGTCGATGCTGTCGGGGAAGTCATCGAACGAAAAGAGGAAGGGGATTGGCGATTCCTTTATTTTCGCGGGCCACTCCACCTCATGCGGCATATGGCCAGTAAGGGGTCTGTCGCTGTCGACGGCGTCAGCTTGACAATCGTCGATGCCGATGACTCCCACTTTAGCGTCGCTCTCATCCCGCACACGCTCGCGGTCACGACGCTCGGAACCCTCCAGACGGGGAGCCGTGTTCACTTGGAGAGCGATATCCTGGCAAAATACGTCGCCAGACAGCTAGAAGCCAAGGCTTGAAGGTTGCGGACATCGACCGTGCCAACGTATGCTATGGAACCGTTGAATCCTCATCCACCGTTTCACCAGCCAAGGGTGAAATGAGAACTGATTAGCCATGTCTAAAAATACCAAGGTTTCGGTCGCCGAGGCCGAGTCGGAAAAGTTTCACTTCGCCTATCGATTTCCACTCAAATTCGGAGGTCGAGTCGTCAATGATGTGACGGTCTTCCGGGCGGCCATCACCCTGGAAGATAAGGCTAGAAAGAAGACTGCGCATGGCCTCGGCGAAATGACGATGGGGACTGCGTGGGCGTGGCCGAGCACGAATCTGACGCCCGAACAAGTCCTTCGAACCGTCGTGGCCTTGGCCGAACGGATCACTGCCGCCGCAACGCAACTGGAAGCTGCCCCGCATCCGCTTCATCTTGCCGCCGAACTAAAAGTAGTCGCGAAGAAACTCGCTTCGGAACTCGAAGCGGCAATGAAGTTGTCCGAGCCGATTCCGGATTTGGCCATCGCCCTCGCACTCTCTCCCGTCGATATCGCGCTGCACGATGCTTTTGGCCGATTGAACGATCGAAACGCGTTCGACTGTTTGACTCCCGAAATGATCCACGGAGACCTCTCGACATGGCTCGGGCCGGAATTCGTTGGAAAGCATTTCGCCGATGTCGTGTCGGAACGGGCCAAGCCAACGCTTGAACTGTACCATTTGGTCGGCTCCCTCGATCCGCTGAGCATGGATGATCTCAACCGAAAGATAGGTGATGGCCTCCCCGAAACCCTCGAAGAGTGGATTCGTCAGCAACAATTGACTCACCTGAAGATCAAGTTGACTGGCAAGGATCTCGATGCAGACGTTGGGCGCGTGGTCGAGATCGATCGCATCGCGACAAGGACTTCACCCGGCAAAACGTTTTCCTACTCGCTCGATTTCAATGAAGCATGCGAAAACGAAGACTACGTGATCGATTTCATCGAGCGACTCGATCGGCTATGCCGCGAAGCGATCGCGAAACTGCACTACATCGAACAACCGATGCTCCGCGATTTGAGACAACGCAAGGAAGTCACCATGCATCGTGTCAGCCGCCTGAAGCCTGTGGTGATCGACGAATCACTGACCGACTTGGAGATGCTGAAATTTGCGAAACAACAAGGCTATTCGGGTATCGCTCTCAAGGCATGCAAAGGAATCAGTGACTCACTGTTGTTTTCGGCCGCGGCCAAGCATTACGGCATGAAGATCTATGTCCAGGACCTGACCTGCGTCGGAGGCTCCTTCATGGCGTCGGCTGCCATGGCTTCGCGAATCGCTGGTGTCACTGCGGTCGAAGGGAACGGACGCCAGTATTGCCCCGCTGGCAACAAAGACTGGGAATCTCTCTATCGACCGATGTTCAAGATTCTCGGTGGTGTCGTACCCACCGAACTGCTCGCAGGACGCGGCCTTGGTTTCTCCTGGCCAAGAAACATCCTGACGAAGAAGTATGCAGATATGGCGGCTCCCTTGACGCCATGACCCAACAAGCGGCTGTGTCCTCCACAATCCACGGCCTGGTCCTGCAACCCGATTGGTTGGTCCCCATCGATTCCCCCGCGATATTCGAGGGTTTTTTAGTAGCCTCGGCGGGAACCATCGAACATCTTGGGGCCGAACTGCCGGAACGCTTTCACGCATTGCCCCGCATACGACTCGAAAAGACGGCGATTCTCCCCGGTTGGATCAATAGCCATTGTCACCTCGAGTTCAGCGATTTAGTAGAACCGATTTCTGCCCTTGGCTCCTTCGATGGTTGGTTGTCGCGAGTGATCCAACAGCGGGCCTTAGTCTCGTCTCAGTCGGCCGAGAAGCGGTTGGAGCAACGTCGGCATGCGATACGCCAAGGGCTCATCGAATCCTGGAAGCACGGTGTGCGATGGATTGTCGATAATGTCACGGCCCCCTGGGATCCTGCTTGGATCTCGCATCTTCAATCCGAAATGCGAAGCGAGATATCAACTCTCGCCGCATCTTCGCTCGTTCCCGATGCTCTCATATCAGTGCAACCATGCTTTGAATTGATCGATGTTCGAGAAGAGCGATGGCATCAGACACACAATTTCGCTCTTGAACAAATAGATGCACCGAAGTGGCAGGGTGTGTGTTCACCGGGCTTGGCACCGCATGCGCCCTACACGGCATCGACGCATGTAACTCGCTGCGCAGCGGATTGGTCCAGTGAGAACCGCGGGTTGGTATCCATGCATCTTGCGGAAAGCCGCGAGGAGTTGCAGTGGCTCGACCATCGGACCGGATTCCTCGGGGCGTGGATTGAAACAAAGATCGATGCACACCATCGCTCGAACATCGGAACGATCGATGAACACTTAAGGCTCCTGGCATCGGCCTGGCGATCCCTAGTCGTTCATGGCAATTTTCTCACGAAGCATCAGGTCGATTGGTTGCGCGAGCATTATGAACGCATGGCGGTGGTTTACTGCCCGAGAACGCATGCTTGGTTCCATCACCCGCCTTATCCCTTAAGCGACTTGAAATCGCGGGGAATCGCCGTTTTTTTGGGAACCGACTCGCGAGCATCGAATCCAGACCTGAATCTCTGGGAGGAGGTCAAGGAGATCGCGAGTCGGAGGGCTGAGTGCGAACCATCAGACCTAGCGAGGATGATTACTTCAGATGCCTCGCGTTTCCTAGATATCCCGAGAAAGATCGGGCGAATGGAATTGGGGGGCGCTTCGCAGTTGACCGCGATGCGTTGGAATCAATCCGATGGAGCGGACGCAGCGCTCAGGACCGAGAGTGAGCTATGGCGATGGATGGTGCAATCTGGCGTTCCCTATCCGCTCGAGATGGATGACCGGTTTGCACTCGCTGCTCATCGGAATTAAAGAATCGAATTGTTAGTCATGTTTGCCTTGGATGTGGCGCATGGCTCGATAAATCATCAGAACGACGCCACTGGCGAATATTCCGAAGAGCATGCCAGCAAAGGATCCGGCAATCGCACCCGCATACCAAGGCAATTTCCACTGTCCGTTGAGAGCGACAACGATCGCGCCGATGGTTGCTGCTATCAAAATGGATGCGGCAACAAAGATCGCCTGGAACTTGTTGTCGCTCCACCGGACGTTGACACCTGTCACGGTATCGGTGACGACGTTGTAGGTGGCTTGACCAGATGATAAGGTTTGCTCTTGCTCGAGCGCATTGCCACTTGTGGACCTGGGTGGTTGGAAGGGGTTGTCAGACATGTCAGAAAGATCGGTTTATCGAAAAGCGTTCCGTACACTGTCTTCCTTGAGTACCACAAACGCCCAGATACCAAAGGGAATACCGACAACGCAGCAGGGGCCGAGCATTGGTATCATCGCAACGATCGCTGCGGCTCTCGCGGTACCATAGCTCTTAAGCTTCAGCATTTGAATCGATCCGTAAAGGACGAAACTGGAAGCGATCGACAACACGATACCCCAGACGGTGCGGATCGCAAGTGTTGTTTCCTGCGAAATAGGTTTCGCATTTCGTGCCTCCAGCTCTTCGAGAGCGCCGGTTGAGTAAAGAAAGAAATCACCAACAAGCCCTGCTATCCCGAAGGCAATTGCGACTGAGGAAACGATGATCAGTGCGATCGCCGGTCCGCGTACCTTGTTGCTTGGATTTGGAGTCGGGACAGTTTGATTTGCTTGCCAGCCGGAGTCGTTCATTGCCGCCTCGATGGATCGTATGTTTAAAGTGAGATCGACTGTGGTGATGAGAGCGTAGCGTAGGTTAGCACCGATTTGGAGGTGTGCCCCCTGGGGAGATAGCTGAAATCACGAAGATTTCAGCGTCGTTTTGGTGTAGCAGAACTCTCCGCGAGTTCTGCTACTGTGTTGTCGTTCTGCGACTGTGTTGTCGTTCTGCTACGGCGCGTTGGAGTTGCAACGTTGCTCAGGAAGGCTCAACCTTTTTTAGGCGAGGTTCCCTTGGGCTTGTCGTTTGCATTGGATGGGGACTTGGGATTCCATCGCCCTGCTTTACGCAGCGCATCGGTCAAAACCATTTCGATCTGAGCGTTCATGCTTCGGAATTCATCTTCGGACCAATAACGCAGGGCGTCCATCATCTCGGGGCTGAGTCGAAGCAAGAACGAATCGCGTTGCGGCACGTTGGCTATCCTTCGCTTTACTGGTAGATCGAACCGGCATTGATGACCGGTTGAGCATGGCGATCGCTACACAATACGACAAGCAGATTGGAAACCATTGCGGCTCTTCGTTCGTCGTCGAGTTCGACGATCTTGTCGCGGCTGAGATGTTCGAGGGCTGCCTGGACCATGCCGACCGCACCTTCGACAATTTTCGCTCGTGCGGCAACAACTGCATGCGCTTGCTGGCGTTGGAGCATCGCTGCGGCAATCTCGGGGGCGTATGCGAGGTGGCTGATACGTGCCTCAATAACGTCGACTCCCGCCTTCTCGAGCCGTTCTTGGATATCTTTTTTAAGTTGGTCGCTGACTTCCTCGGTGGAGCTTCGGAGGGACATTTCGTGATCTTCGCTGTCATAGGGATGACGCGTTGCTAAATTGCGTAGGGCTGCTTCACTTTGGACGGCGACGAAATCTTCGTAGTCGTCCACCTCGAACATCGCCTCGGCTGTATTGACGACCTTCCAGACGACGACCGCGGAGATTTCGATCGGATTACCATCGCGATCGTTGACCTTCGACGGTCTGCCATGGGTGCGCGATTTGTGCTGGATCACAACCCCAGCCTCGTTCTTTTTCTCCGCTACATTCGAGGAACCGGTCTCGAAGTTTCGAACACGCAATGAGATTTTCTTCTTGCTGTAGAACGGATTCACCCAGTAGAACCCCGACTGGCTGACCGTCCCGACGTATTCGCCAAACAGCAGCAAGACTCGAGCGTCATTGGGTTGCACGGCGAGAAACCCGAACAGCCCCAGGAATCCCGCAACAGCCCCCAACGCGCTGACGGCCATACCACCGAGTCTTAGAACAGAGGCATTCGGCATTCCGCTAGCGAGGACCACAAACAGGATCGGCCCTCCAAGGAGTAGGAGCAGACAAACGAGCAGCATCCCCCATCCCTTCATGGGAACCAACGATTTTTCAGCAACATGCGAATGATTCATCTTCCGTACCCCTTTTCCAAACGGTTCTCGAATTTGATCGTTTCAAAAAAATTATATCAAAATGATATCACTTTGATATGGCTGTACCTTCCAAGGCGTCCGAGGAAGACTTTCGAGGCGCGCGAATTGAGTTTTTTTAGAATCGCGTGCAGGGAACTTCCGGATGTCTTGTGAAGTCGGATTCGACGCCATGGTCGTCGATCACGGGGAGAAGTTGGGGAAGATGACCTCTTTGAGAAGTTGTCGAACATCCTTCGCATTCCTTTCGGGGAATCCGATATTTCCGGTGAAGACGACGACCAAGTCGCGGTCCCGAGCAACGAAGATATCCTGACCGCCGTACCCGCGAGCCGCCGCTAGGCCGTCGCAACCATGGTCTTTCGGAAACCACAACTGGTAGCCGTAATCTGCATCGAGATAAGTCGTTACCCGAGACGTGAACATCTCGTCGACATATTGCTTGGAGATAATTTGCTTGCCGCGATACTTTCCACCCTCGGCCAGCAACTGTCCGATCTTGAGCATGTCCTCTGGGCTTAGGTACATTCCCCATCCTCCTTGCGTGCGACCATCAGGCAGAGCAGGCCAACTGACTTGAGTGACACCCAGAGGTTCGAATAGTCGACGTTTGGCATACTCCAATGCATTCATCCCTGCTTGCCGTTGGAGGATCGCGGACAGCAGGTGTGAGCTTCCTGTGTTGTAGAAAAACTTTTCGCCAGGAGCAGAATCCAAAGGCTCGCTGAGAACGAACGCCACCGAATCGGGGGATGTCTCGATTCTTTCAAAGGAGTTTCCGACCCCAAAATCGATCCAACGTAAACCGGTTTGCATCGTGAGTGCATGATAAAGCGTGATCTGGGACTTTGCACCTGTCAGCAACCCAGCATGCTCGGGAAGGAGTCCTGCAATGGGCTGGTCTACGGATCGAATGAGTCCTTCGTCGATGGCAATACCGATAAGGATGGAACTTATGGTCTTGGTTGCTGACTGAAACTCATGAGGCTGATCGGCGCGGAACCAATTGAACATGCGCGAGTAAACGAGTTGGCCTCGATGCTGGACCATCACGGCATCCAAATGATGTACGCGAGAATCCAACCACGAGTCGATTTTCTGGGACAACTCGGTCGGTCGTTTCGCTTCCTGTGGCAAGGCTGGGACCGGCAATTTGTATTCAACATCGTTTGAGGTGGTCAGTCGGGGCACAAACTCCAAGCCGGTGAGCAGAAGGAAGCAAATCAAAACAACCCATGGGATGCCTTGTATCCATGTACCGCGCTCTTCAGGGTCCAAAGGAGGGAACGTTGACCAGGGATGGTTGTTCAATAGCGAGGGAGAGACCGCGCAGGCAAATTGATAGGCACGGTACCGCATACGCGGATCGCTTTCTCGCAGGGTTGCCTCCAGCACGAGAGGAGCGAGGTGGGCCATGCGAGGTCCGATCAACGACAGCACATAGATCAGCAGCGAGGTACTCTCGCCGCCAGCATCCCGAAGCAATAACGGTAGACGCTCGATCGCAGCGTCGGCATATTTGAGCATGGTTTTGGTTGCAGTTCCCGACTGACGCAAGACTTCGATAGCCTGCAAAATGCGTCCGGCAGAGACAAATTCGCCGTATTGAAACCCACCGGATTGATGGTTTGGTGGACTGTGGAGCTTGTCGGAGATCATCTCCATCAGGATCGGAAGAATTGGGGCCGCATCGGCGCCGCAATTTCCGACAAATGTAGCCGCCCGATCGCGAGTCTTCTCGTCATCGCTCGTGAGTTCGTCTTGATACTGATTCCAGTCGGAGTTCATTTCTGCGTCGGGAAACTCATTGGTTGCAACGCCTCATCAAGCCTCTTCCCATGGAAACATCATGTAGCCAGGATGCACCTGGTAGACTCCTTTGGGTAAATCTGGAGCCAACTCTCTCGAAGTGTACTCCTCGATACCGAGTGAGTTTCTCACTTTCTCTGGCTCGAATGGCAGGATGAAGGCGAGCGCTTCCTCCGGGGTTTCGGCGACCACTTCGTAGTTGGCATAAAAGCCAGGGGATTCAGTCTCCTCCTCGAACGGCTCATGCCACCGGCCGCGAATCATCACCGTCATGTGCCGAGCCTTCGGTGATGTCTCGGCCGCTATGTCCCGGATCACCCAAGCAGCGGTTGTTTCGCTCTTGTCGATGCTGATGGCCAGCCATGCATGATACTGAGCCCGATCGCGATCGAGTGAAGACTTCCAAATCGCGAATGCCAATTCGCTATGAACCTCCGCCAACTGTGCGGCATTCTCATCGTTCCATAAAGGTAAATCGATGGTGTTTTCCCCGAGCTTTGCAGCTTCTGAAAACATTTTTGCTGCATTGAGTAGATGCATCTTGTGAGAAATCGCGAGGGGTTGCAGTGCTTCACTGCTGACATGATCAATCGCCTTGATCGCCGGCAAATAGTCCTGGTTTCGGAGGAGAGCAATGGACTTGTTGAGGTACACGGAGCTTGCATCGACGTTGGGGCATTCAAATGCTTTTTGGTAGCAACTCATGCTGTCCTCATGGCGTCTGCTATCCGAGTAGTAGTTCCCAAGCAACTGCCATAGACGCCAGACCGAGGGAGCTTTGGTGGTGCCATCTTCCAAAACGGCGATCGCTTCCTCCCGTTTGTCGTCGGCATCGAATGCTAACGCGAGGATCTCGAAGCAAGACGAGTGGCGCAGTGTCTCTAACTGCCGTCCCAGTTCAATCGCTCGCTCGATATCGAAGGCATCGAGAGCCTCAAAAGCTTCATCGATCAGAGAGTCGACTCTCTCGTTTGAAGTATTCATGTTCCGTTCAATCGGATAGGTTGAATTTGCTCAGGCGCAATATAGAAAAATCGATGTTAATGGAACATGACGCACTCGTCTGCCCCTCAGCAGCCTGCGAGGGCATCGATGCGCGGTCGGACTGGCAAAAAATGGAGGGCAAAAAATGGAGGGCAAAAAAATGTCGGAGCAAAAAGATTTTTTAGGAGAGGGTGGGATCGAACCGCTGATGAATACTCATCGGACGTTGATCGTGAAGCCCAGGTAGAAATTTTGAACAAACAAATGCACCGAAGCTAGAGCAGGCCACCATGCGGCTCGACCGCATGGAGCCCTGATCGCAACCAGAGAACGAGGCCCAACGCAACGCCGCCACCGCGTGGCTCGTCCACGTGGGGCGATGCTCAGATTGGGCGCGCCACCATCGTACATCCACCGCATAGCGACGGTGGCTACAGAGAAAAGGGCTTGGATGGAAAGTGTGCCACCCTTTCGGAAGGAAAATCCCAAGAATCTAAAGGTGAGTGCCATTAAGCTTGCGTGCTCGGCCTTTATTCCACTGGTGCCGTGCGCGGCGAAACGATTAAGGGGTAACGCAGAATGGGTAAAGAGCTAAAGGAACTCAGCGGTAAGTTCTTGAAGCACGCAACCCGATGTTCTCTCCGAGAACCTCGGGCTGGAGAGGGTTGCGAAACGACGAGCGGGCGGTAAGCACGCGATTGCCGAACGACCCGCCGCGAAGCGCACGTTTTCGATCTTTTGACACTTCACGACTTCCTGAAGGGTTGCTTGGCGCGATTCTGATGAACGGATATTCGTAGTGCTCATCATGACTCCATTCGAAGATATTCCCGAGCATGTCGAACAGGCCATAGTCATTGGGGCGCATGGTCCCAACAGGACGTGTGAATAGTGTCTCGCTGTTATCAGCGTACCATGCATAACGCCCGAGAAGTTCCTTAGTCTCACCATAGGGGCGAGCGGTGCTGCTTCCCGCTCGGCATGCGTATTCCCACTCCGCTTCCGTGGGCAATCGATAGCCGATGCGTTGCAAAAAGTTGGGAGGTATCGTCACCTTGGTCGGATCCTGCGGATTGATCTCATAGCACCATTGGTCTGGGAGGATGTTTTCCTGCTCGCTCAGCCAATTGCAATAGGCCACCGCATCGAACCAGGTAATCATGTTTGCCGGAGCATTCTCTTGGCGTGAGTAATTGCGATTGAATCCCTGGTTTGATCGGAAGCGAGCGAATTGCTCGATAGTGATTTCATGCGTCGCGATCGCGAATCGATAATCGATGGACCTCTGATGCCGCGACTCTGCCGTATCTGTGGCTTCACCGTACCGATAAAGTTCGCTGATCGGCGAACCCATCACAAACTCCGCCGGTTCAAAGAGGGCAAAGGTATGCCCTCCCGTCTTGCTCAGATACCAGCGGCGTTCACCGACTCGATCTCCCATCGCCAAACCCTGCATCGCCTCTGCAATGGTATTTTCGGCCCCCAACTTCTTTAACAACCATTCGCAGGCTCCGTGGACCCCTGGATCGATATCTTCGATGTACAGCCGCAGCGCATGGTCGCGCACAGGAGCCATTTGTTCCTCGCTCAGCAGTTTCGCTTCCGCAAAATCCCCGATCGAAATAGCCAGTGGCGCAAGGGCTGGTTCGGCAAGCATATCGCTGGACTTCGCGGTCGGTTTGCGATTGAGGAATTCCGCGATGAGGGCTGCTGGATCGCTGCCGTAGTCCGGCAGGTAAGCTTGGAAATAGCTTCGCAGTCTCGCGTCCGGTTGCAGGGTCTTGAACAGCTTCCAAACGCGTTCCTTTTCGCCCAACTGATATAGCGCGATCGCAGCACGGGCCTGGCGTTTGGCGAGAGATTCCTTGACAACATCTGGAATCAAAGGACGAGTCAAAACAATTCTCGCATGAGGCAGAGGTTTGCTCGTTGAAGAATCAACTGAACCATTTACCGCGATTGCGGTCGGTCGCCATCCCTCAGCGATGTAGCTCGAAACTTGTTCGGGATCGATCCATCCTTGAATTGCATTTGGCGACACGTCAGGAATAATTTGTGTTTCGATCTGGGTGTCAACGCTCCATATTCCGTCAATATGCTGAGGCGATACCGCGATATCGGTCTGGGGGCGAAACAAGAGATTGCCTCCCATGTGACGCAAAAACAAACAAGGGGCCTTTTGAATTGAAGAAAAAATCATGCTGTAACGGAGGTCTCCTTGCGGCGTTGTTCGTACGTTAACGCGAATTACACCGTGGGTTTTTGAAAGCTCTTGTTCCACTTTTTTAAATTCTTCTTCCACTACTTCAACAACGACTCTCCGTTCCTCGTCAGCGATTGTTGGTTTCGACCAAAGGGCCAGGAAGCGTTGTTCGTCACCTTCTTGGGTCGGCAAAGCACAGAGATCATCAAGTAGCTGACCTTCCTTGACGGCTGGATCCTCAACCTTCGGTAACTCGTTAGCCGCGAGGTATGCTTCGATCCGCCACGGGTTACCGTCGCGTGTGAATACCGATGCGATGAACGAAATGTTGCCACTATCAGTGGTTGACTTTAACTCTGTCTGCTGCCATTGCCAGGCTCGAACGCGCGTCGGTCGATACCCGCTGGCCCGAAGACTCTCGGCAACCTCCAGGAATTGTTCGAGCGGCATATCCTGCACGTAGGCGAATCGCTCCGACAGCATCCCATGGGCTTGTTCGATCCGTAACTTCGTTCCCGGTGTGACTTCCTTCCATGCTGGATCCGGCGCAGGATCGTTCCATGTCGGTCGCAGCGTCTGATCCAGGATCTTCTGGAGTTCGGGTACTCCTCCTACATCTCGAAGTTCCCGAAGCGGTTGAAGGAGCGTTGGGAAATTCTTTAGATCGCTTACCGCAACCATCGAAGCTAAGGTTGCTACATCATCTTTGGCGTACTCGGCGATCAAGTTTGCGATAACATTTCGTTGAACTTCCGATGTTTTGGTATCACCGAAATGCTGTTCGAGGAACGGCACGATGCGTTTGGCGACGGGTCGAAAAGCTTGTCGCCAAGCTTGCAGATAGACCGGGTTGCTTGCGGCAACTTCCGTCGCAGCGAACTGAGCGACTCCTGGTTGCTTCCATTTATCTCCATCGGGTTCGTAAACAGCCAATGCGGCGGCAGCAAACAATCGATGCGAACTTGATCGTTGTGAGTCTTGAAGGATGTTAGCGAATGGTTCGCGCAAATTTCCTCCCGCATCGCTTAGCAACTCGCAGACTGTAAGAAATTCACTGGGCTCGTAGGCGAGCATGGCATCGGCCACGTACTTCCATTGCTCGGCAGATACCTGACTGCCGGCAAAATGCAAGCCGAGAGTGGCTCGCATTTGGTTCTCCTCGTTCGACCTAGGAGCCTTGAGCGCTTCAAGAAAATCATTCGCAATCCATGCTGCTTTCGGCCGGATATCCGGGGCGATTTGCTTCAATTGTTCAACCCCGGCGGTCAGCCACAACTGTGCGGTCGCTTTTGCCGCATCCTCAAGCCGCTGAGAATCGATGCGACGCCAAATCCAGTTCCCTGCTGCGGCTATTCCCAGTAAGAATACGAGGATCACACTTGAGCGTTGCAAATGGAAGCGGGTCGCTGCACGCATCATTGCAGATTCGGATTTTTTCCATTCTTTGCGATCGGTCAAATATCGTATTTGCAACCATTCCACAAAGGTCGGTAATTGTTTATTCTCGCTATTGATCCCCCATGCTACGGCTCTTTCGGCAAGTTTCAACTCGGCACGGCCTTTATTGGTTTCCCTCTGCTTCTGCGTTAGCCAATCTCGCAGCGAAGCGACCATGTAGTCGTGGGCGAGTTGATAGCTTCGCTCAGTACCTTTCTCCGCCCCACTACCATCATCGACAGGTGTGATCAGGCGGAGATTCCGATCGAGGATCTCCATCAACTCATGGAACTCATTAGGCTTTTGTTCGTAGCCTGCCGCTTTTTGAAGCGAGGCAGCATTCTGCATCGAACCTTTGATGTCGGTGCCCTTTGTCGGTAGCAGAGCCGACAGCAATCCACGCACCGCTTCCTGATGCTGGCGATGATGGATCGGTGCCTGCCGCGATCCAAACATCTCTTCGAGAAACGTGACACCGATCCCTTCGATTCCACCCACTTCGCGGAGTGCGGCCGTCGTCCATTCGCGAGACTTCATCATGTTTGCAAAGACGGCGACCCGGACCGAAATCACCTTGCGGTCCTGCGACAATCCAGCGATCGCTCGACGGATAAATTCATTTTGGTCTTGGTTCCAATCTTTATCGCGATCAGGTAGTTTACCATAAGCCTTACCAAAGAGCCCAAGCACCTTCGCCGCATGCTCGATATCGAACAGATCCACCAAGGAACTGTTCTCACCCTCAAACAATCTGATCTCCATCTCCTTAAAGAATCGGCTGACGGAAATCCAAAAGTCCTCGCGCACCATCACGATTGCTTGTACGGTTACCCCATCGCATTGTAGCAAGGCATCTGTCAGGGAAGCCTTAGCGTAATCCTGTTCTGCAAAGAGCCACTGCTCGAATTGATCGATAACCAGCAGAAGTTTACCGCCGGAAGGGACCAAGCGGCGGCGACGAATGGTACTCAAGACCTCCTTGAGCGACGCGCCTTCGGCATCTGGGATGTCTTTGCGCACTGCACGCAGTAACCGTGTCTCGGTATCCTCAGGAGTTGCTTCGATATAGATAGGTATCACTTTGCGATTCAATCTTGGCAGGAGACCGGCCTTCATGAGCGAGGATTTACCGCAACCTGAGGGACCGTAGACAAGTCCTACTTTGAATGTCTTTTCTAGCTTGGGCTCTTCGATGCGAGTCTTCCAGAAGCGAAGGCCTTCGGGAAGACCTTCACGATCAAACGGGCCCGAGAGAAGTTGAAGAAAGAAACTTGCATCATCGGAATCGAAGGACCTTAGTCCTTTGGGAACAATACGAGGCGAACCTGTGGGTTTCACATCCATGACCTGCGCTGTAAGGTCGGCAGTACTCGAAGTTACCCGAATGATCGGGGTGGTACCTGTCGGAAGCGAGACAATCGAAGGTCGCATACCAAGCGTTGGAGCATGATGTGCTGAGTACCATCGGATCTCATCGGCAAAATCGCGAGCCACGGTAAAGCGATCGCTAGCCCGACGTGCGAGGGCCTTCATGCAGATCCGTTCAAGTTCTGGGGAGATAGTATCATCGAATAGTCGAGGCGAGCGGACCTCTTCAGTTGCTACCAACTTTATAAGTTCGAGCGAGTTGTCTGAACGAAACGGACGGCGACCAGCGAGGAGTTCATACAAGACTACACC
This sequence comes from Planctomycetota bacterium, assembly GCA_018970165.1. Lineage (GTDB taxonomy): Bacteria > Planctomycetota > Planctomycetia > Pirellulales > Pirellulaceae > JBKCUI01. Next base: position 13,407 of record JAGWWZ010000034.1, on the reverse strand, counting down.
CAGGCTGTAGATATCGCTCCGGTTATCGATACGGTGTCCTTCACCGCGTGCTTGTTCGGGACTCATGTACGCAGGCGTTCCGGTCGTGTCTTCCTCGCGTCGACGTTCGGTTTCCCGTAAAGCAAGCCCAAAGTCGGAGAGGTATGGTTGACCTTGGCGATCAATTAGAATGTTGGCCGGTTTCACATCCCGATGGACAAGCCCCTTTGTATGGGCATAGTTGAGTGCATCGGCAATCTGCTCGATGATTCGCAAAGATTGAAAACGTTCGGGGCGATCGAGCTTGATGCGAGAGGATAGGTCACTACCATCGATAAGTTTTGAAACGACGAAAAAATCGCCTCTTTCGGTCTGACCAACATCGTAAACCGGAACGATATTTGGGTGATCGAGCGATGCGACAATCCGAGCTTCGGTGAGAAATCCCTCGCGCATCGATGGCGCAAGCAACGAGCCGAGGGTGACTTTGATTGCAACGTCTCGTTGCAACTGATCATCGCTTGCGCGGTAAACGGAGCCAAATCCCCCTTGGCCAAGAATCGATATTACGCGGTAGCGACCGAAGGAGCGAGGTTTATCGTCTTGATTAGAAGCGGTCCGTTCGTGGGCTTGCCCAATGGGATCGACTGGCTGAATGGAGGGCTCGCCGAAGTTTGGCTTAACCGAAGGTGGAACCGTAGGATCTTCGTTGAAGGAATGCTGAGACATGGCAGCGTGTTCTGAGGCGTGAAAAACGGATTTGATTGCTCCTCTTGATTGTAGCGAACATAGGGTAGCGATGGCGAACGAGACAGCAGGATTTCGCGTAACCCATAGCCGCAGGCGAAGTAATCAAAGCCGGGAGGGACTGGCAAGAAATGTGGGAAGCAAAGTGGGAGGGCAAAAACAGGGGAATGACCCTGGCGACCTTGTGTCGTTTGGTAACTTAACTTCTTCAGCTAATGTAGCATTGCCTCCCGTTACACAAAGCAACCCGAATTCACAAGTACGCGGTTGTACCACGGACTTCCGACTCCGCGTGGTGACAGACGTCGGATTGAGAAGTCCGTCGTACAAATTAGGATCCGGTGGATTTGGTGAGAGTCCCTGGCTAGCAATGAAGCTTGGCTTCCAGTGGCACAAGGCCACTGGGGAGCTTCTCCAAATACTACAAGTTTTCAAGTTGGAATTGCCGGACGGTATCTTCGAAGCTACACGCCCTTTGAGGACTTAGGGACGTGCCACCCGGACCAGTGTGCAGGTGCTGCTTAACCGTGGTTAGCGGCTAGTTACTGCGTTGGATCCAACTTCATAAAGTCGATTCCCACCATGTAGCCAGGAACCGCTTCCGGATGCTTGCCGAGGATCTTCACTTTGAGGATATGCGTACCTTCCTTGATTTCCCTCGATGCAAACTTGAGCACTCCCGTTGTGACGACCTCTGGTGTATTGAAACCATCGATGGGGTCGCCGAGCGGTGCGTCATCGAGGAACAACTGAACGATCGCATAGTCGCGCGCCTTGGTCAGGACGATCTGAGGCTCATAGCTCCCCGCTTTTGCAACCTCGAACTCCAAGCTCAAGGTATCGTTGGGCTGGGCACCGGTCCACCACAGTTGGTCGTTGCCGCTCCATCGATCTGCGGAGAAGCCTTGCATCCCTTGCCCCTGGGCCGCGCCGCGACTCTTCTCGATCACTTTCATGGCTTCTCCTTCGATGGCACCAACGACCTTTCCCTTGGCATCAAACTCAGGGCGAGGACCACGGATCGGAACCTGCGAAGGGCTCGCCAAGTACCCGATCAAGTCTCGAACTTCCTCCAGTTTCAGCGGATCAAGCAATCCATTCGGCATCAACGACAAGTCCGATAGTTTGCGTTGATCGATCTCGTCCTTGGCGATTACCACTAAGTCGTTGATCGTCTTGAGCGTGACCGCGCTGTCGGTCTCCTTGGTGATCAAACCCGACAGCACGCGTCCATCGTCGAGCTGCAACAGCGTCATCTGGTAATCCTTGCCCACGACCGCATTGGGAGCGACGAGATTCTCGAGGATGTAGTTCAAATCAGCCCGATTCGAACCGGTCAAATCCGGACCTACTTTCTCACCCGCACCGAACAGTTGATGGCAAGCCATGCAGTGCTTGTTGAATAGCTGCCGGCCTTGGCTAAGATCTGCCTTGGCCAACACCTTCTTGGTCAACTGCGATTTGTATTTCTCGATGGCTTCCTTTTGTTCCTCCGACGAGGTGCCGACTTTGCCCCAAGAGCGATTGATACGCTCGACGAGTGGTTGATCGTTGAGACTGACCATTTGTCGGACGTGGTAAGCATGCACATCGGAACGAGCAACAGTGCCAGATTCGACCGCATCGAGTAGCTTTTGAGCAAAGGGAGCCCGCGATACGAGCGTCGCGATCGCATCCTCGCGAGCAGTCTTGTTCAGCTTGGTGTAGATGGCCAACAGTTTGTCGGGAGTTTGCGCATCGGCGACTGCTGACAAAGCTCGGATGGCTTGGGACTGAAGTTCCTCAGTATCGAGGATCGCGATCAGGCTGGGCCCGAGTTCCTTGTCGCGACCTTTGACGAGAATATCGAGTGCGCTTTGTCTCTCTGCCACAGATCGATTCTTGTCGACCAACCGCTCCCGGAGTTGTGGAAACGCTCGCTGATCGCCAAACGCGACCGCTGCTCGCAATGCGAGGTCGCGCACTTCTCCGGCATCACTCTTAGAGAGTTGCTCGTAGGCAGTCGACCAGGGTTTGGGTTGCGGCACATTGACCCGTCCCTCCATCGATTGCAGGATTTGCTCCAGTGTGGATTTCTGTTGATCCGTGGACCACCTGGGCAATTCTGAAACCAAGGCATCGAGCCCATCGGTATCCGAAGCGGCACGACGGACGATGTATTGGCTCACCAAGGGGATGCGGCTGGTGCTTGCCAGTGCGAGGGCACGTTTCGGATCCGTGGCAACCAATGGCTCGATACCGTACCAAGCCACCAGGGGGATGTTACGGTCCTTGCTATCTGCATCGTGACTGATGAGAGCTTGGGCAATTCCCCAGCGGTCATTGAGTTCAAGCCGATTCATCGCCGAGGCCAAATACAATCGGACCATTGCATCCGACTGCTTGCTCGCAGCCAGTTCCTGAAACCGCTTGATCGCCGATTCGGACACTTTCTTGTCTTCGCAAAGCAACTGGATCGACCATGCGGTCACGTAAGTGGACGAATGCCCCAAAAGGGATTGGAGCTTGGTGTCGTCGACCAGCCCTGTGGCATGGGCAAGCCATAATCCTCGTAGGACGCGTGTCTCGTCATCGCTCGCCATGAGTTGATCGATTTCCGCGTTGACCGCAGTTCGATCGAGCTTTCCGGACGCTGCTCGCTCCTGGAGGAGTCTGCGCGAGACTCGCACATACCAATCGTTCTTGTGCCATGCGAGTTTGGCCAATTGCGCATCGGATTGCTTGGCCAAGTCGACTTGCTGACGATGAGGCACACCGTAGGCGATGTTGTAAACACGACCATTGGTTCGATCCCAAATCTCCGGATTCATGCGATGGCATGCGTTTCGGTCATACCAATCGATCAGATAAGCCGATCCGTCCGGCCCGGTTCTCAAGTTGATACCTCGGAACCATCGGTCGTTGGCCATCAGCAAATCATCGCCGTGCTTTCCAACGTAGCCGCTCCCATCGCGGAAGAGGCGATCCATGTTGACGCGGTTCCCGTGGATGTTGTTGAAGTAGATGTGGTTGCGATAACGATCGGGCCAATTATCACCGAGATAGATCATCGCACCGCAATGGGCATGACCACCCCCTGCATCCGATGTGTCGTCTTGAATGCCCGGTTCGTGTCCCCACCATGCGTGGTCGCCGATGTTGCCCGCGTAATGCAAGTGATCGGCGATGGTCTTGATGTCCGAGTAGACGTAGCGATTGAAGTGTTCCCCGGCTTGACGCTGGTAATGGGCACCTTGGATGACATGGTACAAGTGCGGGATCACGCATGCGGTGATGAACGCTTGTCCGTGGTCATTGAAGTCGACACCCCAAGGGTTGCTCGTTCCCCACGCGAAAACCTCGAACTGGTGTTGTATCGGATGATATCGCCAGACGGCGGCATTCATGGGGGTGCGTTGATCATCCGGGGTTCCAGGTTTGCCGATCTTGCTGTGCGTGAAGACACCATGGCATCCGTAGAGCCAGCCATCGGGCCCCCAATTGAATGCGTTGAGTGTCTCGTGCGTGTCCTGGTATCCAAAGCCATCGAGTAGGACTTGCGGTTTGTCATCGGGTACGTCGTCGCCATTCGCATCAGGAATGAAAAGCAAGTAGGGAGCAGCACCAACCCACACACCACCGAATCCGACCTCGAGTCCGCTGACGAGATTGAGCCCCTCGGCGAATTGTTTGCGAGTATCGAATATGCCGTCTTGATTGGTGTCTTCAAGGATGATGATCTTGTCGATCCCTTCTCCTTCCGGAGCCCGTTTGGGATAGGTGTACGCTTCGGCGACCCACAATCGTCCGCGGTGGTCAAATGCCATAGCAACTGGCTGATGCACCTGAGGCTCACCCGCTGCGAGTTGAACATGGAAACCTTCGGGGACCGTCATGTGCGATGCCGCATCGAGTCCTGTCAGATCTTCTCGCAGTGGACGTCGTTCCTTGGGTTGGGCGGCTTGGAATGCAATCCCGTCGAGTTGCGTCGTTTCATGGCGCAAAACGTGACAGCCGAGCATGCCGCCGACGACAATGTCGAGAGTTTGATTCGAGTCGACATCCGCCACGACAATTTGCCGACCGATGCCCGACGAGTCATCGGCTAAGTGAGGGATCCACTCCACACCTTTCTCGGAACGCTTGAGTTCGAACCAGTAGACGACCGCCCCGGAGTCCCACTCGGCGCTTTGTCGATGGTGCGACCAGTAGGTTTTTCCGGTGACGATATCTTGAAGTCCATCTCCGTTGATATCGGCCATGCGCACCGAGTGAAGTTCGGACACGTGGATGCCGTACGGATTCTCCGAAGGCTTGCTCCCCATGATCAGGTGGCGAATAAATTCTCGATCGCCGTTGGCCTTCCGTTGCTGTTCCCACCAGACGAGGCCGTACCCGTGAGCATCGACGCTGGTGATTACATCGTTAAGCCCATCGCCGTTCACATCGTAGGCGTACATGTCCGCTCCGCCCGGACAGAACGGGACGGGTTCAAAGTCCCACAGACCTTCCCGGTTCGGGCCGGGATTTTTGAACCAGCCGTTGTTGGCCATGATGTCGAGTTTGCCGTCGCCATCGATATCGCCGATCCCCATGGCGTGTCCGAATCGTTCGTGCGCAACGACACCAGAGATACGCGTGAATTGCCATGCTTCGAAATTTTTACCGCTGGGCTGAGCGAATCCGAACATCCCAGCTCGCGTGCAGATCAATTCCGGTTTGCCATCGCCCGTCACATCGGTGAAGGCGGGTGACTCATTGGAGACCCAATCGAAGACTTGATGCTTGGTCCAGTGTCCGTGGGTTGCGATTTGTTTGCCGGGGTTTTCGTACACATAAGCAGGTGTACCCGGAAAACCAACGGTGAGCACATCGTTGAAGCCATCGGCATTGAAGTCATGCACCCAGGCAAAGAAATGATCCGCGTAGGCGTTCATCGGTTGCGGTTTCACTGGATAGATCTCATGCGATACTTTGAACTCCGGTCCCTCGAACCAATACGGTCCATAGACTACATCCGGCTTGCCATCGGCATTCAAATCCCCGACGCCAGTCCCTTCGCTGAAGTAGGTCTTTGTGAGAGCTTGCCGCTGGAAGGAGTGGACCGTACCGGAGTCCTGGGCGGATGTGCTACTCAATAGCAGCGTTGCTGAGATTGCGAAGCAATGAAGAAGGGAGTGTGGGGTGGGAGTCATGGGAGGTATGGGATTGAGGGGAGTTATGTGAGGAATGAAAGCGGGCTCGCCGGATCTCAGGGATTCAAAGGCGGAATGCACCGCAATCCGAACCGCTGATCTACGCAGATTGTAATCGATTTTTTCCGAGCGCGTTTGAAAGACTGGGTGTTCGGCACCACGACTCACGATCTCGGGAATCCATGCGTTCGATCACGTCTCGCTGGAAAGCGATCCGTCCAGCAAATACGAAGCGACGATCGATAGACAGCGATGGCGAGCAACTAGCCAACTCGCTTCATCACGGTATCGAGTGTCGGCTTGATCGCCGCCGCACTTGCCTTGAGCCCTTGCAATTCACGAGGCCACAAGTCGATCTCGACGCGCGATTGTGCGCCGCCGCGACCGACGATCGTCGGGACGCTGATCGCAACATCGCGGATCCCGTAGCATGCACCGTCCTGCACGGTGCTGACGGGCATGATCCGCTGCTGGTCCAATGCCACAGCATGGATCACATCCCGAATGGCGATTCCGACTGCGAAGCCTGCGCCACCCTTCTTGGACAAGCATTCGGCGCCCGATCCCTTGGTACGCGTGAAAATCTTTTCAGCGAGCGTATTGTTCCAGCCGGGATATTTTTCCAGCGGCAATGATCCGACCGTCGCACTCGACCAGACGGGAACCATGCTGTCTCCATGCTCACCCAAAATCAACGCCCGCGTCTGAGTCGGTGCCGTATGCAGCGCATCCGCAATCAGTGAACAGAATCGAATGGTGTCGAGTTGCGTGCCCAGACCGAGCACTTGCGAGACAGGTAGGCCCAGCTTTGCGGCCGCGACACTGGTAAGAATATCGACGGGGTTGGATACCACTAAGACCACCGCTGACTTCTTAACACCTGCCTTTTGCACTTCGGTCAAAATCGATGAGAACAGATCGGTGTTGCGATTGATGAGATCCAACCGCGATTCATCGGGCTTGCGACGCAGGCCCGCCGTGATACAGATCACGTCGGAATCAGGGATATGTTCGTACGCTCCCGAGGTAAAGCTTTGGTCGGCGATGCTCGGGCTGCCATGCATCAGATCGAGCGCATGACCCGCTGCGAGATTTGCATTGACATCGACCAATGACACTTCACGCACCACACCGCCGCATTGCAAAGCATACGCCGCGCACGAACCGACCAATCCACCACCACCGATAATGCTAACTTTCATATGTTCTATCCTTAGGAATGTTCTCTATGTGATTATTTGCTTTGGAGTTCGCGAATGACTTGCTCGGTGATGAGCTTGACCAATTGCTCCATGTTCGCTCCTGCGGGGACGGCACCTGCCGATGCAACCGCCGCTTCGACCGCTTGCTTAAGAACTGGCGGTGCTCCGTTGCTGCTGCCATTCCCGTTTGCGGATGGGGCGCTCTGCTGTGGTTTGGCTGGCATCGCTGGAGGAGAAGGAAACGCCCGTCGCTGGACTCCCGACTGCTTCCAGGACTCGCGGAAAATATCGTTCGCGCAGATATCGCAGTTCTTGTACTCTTCGGTGTTCCGAGGATCTGCCCATCCCCACTTTTGCTTGAGGGTCAACAGTTCTCGCTCTTGAGTTTCATCGAAGTAGCTGACGTTGCCCAGTTGACGAGCCAACATCAGGATACGGCAATAGGCGTCCAGGATCTCGGTCCACCAATATGCTTGCTCGACATCGACGCCGTAGCTGACCGTGCCGTGATTGGCAAGGATGATGACGTTGGTCTTGTCGACAAACGGCAGAACCGTATCCGCGAATGCTTGACCGCCGGGTGTTTCATAGCGAGTGATCGGCACGTCGCCGAGAAACACTTCCACTTCGGGAAGTACGCATTGCGGAATCGGCTCGCGTGCAACGGCAAAGGCGGTGGCATGCGGTGGATGGCAGTGGACGACGCTTTTGATATCAGATCGCTGTTTGTAGATCTCCAAGTGGAGCAGAGCTTCGCTCGATCGCTTTTTGATCCCCGCTGTCTGCTTGCCGGTCATGTCGATCGTGCAGATATCCTCGGTCTTTAAAAAGCCTTTGCTGTGCATGGTCGGGGTGCAGAGCACTTCGTTCTCACCGATCCGAACGGTGATGTTTCCGTCGTTGGCCGCAGCGAATCCTTTGTTGTAAAGGCGTCGTCCGATTTCGCAGATGTCTTGTTTGATTTTGTGCGCGTTCATGGGTTTCTTGATAGGAGGTTACTGAATGGATTATTGGTCAAGTAATTCGGGATGGATGTGAAGCTCGTCGATCAATGCGGAGTTGTACGCGTCAATCGGCTTGAGTTGTGGGCGAAATGGTTGTGCTGCCTCGGCCCCGTCGCTAACGGCGATAATGGAACCTTCGGAGGCACCGAAGTCGTCCCAAACCACCACCGAGTCGACTTCCGCTGGCGGGTGACCGATCAGCGTCTCACCGATCGGTTCGGATAGTTTCAACGTTCCACCCATCAACAATGGATGAACTCGGTTCAAGGTCACGGTTCCGATCACGCGGTAGAGATACATGTTCGATGCGCTCCTAGGATTGGGATCCAACGTGAACTAAAAATCGCCTGGCGATATTCGCAGCGCCCGCAATTCCCCATCGCTTCGATGGAACGATCAACAAGTTGACTGGAACCTCGCGGAAAATGTCCGCCAGATCGCTCCACTGCGACACCACAGCGGGGCGAAGCAGGTCATCGCGAGCCGACTGCCATAGCGCCGAATGCGGAGCATCGACCAACGCGAGCCCGGATCGATACCCCGAACGGATCGCCACCGCAATCGCTCGAACCACCGATGCGTCATCGGCGACGCGCTCTGCGACCTTCGTTTGTTTTGGGCAAAGTTGTTTTGATAGACTGGGCAGCCAATCGACCGCACCAGCGATGAACAATCGTGGCAATGCTTGTGCGACTGATGCATTTGCCGGTTGAGCGATCACGGGTGACGCAGTTGCGATTGCTGGTTTGGTCGTGATCTCGCCGCTGCGTGTGATCGCCACACCTCGGTCTCGCAGCCAATCCCGCGCGGCGGGTGTGACCACGGCCTTGGATAAAACCTGAATCGCGGTGACTTCGGATGGGACCCCGCGAAGAGCCTCCAAACCAATCACCGATTCGCGAAGCGATACCGAGGCGGCTGTCGTAGTGGCGACCGCTTGGTTTGAAGTTGCAGTCGCGGATGCCAAGTGTGGAGCAGTCATGCTGCTCAGCACTTCGCGGACGATCCGTTCGATTTCGGAGGGATTCACATTCACGAGATCGCCTCTTCATCGGGTTCGGTGGGATCGATCAAGCCGAGGACGGTCCATCGGATCGGGCTGTTTTCCAACCCGAACAATTCACGCACTGCACCGCCGTCGCTGGTGATCATGACTTTGTCCCCGACCCCGGCACCGAGATGATCGACAGCTAGGATCGGCGCGCCGTCCCGGCCATGACCATCGGCCATCAACGGTTGGCAGACCAGCAGTTTGTGATTGTTCAAACTGCGGTGCTTGACCGTCGAGGTGGCATTGCCGAGAACAAGTGCTTGTTGCATGGAAAATCCAGAGAGTTAGCGACCCAGGATGAACAGATCGTCGATCAGCGAGCAACGTCGCTCGCGAGTGAACGTTAATGGAGTCGTTACGCCTTCGCCGGTCGGACCCGCGATGGAGAACGAAAGGTAGCCTTCGCCACCCAACCCGAGCGCCGCCATGCAAGGCCCATTCTTCACGAAGAGCGTGGTGTCCATCGTACGTCCCATGATCGTCATGTTGCGAACATTTCGCGAATGGATGATGCTCGTGTGTCGGTAGCCATGCTCCGCTTGCTGGGCCAGTTCGACCGCCGTTTCGAAGTTCGGGCATCGGACGAACGGAACGAACGGCATCATCTGCTCGGTTTGAACAAATGGGTGCTCCGAAGTGGTCTCGCCAAAGACCAGTTCGACCCGAGGATCAATCTTGCGACCAGCGGCCTCGGCTAGTTTCCAAGCGTCTTGCCCGAGCAACTCCTTGCGCGGGGCCCAGTGGGCGTCGGCCCCTTCGCCAACCCGTTGCAGGGCGGCTTGGGTCAATCGATCGACCTCTGGAGCATTCAATCGGACGGCACCGGCTCTCTCCATCGCGGCCATCATCGAATCGAACACACTGTTGACGACGAATACTTCCTTTTCCGCGATGCACAACAGATTGTTGTCGTATGCGGCACCTTGAATAATGCAGCGGGCGGCCAGATCGAGATCGGCGGTTTCATCGACCACCACGGGTGGATTGCCCGGGCCGGCAACGACGGCTCGCTTGCCGCTGTTGAGGGCCGCTCGTGCGACGGCAGGACCACCGGTGACACAGATCAAGGCGATGCGCCGATGCTTGAACAGTTGCTGTGCGGTTTCCAGCGTTGGTTCGCAAATGAGACAGATCAGATTATCGATACCGATCTCGGAGCGGATGGCTTCGTTGAATCGACGAACCCCTTCGGCTGCGACTTTCTTGCCGCTAGGGTGCGGATTCACGACGAGTGTGTTTCCTCCCGCGATCATGCTGACCGCGTTGCCGGTGATCGTGGGCAGCGAGTGGGTGACCGGCGTGATGGCTCCGATGACACCAAAGGGTGCGTGCTCGATGACGGCCAACCCGCGATCGCCGCTGTAGCATTCGGTTTTTAGAAACTCGACACCGGGCGTTTTCTCGCCGAGGGTCTTGAGCTTCTCGATCTTGTGCTGCAGTCGTCCGATACGTGTCTCTTCCATCTCCATCGTGCCGAGTTCGACACATTGACTGATGGAGATGCGTCGGATGATATCGATCGCTTTACGGCGATCGTCGATGGGACGTTTCTGCAGTTGTTCGAAGGCATGTCGGGCCGCAGTTACGGCAGAGTCCACGTCATCGAACAATCCCGAGTGGCCGCGAGGACCGCTTGAACCGGTCGTGGATGGCGACGCAGCACCATTGCTTGTGGGGCTCGCCGAGTGTCGAACTTGTTGGATTACTTGTTCGACGACAGATCGAATGAGGGTTTCGTTGATTTGCATGGGAGATTACTGACGCTTGTAGATGTTGTTCTTTTCGAGGCTGACGGTATCCACAATGCCGATGATGACGCAGTCGATCGGCAGTTTGCCCGTTTCCGGGGTGAATCGAGCGCTGCTTCCTTGCGTGATCAGGACCATGTCTCCGACTCCGGCCCCGAGGGCATCGACGGCGATGAACGTGCGGCCGGTGGTGACCAGGCTGGTCCGATCCTTGGGTTCCACCCGATAGGGCTCGACGATGAGCAATTTGTGGCCGGTCATCGTTTCGACCTTTTGGGTGGCGACCACCGAGCCGGTGACTTTTGCAACAAACATGGGAAGGTTCCGTTGCCTTTACTGGGCCTGAGGTTTTCGAATCGCTTCGACGGTTTGTCGCGCGACGATGAGTTCTTCGTTCGTGGGTACGATCCACAGTTGTGCCTTGCCTCGTGCGGCGTCATCGATGCGACGTTCCTTTTCACCCGCTTGATTGCCCCCCGCTTGATTTTTGGTTTCGCACAGAGCAATCCCGAGATCATGCAGGCCATCGCACACGGCGCGGCGAACGGTGATAGAATTTTCACCGATCCCTCCGGTGAACACGATCGCGTCGGCACCTCCAAGTGCGACGAGCATCGAGCCTAACTGGCGTCGAATCTCGGCGATGAACACGTCGAGAGCCAACCGAGCTTTGGCGTTTCCTTGTTCCGCTGCTTGTTCCAAATCTCGCACGTCTCCCGACAATCCTCCGGACAGTCCGAGCAATCCCCCTTCGGTGGCCAAGACCTTGAGCAGATCCTTCAGGGACAAGCCGGTCTTCTCCATCATCAGTGGCAATGCATACGGGTCGAGATCGCCGACGCGATTGTTGTGAGGCAATCCGGTCTGCGGGCTCATTCCCATCGTTGTTGCGACACTGCGGCCGCCTCGCATCGCGCAGAGCGAGGAGCTGCCACCCAGGTGAAGCGAGATCACGCGAGCATCCGAGTTGCTGAGCAACTGGGACATTCTCCAACCGATAAATCGATGCGATGCACCGTGGAATCCCCATTTGCGAATCGGGAGTTGTTCCGCGAGGGCATCGGGAATCGCGTAGCGTTTCCAAGCTTCGGGAATGGTCTGATGAAAATCGGTTTCAAACGCCGCTACCAAGGGGATCTTGGCCGCCATCGTGGCGAGCTGTCGCATGGCCGCCATGTAGGGCGGATTGTGGGCAGGGGCTACCGAGTTCATTTCGTCCATCGCTTGCAGCACCGATTCGTCGATGATTTGCACTCCGGAAACCCGCCCGCCGTGTACGGCTTTGAAGCCGATGGCGGAGATCTCCGAGGCATCGCGCAGACAACCACTCGTCGGGTTGGTCAACTGCTGGATGCATGCATCGACGGCGACTCCGTGGTTGGGAACCGATTGTTCCATCTCCACTTTCGATGTGCCGATTTCGACGAAGCAGCGACTCGAGGGGGAGCCGATCCGTTCCACACCCCCGCGCGCCAATTGCCGTTCGTCCGACATATCCAAGAGCCGGTACTTGAAGCTGGTCGAACCTAGGTTTGCTACGAGCACTTTCACGATTGTCTATCCTTGACAAAGTGGATTACTTAAGGAACGCGGAGGTCAAGCCTTCGGAAGGACGCGGGATGATGTGGCTGCTGACCAGTTCGCCAACTTGCGAAGCGGCTGCTGCACCGGCTTCCACCGCTGCGCGAACGCTGCCGACGTCACCGCTGACGATGGTTGTCACATAGGCGCCGCCGATATCGACTCGCTTCACAATGTCGACGCTCGCGGCCTTGGCCATGGCGTCGGTGGCTTCGATCAAGGCCAAGAGGCCCTTGGTTTCAATCAATCCGATTGCACTTTGCATAATAAAACTTGCTTTCTAACGAAGTGGATGTTGATACGAGGAGAGGAAATTACTCAGCGGAAGCCTTGGGTGCCGAGACCTTGAGAACCTTGCCCAGGTCTTCGTGCGGGCGAGCGATGACTTGCACGCTCAATACTTGTCCGATCCGACCTGCTGCAGCAGCGCCCGCATCGGTCGCAGCCTTAACCGCAGCGACGTCGCCGGTAACGAAGGCCGATACCAATCCGCTACCGACTTTGTCCCAGCCGAGGAACGTGACGTTGGCGGCTTTCATCATCGCATCGACCGCTTCGACCAGGGCGATAAAGCCCTTGGTCTCGATCATGCCGAGAGCATCATTGTTTTTTGCCATAAGCTACAAACTCCAAAATGAGAGAAACAAAACAGAAACACAGGGATTACAACTCTCACCGATCTCAGTGCCCATGGCACTTGCACGGCTCGAGTCGCTTCAATTCAATCGTGGTCGCGTGATCCAAATCGCAGGCGTTGCCTTCGTCGGTGTCGATGTGGACCTCAAGCTTCGAATTCGGATCTTCACGCACTAGCACTTCGTCAAAAGTGACCGAGCATTGCGGGCTCTTGACTGTCAGGGACATGAAGTCTCCGTTCTTGACTCCGTAGTACGCGCTGTCGCGCGGGTTGATGTGAACATG
>JAGWWZ010000205.1 GCA_018970165.1 Planctomycetota bacterium | reverse complement strand
GCAGTCGCGTTGGCCGTTGCACCCGCGGAGATGGTGACGATATCGGTGCCGTTGCCCAGATCAGTGATCGAGTCGGTGCCTGCATCGATGGTGAAGGTGTCGTTCCCTGCACCCCCGGTGAGGGTATCGTTGTTGTTACCACCCGTGATGGTATCTGCGTTCGCGGAACCTACCAAGGTAACTGCGGTAGCATTGCCGCTGTTGGTCAGTGTCCAACCCGAAGCGCCGGTGGCTGCACTGACATTGATACCGAATCCGCTAGCGGTGATCGACGCGGTGCCCGCGTTGCTGGTCGATGCGGTAGCGGTCCATGCTGCTGCTGCGGTCGCATTAGCGGTGGCGCCAGCGGACACAACGAGGATATCCGTACCATTACCCAGGTCGGTGATCGAGTCGGTGCCTGCGGCTACGTTGAACGTATCATTGCCTGCACCCCCGGTGAGCGTATCGTTGTTGTTACCACCCGTGATGGTATCTGCGTTCGCGGAACCTACCAAGGTAACTGCGGTAGCATTGCCGCTGTTGGTCAGAGTCCACCCCGAAGCACCGGTGACTGCACTGACATTGATACCGAATCCACTAGCGGTGATCGATGCGGTCCCTGCGTTGCTGGTCGAAGCGGTAGCCGTCCACGCTGCCGCTGCAGTTGCATTGGCAGTAGCACCCGCAGAGATATTGACGATATCGGTGCCATTCCCCAGATCGTTGATCGTATCGGTTCCTGCATCGACGGTGAAGGTATCGTTCCCAGCACCCCCAGTGAGAGAATCATTGCCAGCGCCGCCGACCAGCGTGTCCGCATTGGTACCACCGGTGATCGTATCGGCATTTGCCGAGCCAGTCAGAGTAACCGCGGTTGCATTGCCGCTGTTGCTGATCGTCCAACCTGCAGCACCGGTGGCTGCACTGACGTTGATGCTGAATCCACTAGCGGTGATCGATGCGGTCCCTGCGTTGCTGGTCGAAGCGGTAGCGGTCCATGCTGCTGCTGCGGTTGCGTTAGCGGTTGCACCCGCGGAGATGGTGACGATATCGGTGCCGTTGCCCAGATCAGTGATCGAGTCGGTCCCAGCGGCTACGTTGAACGTATCATTGCCAGCACCCCCGGTGAGGGTGTCGTTGCCGTTGCCGCCAGTGATCGTATCTGCATTGGCGGAACCAACGAGGGTAACTGCGGTAGCATTACCGCTGTTGGTGAGGGTCCAACCCGATGCGCCAGTGGCTGCACTGACGTTGATGCCGAATCCGCTAGCGGTGATGGATGCGGTGCCTGCGTTGCTGGTCGAAGCGGTAGCGGTCCATGCTGCTGCGGCAGTCGCGTTGGCCGTTGCACCCGCAGAAATGGTGACGATATCGGTGCCGTTGCCCAGGTCGGTGATCGTATCGGTACCGGATGCGACGGTGAATGTGTCGTTGCCTGCACCGCCGGTGAGTGTGTCGTTGCCTGCGCCGCCAACCAGGGTATCGGCGTTGGTACCACCGGTGATGACGTCAGCATTTGCCGAACCGGTCAGAGTAACCGCGGTCGCATTGCCGCTGTTGGTAAGAGTCCAACCCGAAGCACCGGTGGCTGCACTGACGTTGATACTAAAACCGCTGGCGGTGATGGATGCGGTCCCTGCGTTGCTGGTCGACGCGGTGGCGGTCCATGCAGCTGCGGCAGTTGCGTTGGCGGTTGCACCCGCGGAAACATTGAGAATGTCGGCGCCGTTGCCAAGATCGCTGATCGTGTCGGTTCCCGAATCGACGGTGAAGGTATCGTTCCCCGCACCACCTGTCATCGAGTCATTGCCCCCAGCACCGCGAATAACGTTGTCTGAACCGTCGCCCGTCAATGTATCGTTGAACGCCGAACCAATGAGATTTTCAAACTGTTGCAGTGTATCTGTTCCGGATCCAACCGTATTCTGAGCAGTCGTTGTTGCTAAATTTACAGTGACGGCCGAGGTCGCGTTCTCGTAACTGACAGTGTCGGTTCCCGTACCTCCATTCAGGTTGTCGTTTCCGCTGGATGCATAGACAAGGTCGTTACCACCACTGGCATTCACGGAGGTTTCCGTGACTCCGTTGTCGGTGAAGGTATCGTCGCCAGCAGTTAATGTTAAAGCTTCTGCAACGTCTGATACGGTAACGGCAAAGACCTTGTCAAAGGTAGCGCCCGCTGTGTCGGTAACACGAATCGTGATGTTATGACTAGTAGCCGATTCGTAATCGAGCAACGAACTGTTCGCTACAGTGACTGCGCCCGTCGAACTGTTGATAGCGAAACGTCCGCCAGCGCTATCGGTAAGCGACCAGGTTCGCCCATCACCACTGTCAACATCGCTACCAGTCACGGTCCCAACTGCGGAACCATTGGCTGAGTTTTCAGCAATCGTCAGTGTGCCGGTGATGTCATTTGGAGCATCGTTCGCACCCTGGATCGTCACGGTAATTTGCGTGGTACTGGTCAGGCCCAGCGTGTCGCGCATCGTATACGTAAACGTGTCGGTCAGCGTATTGCCGCTGGTTCGCAATGCTTGTACGGTGGCGTTGTTATTGTCGACGGTATAAGTGAATGTCCCATTGGCTGCGATGCTGATCGATCCAAAGCTACCATTAACAGAACTACCAACGTTCCCCGATGCGCTTCCAACTGTTCCCGCTGCTACACCGGTAACGGTCTTGGTATCTCCTGCGTCTGCATCGGTATCGTTGGTGAGAACATTGCCTGTGGGATTGGTTCCAGCGGTGCCGTTGCTAATCCCTCCTGCTTCCACTGCAGTCGCCGTATCTGCGACGGCTGTTGGATTCGTGTTTACGTTGTAGCTGACGGTGAAATCATCGGCGTAGAGATAGTAATTGCTCGTGTCGCTGGTCCCTACCAGAAATCGGAACCTCATCGTCGATGAAATGTAAGACGTAATATCCGTAGACAGGGTTCCGGACGTGGTGTTGGTGGTTCGGTCGAAGGTATAGAGCGTGTTGTAGCTCGTCCCGCCATTCGATGAAACCTGGAAAAACACTGATGAATTTGCGGGGTTGTCGTCTAAAGTGCTGTTGTAGAAGAACGATACCGTCGCAGCATGTGCACCGGAGAGGTTGGCGTCTCGGTAGATCCAATTCGTGTTGTTTGCAGGCTGGATGCGCAATTGGCCTCCAGTGATCAACTGATGACCCGTTCCTGCACCCGATCCGCCAGCATCACTCTCCGTCCAAGCGCCCGAGAAACTATTCGTGCCGTTGTTGTTGGTGTAGGCAGCCGTTCCGAAGTTATCGATGAGCGTATAGGTCACCATCGTGTGGTTCCAATCGCTCTGGAAAGCATCCGAAAATGCAATCGATGTTTCGATGTTGCCTACTCGGTATTCTAAGTCCCAATCCCCCCCTAAAGTAATATTGCCAGTGGCATCATCACTCGCTGCAACATCACTTGAGGTGTGGAAAGCCAATTGATCGACGATCCCTCGTCCATAGTCGGTTTCTGCAAGAGAGCAGCCGTAAAGGATCAGGTCGGCGTCTTCGGTGAGATAGTTCGCGATTTGAGCGATTTGGACCGACTGCGCAGTGATTGTATCGGCGTTCACCCAATCCGAACCGAACTGGAATCCAGCAGCCGTGCCGTGTGTAACGAAATGGATCGCATCGAATTGTAGGTCGCGATCAACTAAGTAGTCGTGGAGTTGCTCCCAGCCCGATGAAGAACGATCCACTACATACACTTCATATTGCGTATTAGGATCCTGGCGGATCCCTGCCAAGATCATGTTGGTATCCGGCAGATTGTCCCCTACCAAGACCAACTCATGCCGGGCGACCAAGTCGAAATCCGATCCGGATAGCTCAAGAAATCCTAAACCGGCCTCCTGAAAACCGTCATCGTTCGCAGCAAACTCCTCGGAAGCCGAGTACTCCTGAGACAATGAGGACGGCATGTGGACGTCCTCTACCGCCAAGGCCAAGGCGCCATCATCCATCAGCAGTGTTTCAATCTGCTGAAATGTGGACTCGATGGCCTGCTCATGGAAGCCAGTATCCGCCTGGTTGGCGTGAACCGTCTGGTCCAAGACCGATGTGTCGATGCAGGAAGCGGAGAGAAGGATTCTTCGCTCCAGATCCTGGATTCGCAGGGAGGGACGATTGTTTGGGGTTTTGAACTGGCTCACGGCTTGTCGACCTCAAAATGACGACATCGATTGGAATAGACTTCGACACCTGGGAAAAATACCCCACAAAGAGAATCCTTAACCTTTGTTACTACTGGGATCGTGAAGTAAGGAGCGACCCCTAAGCAGGCTGGGTGGATTTTGCGGGCCGTTCAGGCGACCTTCGATTTGGGGGGATGGGAAGACGATGCCCTCGCAAAAGCGCAAAACCTCACAGTCCGTCCAATCGTTACAGCCTGCCTGTTTGGTATAGGACGATCACGTTTATGCGATACCGGCGATACAGGCGTTGATACTGGTTGAGCCGTTACAACCGGAATGCCGATGGAACGGACGATCGGGTGCGATAGGTGAACACTCTTGCGCTGTTAGAGCGCATCGCACAAGTGCCTGCCGGGATTGGCCAGATGCTGCAACTATTGGAAGAAAAAGCGAGTACCAGGAAGCAGAGCGCAGTGCGTTCTCGTGCCATCCCTGCGTACTTGGCGATCTGGTTCGGCCTGGCTCTCATGGCAACCCTGGGGTGCCGCGTCGGCCCCGATTACCGACGACCCTCTGTTCCCCTCCCCGCCGACTGGGAAATCGAGGCCCAGAGCATTTCGATGGAACAGCAGCAAGTGCTGCGGTGCTGGTGGCAGCAACTCAACTCGCCCGAACTCGACTTGATGATCGAACGGGTGGTTTCGGCGAATTTGTCACTCCAAGAAGCCCTTCACCGCATCGAGGAAGCCAGGGCAATTGAACGTGCGACCGCTGCGCTGAGGCGACCGGATGTATTTGCAACCAGCTCCTCCCAATACCGGTTATTCAGTAAGACAGGGAATGCATTCATTCCTCAAAGCAATGCCTTTCAACTCAATTCCATGGGTTTTGACGCCTCTTGGGAGCTAGATTTTTGGGGCAAACTCAAGCGTCTGAGCAATGCGGCTGTCGCGGACAGGCAGGCGATCACGGAGGCCTATCACGACTTGATTGTGTCCTTGTGTGCGGAAACTGCGAAAACATTTGTGGAGGCTCGGGTCCTCCAAACGCGTTTAGCGATCGCAGAACGGAACATGGAAATCCAATCCGAGTCGGTGAAACTGGCAGAAGCCAAACAGAAGGCAGGGTTAGTCACCCACCTGGATGTCGCGCAAGGGATGGCGGAATTCTACACGACTCAATCGTCCGTTCCGCTATTTCGTCAGCAATTGCAACAGGCCGCGTTGCGGCTTTGTGTGCTTCAAGGAAGCATGCCAACCCTCCAAGGGCTCGAGCAGTTGGGATCGGGTTCTATTCCCGAAGTGCCGATCGACTTGAGTTTCGGCGTTCCCCAGGACTTGCTCCGTCGCCGTCCCGATATTCGCAAGGCCGAACAAGATATGATCCGTGAATGCGAACGCATCGGGGTTGCCAAGGCAGATTTGTATCCGCAACTCAGCTTGACCGGCATCATCACGGTCGATTCCCGAAACATTGATACTCTGTTTCGCGGTGACAGCCTGACTCATACCGTTGGCCCTTCACTGCGTTGGAATATCTTGAGCATGGGACGAGTGCGGAACAAGATTGACGCGCAAGATGCTAAATTCAAGCAATCGGTCGCCAATTATCGAGAAACCGTATTAGCAGCAACCGAAGAGGTCATGGGTTCCATGGTAGCGCTCAATGAAGAACGGGATCGAGCCTTCTCGTTGAGTCGAGCCGCGATCGCTGGCAAGCAAGCGGTCGACTTCTCGCTCGAGCAATACCGAACCGGGTTGGTGAACTTTCAAGCGGTCCTCGAGTCGCAGCGTCAATTGCTATTGTCCGAAGAGTCGCTGGCAAGCAGCCATGGTCAGGTCGCATTCAATATGATCCGCACGTACAAGGCCGTCGGGGGCGGATGGGAACGGCCTGGTAGCGCAACAACCGAGAACTACACGATCGTGCAAGAGAAGGTGATCGAGAGCGTGCCGGAGGAGTCGGTCGAAAGCGTTTCGAAAGATTAGTGGCAAGCAAAGCCCAAGGACGCAGGTTGCTTTCGTATCACGACTCCCCCTCGGGCGACTTCATTCCGAGTTGCTTCATCTTTCGATAGAGGTTGGAGCGTTGCAGACCCATGCGCTCGGCAGCCTGTGTGATGTTTCGCTGTGCTGCCTTGATCTGCTGTTCGATGTAGCGAATCTGAAAATCCGCAGTGGCATCGGCAAGCGTTTGTGACAGATCGATCGTCTCCGGCGATGGTGACTGATCACTGCGAGGTGATCGAACGAAATCGATATGCGATTCCTCAATCGTTTCCTCAGTGGTCAGATATGCGATGCGTTCGATCACGTTTCGCAGTTCGCGCACATTGCCCGGCCAATCATGCGACAGTAGCCGACGTTTCGCAGAAGCGGAAAGAACAGGCTTGGATCGACCGATCTTGCCGCAGAATGTGGTCAAGAAGAAATCGGCCAGTTCCAACACATCATTTCCTCGCTGCCTCAAGGGTGGCAACTGAATCGCTACAACAGTCAACCTAAAGTAGAGATCTTCACGAAATTTTTTCAGCCGTACCAAATCGACTAGGTTTTGATTCGTAGCTGCGATGACTCGCACGTTGACCGGAATCGGCGATGAACCTCCCACGCGTACGACTACCTT
>JAGWWZ010000033.1 GCA_018970165.1 Planctomycetota bacterium | reverse complement strand
AGCCTCAACCCAAAATGCACACCGATATCGATCGCTTGCGACGAGGAAATGTCGGGGCTCAGTTTTGGTCGGTGTATGTTTCGGTCGACACGATCGAAAAGGGAAACGCCTTCCAGACAACCTTGGAACAGATTCAACTCGTCAATGAGATGCTCGCGCGGTATCCCGATGTCTTCGAATTAGCCCTCAATGCCGAGGATGTCGAGCGCATCCAGGCGAAGGGAAAGATCGCTTCGCTCATCGGCATGGAAGGTGGGCACAGCATGGAGGGCTCGATCGGCAAATTGAGACAACTGCACGGGATGGGTGCCCGGTATATGACTTTGACCCACACCGACAGCCTCGATTGGGCCGATTCAGCCACCGATGCTGCAAAGAACGATGGATTGTCACCCTTTGGTGAAGAGGTCGTTCGCGAGATGAATCGACTGGGCATGTTGGTCGACCTGTCCCATGTGTCGCCAGCAACCATGCATGATGCGTTGAATATCAGCAGCAGGCCGATTATCTTTTCTCACTCGTCGGCGCGAGCGATCGCCGATCATCCCCGAAACGTACCCGACGATGTCCTTGCCAGGCTTCCCGATAACGGCGGCGTCGTTTTGATCAACTTCTTCTCAGGGTTTGTTGTCCCCGAATCGGCGCGAATCCTCGCGGACATGATCGACAAACGGCGAGAATTGAAACGAAAGTACCCTGACAACAAAGAGGAATACGATCGAGCCGTCAAGGCGATGCAGGTCGCCAATCCCTACCCAGCCGGGGATGCTGAAATACTGGCCGATCACATCGAGCATGTGATTCGCGTCGCGGGCATCGACCATGTCGGATTGGGATCGGATTTCGATGGGATTTCGAAGCTGCCCGTAGGGATGGAAGACGTCAGCCAGTACCCCGTGATCACTGAGCTTCTGCATCGCCGCGGATACAACGAGGCCCAAATACACAAAATTCTTTACGGAAATTTATTGCGAGTCCTGAGACAGGCCACGACGCCGGGTACGTGAACCGATCCACTCGGCTTCGACGATTTGTCGATGCATCGCTATACTTCTGTCTATACGGCGCGACAATCACCCGATAGCTGAACAGAAGAAACCGTGAGCAACGGCCCCGACGATCCAAAGAAGCAGGCCCCGCAGATAGAAGCTGCGTTCGCGGCAGCGTATCAGTCGCAGCTTCGATGGAGCCAGCAGACCATCCGAGCCCGCGCAAAGATCATAGGTCAACTGTCTGCCATGATCGTCGATGACAGGGAAGAATTTCAGCGACTGCTCGACTTGCCGATGCGAGGCGGTTATCGCGAGACCGTTTCCTCCGAATTGCTTCCGCTGGCCGATGCCGCAAAGTGGGTTTCTCGCTATGCCACTCGAACCCTCGCAACCCGTTATCTCGATGGGGGAGGAAGTCCGTATTGGCTTGGCCGATTGCGATCGGTGGTTCATCGTGTTCCGCACGGTATGGTTTTGATCATTGGAACATGGAACTATCCGATCTTGTTGACCGGCGTGCAATTGATCCAAGCCTTGGTCGCCGGCAACGCAGTAGCGATCAAGCCTGCTCCTCGCACCGAGGGTGTCGTTCGTCACCTGGTAAAGCAATTGATTGCATGCGGAGTACCCGAGTCGTTGATCATTCTGCTGGATAGTAGCGTTGATGCGGCGAAATCGGCGATGCAACTGGGTGTCGATCATGTCGTGATCACGGGGAGTAGCCTGAGCGGTCGAGCTGTTTTGAATCAAGCGATCCCGTCGCTGACATCAGCGACGTTGGAGCTGAGCGGAAACGATGCCGTTTATGTCCTTCCGGGCGCGGACCTTCATCGCGTGTGCGATCTCCTTCGATTCGGTATGCGGCTCAACGGCGGCGCCACCTGTATGGCGCCACGTCGAGTCTTCGTGCCCCATAAAGTATGCGAGGTCTTCTATCGACTGCTCGCCGAACGATTGTCCGATCCGGCGCAGCGCGATTGGCGAACTCCGATCGCTGCGACAACGTATCGCCGACTTTGGGATGGCGTTGCAGATGCCCTGAATAAAGGGGCTCGTATCTTTTCTGGAGAAGCCAGACAGGCGTCTTCTGTATCGGGGCCGGAACCCGAGTGGGTATCTACAGGACATATCGTTCTGACCGATGTCCGCACCGATATGAAACTCTACCGCGAAGAGATTTTTGCCCCCCTCGTGATGATTGTTCCTTTGGAGAATTGGTCCGATGCGCTCATGGCTGATTCGCAATGTCCGTATGCATTGACCGCGTCCATCTTTGGACCGCTCGAAGATGCTCTTCGTCTGGTGCCGTTGATCTCGGCGGGAACCATCACGATCAACGACCTCATCGTTCCGACAGCCGACCCGCGACTCCCCTTTGGCGGTCGCGGGGAAAGCGGTTTCGGTGTGACCCGCGGACACGAGGGATTGCTATCGATGACCGTTCCGAAGGTCGTTTCGACGCGGTTGGGAAGCTGGCTGCCCCACGCGGCATTACCCGCCGAGGGTGATGAACAGTTGCTCGACGGGGTGTTACAATTCGTGCACGGGAAGAATTGGAGACGCCGCTTGGCTGGACTCCGTCAAATCGTGCAGGCCATACTATTGCAACGAAAAAACAGGAAATCGAATGATTAAGCGGTCAGGACGCAGTTTGAATGTGGCGGTGATAGGTGGTGGCCTTGCAGGTCTGGCTGCCGCTTGCACCCTGGCCGCTCGCGGTCACAAAGTCACGGTGTTTGAGAAAAACGAGTGGGTGGGAGGAAAAGCCGCAGTCCACCATCAGGACGGCTTCCGGTTCGATATGGGCCCAACCATTCTCACGCTCCCTTCGGTCCTGAAACGCATCTTTGACGAAGCGGGACGCAAACTGAGCGACTACATGGAATTGGTGGCTCTCGACCCGCAGTGGAGATGCTTCTTTGTCGATGGAAGCGCTTTGGATCTGGTCGCCAACATCCAACAAATGAAGCAAAACCTGGATCGGTTCTCCGGCAAACCCGGAGTCGGCGAGGGATACGATCGCTTCATGAAGATCTCGAAGAAACTGCATGAGGTCTCCGACAAGTTCTTTTTCTGGCGAAGCGTCGGCGGGATCGGTGATACCATGGAGGTATCCGGAGCCTTCTCTGCATCGGTGCTGGTCGATGTATTGAGTTTGCGAATGGGACGATCGGTTGCGGGATTGGTCCGATCGTGTGTCAAGGATGAACGCGCTGCACAAATGATCGACCACTTCACGCAGTATGTGGGATCCTCTCCCGAAGCCTCCCCTGCGGTGCTGTGCGGCATTGCGCACATGCAGACCGAAGAGGGAGTCTGGTATCCGATGGGAGGAACGCGCGCGGTGCCCTTGGCGTTGGAAAAGCTTGCGAGAGGACTCGGCGTCGATTTCAAGACCAGTACCGATGTGGCATCGATCCAAAACGATGGAATGCGAGTCACAGGGTTGACGACAACATCGGGCGAGCAGTATTCGTTCGACGCGATCGTCTCCAACTGCGATTCAGTCCGAACGCATCGCGAATTGCTTAGCGGTAGTGAAGCACAACGCCGATTCGACAAGCGACGAACCTACGAACCTGCGTGCTCGGGGGTTGTCCTCTATCTGGGACTCAACAAGCGATACGATCATATCCTTCATCATAACTTCGTGTTCTCGCGCGATCCGCACGAAGAGTTCGATTACATCTATCGGCAAGGCAAACCCGCACCCGACCCGACCGCGTACGTCTGTGCACCGGCCGCAACAGAACCTGCGGTAGCGCCAGAGGGAGGCGAAGCGCTGTACATTCTCGTGCATACTCCCTACCTGCGTCCCGATCACGATTGGTCAAAGATGTTGCCCGAATACCGCGAAGTCATCCTCGATAAACTCGAGACCACCGGTGGCATGAAGGGCATACGCGATCGCATCGTCATGGAGAATGCATTGACTCCGGAAGGGATTCACAAACGGTACCGCGTTCTCAATGGTGCCATCTATGGACTGGCCAGCCACGGTCGCTTCGTCGGCGCATTTAAGCCAGCCAATCGTTCGCGCGATCTGGAGGGACTCTACCTCGCAGGAGGTGCAGCCCATCCCGGGCCAGGTATGCCGATGGTGATGATGAGCGGTTGGATCGCTGGCGATACGGTCGATCAAGATACACGCCTTTCCAAAGCTGGGACGTAATCCTTCGCTATGTCGTTGCCCGAATCGAGAGCATGGTTGGTCGATGGGTTCTGTCGCTACACCCACCGAATGGTCAGCCGCCGGTTCACTGCATTCGGTGTCCAATTCGCCGAACCTATTGCGTCCTGCGTACCCAGAGATCAGGCATTGGTGGTCTACGCTAACCATGCCAGCTGGTGGGATCCAATCACGGCGATGCTCCTTCGCAAGTCGTACTTTTCGGACCGTATTCTCTATGCGCCCATCGATGCGGAGGCACTCAAGGCATATCGCATCTTCTCGAAGATGGGCTTCTTCGGCATTCATCTCGATCGGCTTTCCGGCGCTTCGGATTTTTTGAAGTCATCGCGCGCCATTCTGGCCGATCCTCGCTCGAGTTTGTGGGTAACCCCCGAAGGACGATTCGCGGATTGCCGAGACCACTCCCAACCGCTGATGCCGGGCCTGGCGCATATCGCGGCGAGCGTTCCCTCGGTTTCCTTTCTCCCACTCGCGATCGAGTACCCGTTTTGGGAAGAACCTCGCCCGATGATCGCGGTCCGCTTTGGACCACGCCAAGTATTTGACGGAGATGTTTCCAAGCGGGAATGTAGCGAACAACTCGAAAAAGCTCTGCGGCAAACCCAGCACGACCTGGCCGCCTCGGTCATGCTTCGCCAAGCCAATTTGTTTGAATATCTCATCGCACCGCGAGCCGCGAGAACCTCGTGGTACGATACCGTCCGCGCCTGGGTTGCCTGGTATCATGGTCAACCATTCGATCCTAGACATTCTACCGTTACCCGAAACTCGCAATCCTAACATCCACTGTTCATGTTTATTCTGGCCCTGATTGCGTTTGCTCTGGCTACTCTTCCCGCCTTGATGACTATGCGCAACCTGAAGCAATTTCAGCCAGCCTGCAAGGATCCTTTGGTAATCGATAAGGCCAAGGCAGACGGAGTCAGCGTCTTGATCCCTGCTCGCAATGAAGAAGCGAGTATCAGCGGAGCACTCCAATCGATCCTGCAGTCGAGCCATCCGGAGTTTGAGATTATCGTCATGGATGATGCCTCCGAAGATCGGACCGCAGAGGTCGTTCAGGGCTTTGCCTCAAGCGATCCACGCGTACGGTTGGTTCAATCGGCTGGATTGCCGCAGGGATGGAATGGAAAGCAGCATGCATGCTGGGGATTGGCCAGCCATGCTCGTTATGACCTGCTGTTGTTCCTGGATGCCGATGTGAGATTGTCCAGCGATGCGTTGACACGCATCGTTGCCGAGTACCGCGAGCGGCAATCACCGTTGATCAGCGGTTTCCCGCGCCAAGAAACGGGAACTTGGTCCGAACAACTCCTCATCCCGCTGATGCATTACGTGTTGTTGGGCTTTTTACCTATCGATCAAATGCGATCTTCGACACAACCGGGATTCGCAGCCGGATGCGGTCAACTCTTCCTCGCTCATCGGGATCGCTATTTTGAGGTTGGAGGTCACTCCGCAATCGCGGCATCGCGGCACGATGGCATTCAACTGCCCAAGGCATTCCGCAAGCATGGTATGAAGACCGATATCTTCGACGCAACCGATCTCGCTACCTGTCGGATGTATCAGTCCTTGCCTCAAGTCATCCGCGGTTTGCTCAAGAACGCGACCGAAGGGATCGCCAATCCTCGTTTGATTCTTCCCTTCTCTGTGTTGCTACTCGGCGGATCCGTCCTTCCCATCGTATTGCTGGTGATCAGCGTGGTTATAGGATCGGGCTGGATGACGATCGGATTGCTAACGATCGCGACTGCGTTGTCATGGTATCCGCGAGTCGCTGCATCGATTCGTTTCCGTCAATCGTGGTTGGGAGTCCTCTTGCATCCGTTGTCGATCGCCTGGTTCACGATCCTTCAATGGGTCGCGCTGGTGATGAGCATCTTCAGAGTCCGCACCGCATGGCGAGGCCGCGTTGGCTAAGGCGACTCATGGGTTCGGGATCGGCTTACAAATCCTGCATGCGAAAGACCCAGGGTTCTCGAGGCAGTTCCGATCGCCATCCGGGTCGCATTGCAAGAAACTCGACCAACTCGCGCGGAGTGATCACTCGTCCCCTTTCGATCCAACCCAAGGACCACGCCAGGTAGCCGATCAGCCGCTCGGGCGCAATAGCTTGTTCACGAAGATATGAAAGCCGCGTGTCACCATGGCGCTTTGCGAGTCGTTTTCCATCGGTACCAACAACCAACGGGACATGCAAATAATCTGGCGGCATCCACTCCAAGGCAGCGTACAGGGCGAGTTGGCGAAATGTGCTGTAGATCAAATCATCACCGCGTACCACGCGTGTTATTCCTTGATCGTGGTCATCGACAACGACGGCTAGTTGATACGCTGCTGGACCGTAGTTGCGTGCAACAACAAAATCGCCCAGGTCACGCGAGGGCTCGAGCGAACGCACGCCGTGCAGTCCATCCCGCCAGGATTGAACGCCCGGCGGCATGCGAAATCGCCAGGCGTACTTCACCCCTTGTTGATCGAGTTGCCGAGCGTCATCGGCTCGGCGAGTCTGACACGTTCCTGGGTACACGGCCCCATCGAGCGTTCCCTCATGCGGCGCGCTAGCGGCTTGATCGATCTCGCTCCGGGTGCAGGTACACGGATAGACCCTGTTGGTCTGCTTCAAGATCTCCAAGACCTCCGTGTAACGATCTGCTCGTTGGGATGCATGGGGGACTTGCCGATCCCAATCCAGGCCCAACCAAGCAAGATCTTCGAGAATTTGATCGGAGGCCCAGGGTTTGGTTCTCGGCGTGTCGAGATCCTCGATCCGGAGAAGTAATTCCGATCCGCTGCATCGGGCATCTAGCCAAGCAACCAAAAAGGTTCTCGCATTGCCGACATGCTGGGCTCCGGTGGGGGAGGGAGCGAGGCGAGCTCGGCCCCGAGCGGGCGGCGAATCATCGTCGGATCCCGTCAAAAAATGCATTTGTGCAAACTCTGTTCCATTTTTTAGAAAACTTTGCGGCCGAGACTGCACTGTCCTTGTTCAGAGTGATACAGTAAAGAGCAGAGGCTTGGTTTTCGGTTGATATCAGGCCCCTGACCCTCTCGGAACCATTTTATGCGTCTTTCGTTCGGACTCGAAGCACGCCAAGTTCAAACCCAAAAACTGGCTCCTAGGATGATCCAGTCGATGGAGATTTTGCAGTTGCCGATCCAGGCATTGCAAGAGCGTATCGAGCAGGAAATGGAAGAGAATCCGATGCTGGAGGTGGCCGAACGCGACGAGACGCTACCGGACGAAGAAACCGACGGTGAGGAAAGCACCCCAGCCTCACGAACCGAAGATGAAAAGGAATTGATCGTTAAGGATGATTCGTCCAACGCTGAGGATTTCGAGCGGTTGGCGAACATGGACAACGACATGCCCGACAACTTCGACGATTTCCGTCGTTCGAGCAATCGGTTGCAGGAGGATATGGATCGCCAGCACGATGTGATGGCCAACGCAGTCGAACGCCCCGAGTCACTGAACGACTACCTGATGCACCAAATCGCCGAAATGGACATCGACGATTCGGTAGAGCGAATCGCAGAACGAATCATTTCTTGCTTGGACGCTCGCGACGGAGGCTATTTCAAGTCTTCTTTAGCAGACATGCTACCCCCAGATCACCAACCCTCCGACATGGCGACCGCTGAGGAAGCACTTCGTTTGGTGCAATCGCTTGAGCCCGCCGGGATCGCTGCGAGAAGCCTGAAAGAATGCTTGCTGAACCAACTTCGCGACGACATGGATATGGTCGAAGAGATGCGAGTGTTGATCTCCAACCATCTCGATGATCTAGCTGAAAACCGCATGCTCGCTATCCAAAAGCGAACTGGATACTCGATCGAATTGATCCAGCGGATCCGCGAGGAGCTTCACAAACTCAATCCGAAGCCTGGCGCTTCGTTCATGGAAACCTACGTTCCGTTGGTAACTCCAGATATCATCGTCGAACAAAACGACCAGGAGCAGTATGTGGTTCGGCTCGTTGACGATTATCTACCGAACTTGCGTATCAGCGACTATTATCGCAAGCGATTGATGGACACCAAGGCAACTGAAGAGGAAAAGGAATTCATCAAGCGCAAGATCGGGAGTGCGCAGTGGCTGATCGAATCGATTCAGCAGCGACGGCGTACGCTGACACGCGTAGCGCAGGCCATCGTCGATTATCAGAAACGATTCTTGGACGAAGGACCGGAAGCGATCGAACCGCTGAAGATGCAGCAGATCGCCGATCAAGTCGGTGTGCATGTGACCACCGTATCCAGAGCTGTCGACGATAAATGGATCCAAACTCCACGCGGCATTTTCCCCCTTCGCCGCTTCTTCGTCTTCGGAACGCAAAGCGCCGATGGTGACGACGTCGCCTACGAAACCATAAGGCTCAAATTGCAAGATATCATCGAGAAAGAAAACAAGAGCAACCCGTTGAGCGACGACGATCTGGTCGATGAACTCAAGAAGCATGGTTTGGGAGTCGCACGACGAACCATCACCAAGTATCGGAAGAAAATGGGGATCCCCAGCAGTCGCCAGCGCCGCGACTGGACGCAGCATAGCTAGCATTTCGCTCGATTCGCTGAACAATCTGTCTTGCGATTCTCGGGAACAAAATTCTATCTTTCCGGCATCGCATCGCATGGAGCATAGCGAACAAGAAATCATCTGGCCGCGGGCCATGGACAGGCAAATGAGAAAAGCGCTTTCTTTTTCGTTGGTGATGGTGGCATTGAGCGGATGTCAGGGACCGTTGCCGGGGATCAATGGTTTGACGCAGCCCGGGCGTGTGCCGCCGCCGCCCACCGGTTCCTATCAAGTTCCCGGTTCCTATTCGGGCGCGACGGGTGTCAATGCTCCCAGCGGAGTGAAGAGTCCGACGCCGGCGACTGGGACCGGGGTCGCACCGACTGTCGGTTCATTACCGAGCGGATCTCCATTTGTAGATCAGGTCGCTTCCGCGCAAAATCAGTTGAAGCAAGCCACGGACAGCGCGCGGTCGGCGGTCATGCAATCGACTCAGAATCTACAGAACCAAGTCGAGCAGGCCAGCGCTCGCGCCGACAAGATGGGTGCTGGAGTGGTTCAGGCTTCGCAAATCCTGAGCGACTCGGCGATGGGAGCCTTGCCTCCCATGCCCCCTTCCGCTTCGGGGACCAACGGTTCGCTGAGCGACCAGGGAGGAACAACCTTTACCGACCCCAATGCCCAGTGGCGCAAGCCGACGCCACGCTGATCCATCGGATGGAGCAGGACTACACCGATTGAGCAGGACTACACCGAATCCTTTTCGTCAATTAAACTAGTCTGTGGAAAGCAGCATGGCCGCTTGGTGAAATTGGCAGACACGCAAGACTTAGGATCTTGTGCCGCAAGGCGTCGGGGTTCGACTCCCCGAGCGGCCACTGGTCATTGAAAGAGGAGAGGGTTTGCGATACGAAGTGATCACTAGCCCGAGCAATCCGCGTCTTCGGAACGCGATATTGTTGCGGGAGCCCAAGTATCGCAAACGCGAGG
Organism: Planctomycetota bacterium; assembly: GCA_018970165.1. Lineage (GTDB taxonomy): Bacteria > Planctomycetota > Planctomycetia > Pirellulales > Pirellulaceae > JBKCUI01. The sequence goes on along the minus strand of JAGWWZ010000033.1, from coordinate 26,143 downwards.
GGCGCGTGCTGATCGACAGCGCGACGTCGATCGATCGTGCGTTGCACGCAGGAATCGTGTGCGAGGAAATCTTTGTTCGGCTGAGTTGGCTCGAAGGACTCGAAGCCCAAGGGGTCGAAAAGCTTCAATCTTGGGTGGAGCTATGTCCATCGGCTCGCGTTCTAGCGGTCGGTCCTACGGCCTTTGCAAAGCTCCAATATGGGCAGCGGGACGAGGATGCAATCGCATTGGCGGTTCCCCCTGACACTTCGTTGACAACGGCCTCGCAGCGTATCAGAAGCAGCCAGCGGGAGCTGTTTTTGGTCCTGGATCGGATGGAGAAACCAGGGAACCTCGGGGCCATGCTGCGTTCCGCGGATGCCGCGGGAGTCATTGCAGTATTGATGAGCGATCCGATTTGTGAGATCTGGAATCCCAACGCGATCCGCTCGAGCCTCGGCGCGATTTTTTCGGTCCCCTTAATCGTAGGTTCACAAAGCGAGTTGGAGTCCTGGCTGAGAGCCCGGGGCGCAGAGTTATATGCGGCGAGAACGGAATGCGGTGTAGATTACGCCTCTGTGATATATCCTGTATGTACCGCCATCGTCGTCGGCAATGAGGCGCATGGCTTGAGCGACCGATGGTCAGAGGGGGGGATAAGAAATATATCGATCCCGATGCTTGGAACCACCGATTCGCTGAACGCATCGGTCTGCAGTGCGATTCTCCTTTTCGAGGTCGCTCGCCAAGTTCGTTCTCCTTGAGAGCAATATTGGTCTCTGCTAGGCTATCGACATCGCGGAGTACCTCATCGAAGAAGCTTTATGATCACACGCAAACCGATCTTCCCAAACGTCATTGAACTCAACGTCCAGGCTGGTCACTTGATCGGCTGCAACGTCTACCTGATCTATGATGCAGACGAGTGGGTGCTGATCGATATCGGTTATGAAGACACCGTTGATGAAGTGATCGATTTGGTCCGAGATCTCGATTTTCCTTTATCGAAATGCAAGTCCTTGATCGCGACGCACGCTGACGTCGATCACAGCCAAGGCTTTGCTAAAGCCAAACAGATCCTCAAGACGACCGTAACAGCCCACCCACGAGCTGCGGAACTTCTTGAGTCAGGCGACCGCCTTCAAACCTTCGCAGAAATCAATGCCCAAGGGATCCGGGAAGCGATGCCTCCGGTGGCTGTGGAGCACAAAGTCAACGAAGGGAGCGTCATCGAAGTCGGCCGCCTGCAAATCGAGGTCTGGTCAACCCCCGGGCATGCCGACAGCCAATTGGCGTTTCGGTTAGGAGATCTGCTTCTGAGCGGAGACAACATTTATCGCGACGGAGGCGTCGGTGCAATCGACGCGCATCACGGCAGCGATATTCCCTCCTTCATTCGCTCGCTGGAACGAATTCGCGATTGCGATATCCAGTGGCTTCTTCCCAGCCATGGTCCCTACTTTCGCAAGGATCCGGCGATGATCAATCGCGTGATCGATCGGCTGAAGGGTTATTTGCATCTCTCCGATTTCGGGACGTGCGCGATCGACTGGCCACTGATCAAGCAGTGGGAGCAAGAGATCGCCGAAGGAAGACTTCCCAAATGAGCAACGGTGCTGCGAGCCAGGTACCACAACCCTCGCGAGGTCGGTCTCAGTGGGAGAAGCTTCTTTCGAGCCGCAAAACGATCTTGATCATTCTGTTTGGCATGACCGGGGTTTTGGGTTTACCGCTCCTGTGGATCAGCCATGTGTTCACCGTCGGGGAAAAGGTCCTCTGGACCATCCTGAACACCCTCTACACCCTCATGCTGATCGGACTTGCTGCAGGCGTCTGCTACTGGTGCTATCTACGATTCAAAGAAGCTGGCATTTTTTGAACCGAAACCAAATCGATCAGGCCGCCATGCTGCGCGAGCTGAGTTCATGCTGGGCGGCATGCACCACCGGAACATCGATTTGCCTGAGATCCCTCGCGTAACCGATCATTAGGGACATGTCGCAAATGCGATTGATGCGGCGAGCGATCCCGAGGGAGGCTTCTTGCACGGCTTCGACGGCTCGATCCGTAAAGATCGGCGGTCCGGAATGCCCGGCGGCTCGCAGTCGATGGAGCATGTAAGCAGACGTTTCATCCAACGTAAAGCGGTCGAGAGAACAGCGAACGGCGATACGATCCTCCAGATCACCGTAACGGGCAACATGTCCGACCAGCGGAACGCCGCCGACCAGGCAGAGAGTCCATGACGATTCCGATCGAGCTTGATCGGCGGCAACATTCAGTAGCATCCGCAGAGGTTGTAGGGAACCGAAGGAGTCGAGCAGATGGGCTTCGTCCACGATGACCAAGGCATGTTTTCCTTGCGACAAATTCCGTCGAAGAAATGCATCTAGGATTTCAACCGAGTGGCTGAACAAGGCAGTCGGTTCGGGCTGAATATCAGGCTCGACCTGACGCGCAAGATACCGGACCAGTTGTTCGGCGGGCATTGCGGGGTAGGGAACGCGGACGATTGGAGAAATCGACTCTGGGAGTTGTTCGATGCAACTCTCCACCAACATCGATTTGCCCGTTCCCGAATCGCCGCACAGGACCGCTGCGGCTCGTCTGGTTTCGATCGCATACGAGAGCTTCAGGAGTGCAGCCTGATGCGATTCCGACGGATAATAGAACTGCGGTTCGATCCGCTGATCGAATGGTTCCGCTGTGAGATTCCAATGCTCTTCGTACATGACTCGAGTCCGAGATATCAGGATCGAAAGTTCTCGACTAGGCCGATGGAGCTCAGTCCTAGGGATTGGAGGATCGAGATCGCCGAATCGATCTTTTCCTTGATGCTCAGTTCGGTGTCAAAGACAACCACTGCAGCATCCACAACCCGCTCGCTGGATACACCGATCAAGTAACGTTGGTCCAAATGGAGTCGTCCGCCATCGAGTACGACCAAGTCGAAAGCCGTGGAAATGCGTCGAATCAGCTTCGACATGCGGTGGAGATTGGCATGGACCTGTTGCGGCGACACTGCTTCGGTCAATGGAAAGAGGGTGATGGAATCCGAGATTGCATGGACCGCAACTTCCTCGAGCGGAACCGCTTCGAACAAACAATCCTGCCAACCGTGTTCCAGATCCAATCGAAGTTGATCGACCAGGCTTGGATTTGCGGCATCGGTATCGACGATCGCGACCTTCAATCCAGAACATGCCGCCGCGCGAGCCAAATGCATCGCAACCGTGCTGCGTCCTACACCGCGTTCGCCGCTGGTGACGGCCAAAACTTTGAGACCCGATTGATTCGCATTAGCGATGTGATGTCCGATTTGTCGGAAGGAGCTGGGGTCGACTTGTTCGAGTCGCAGCACTACTTCCGGCCACAGAAATGAATCGACTTCCCAACTGGGAATAAACGAAACCGGAAGAGGTAGTTTCTGCAAGCTTTCGCGGTCGATCCCTCTTTGAGAGCCCGCGGCCCCGCGTTTGGAACCTGTTGTTGTCTCTCGCTGCTGCGTGGCCGGGTTCGAGTGAGGACCCGAGACGCGATTGAAGATCGGTGGATCGGTCCGCGTTTGAATCGACGGTGCGGCCGAGTCGGTATCGATTGGGAATTCCGGAGCTGCAAAGAATTTACCCACTCCGGGTGCATCGGCGGTTGTTGCGTTATGAACCACCTCAGGAGCGACACTTCCTACTTGGCTGACGCTCACCCCGATGCCACCACTTACAAACATCGGACCCTTGGGTACGCCCATTCCTTGGGAAGTGCGAGCTGTCGGTGCTTTCGCAACATTCTGTTCGACTTTTGCGTTTGCCAGCGCGGCGGTTTGAGGCTTCAATTCAGACAGAACCGGTGCTCGCTTCTTGGTCCAAGCTTGATTCAACGTCTCCAAGCTGGGGCTTTTCTCTTGAACCACCATGGTCGGTGCTGGTGTTTGCCGAGTTTGCACTTGTGTCGATTCGATCGGAACGGCCGTAGCGGCGTTGCGAACGACGGCGGGTGGGGGTTGCGAAACGACAGCTGCCTTGATTCCTCGCTCCACTCCTAACGCGGACCAGACACCAGTCTTCACTGGAGCAGCCTTCGCTTGAGCGGTATTGGCTGGAGCTGTCTTGGCTGGAGCCTCTGGTTGCGAAACTGTAGGTCGAACCGGCGCGACTTGGCCAACCGCTGGATCGACCCGGAGTTGAACATCTCCCTGAGATGTTTTCAAAGGTTGAGAACCGGCCGCCGCGCGACTCTTTACATAGGCTCTTAAAAACGCTTGGTTCACATCGCTCATGATACGTTCCGTTGACTACGGGTTTCTATTTTCGAAACCATTGGCTTCGTTTGGATTAGGCAAAACGGCACCGAGAGGTATGTACTGCTTCTGCGCGGGCTTCTGCGAAGCATCCGTCGAGGGCTGAGTGATCCTCGATGGCGATGGCTTCGGCATACTGATCGGTTCGTACTGTGGTGCGATCGGCGGATAGGACTGGCCCGTCATTACCGGTGTCCCTCCATTGGATGAGGAAATCACACGCGATCCGGATTGGGGACGCATGACCGACTCCACTCTTGGGAGCCCAGGATCCGAAGTACCGCTCTCAGGACGTCGTTGACCATTGCGAAGCAATATAATGTCGCGAGTATTCAGAGACGGCGTTTCGGTTTCGATCGCTTCCCAACGAGCGCGATCTGCTTGAGCCTGTGCGCTGCTGTTTGTCGCGGTTGCCGCGCTTCCCTGAGTCACACCTACCTTGGATGATGTCAAGCTGAACAGATTCGTTGCGGGACCATTGGCTACCGTGCCGTTCGTCACCGTACCGTTCGTCACCGTACCGTTTGTCACCGTGCCGTTTGTCACCGTGCCGTTTGTCACCGTGCCGTATGGGCCGTTGGTGATCGTCGGTAGCGATCCGTTGGTAGCTGTATCGTTCCCCTTGTTGTTCACGGATTCTTGAGGAGCGGGTGGCAACAGGAGTGGAACAGTTCCCTTTTCAACGACCAAAGATTCCTTTTGCGGCGTTGGCAAGGCGATAGCCGGTGACTCGTTCGTGCCATGTTCGCGGTCAGGCATTTCCAACTGGCTGGGTGCTGGGTCGCTGTTTTCGGGTTCCGCTAGCGTAGTGGCGGGTGCCTGTGACGAGGTTGGAACAACGGGAGCGACCTGAGCGAGAGTATCGGATTCGGGTGAGGACTTCTTGCCTTGGGAATTCTGTTGATTTTGATACGCCAGTCCCGCGACCGCGACGAGCAAGACGACGATGGTGATGTTCGTCATTTGTGACGTCAGCTTGCTCAACCAGGCGTCGGTTCGATTGGACGTGCTCCCCGTGGAGGAAACCATGATGGGTGCGGAATCGAAAGAGGTATTGTTCGCTGCGACCGTGGACTCGGTGACGGCTACGTCCGGCCGTGGTTCACGCATGGTTTGCCTGCCCGTAGTGGTTTCCGAGGCAACCCCGGAACTAGCCGCCGCGATGGCAGGCTGGACGTTGGGAAGGGAAAACAGAACCGGCACAGAGGTGAACCCCTGTCCGGTTGCATACGGATTATGCACGGTTCGGGTGGCTGGCATGGATCGATTCCTTTCGGCCGAGGATTCCCGTTCCCTGGGAAATGAGTAGACGCAGGACTCTATCGTCCCTTATCGGCAAAATCTATACCGACTCTTTAGCCTTTGCCGATTGGTGAAACTGGGTGTTTTGGGGATTTTCTCCCGCCTGTGCGGGGAAGGATACCCCCGCGTTGGACTTGTGACCTTTTTTCAATCGCCGTACACTGCTCGATTCGCGTAATTGCAGTGGTTTTCTAGTTTTTCCCTTCCTGGCGTGTTCCCGATGAGCCTGAGCAAATCGAGTCTTGGGAGCCTCTGCCTCCTCTTCGGATGTCTTGTCGCGTCCGGAGTGGCACAGGAGTCGGAAATTCGCGAAGTAACTCAGGGTTCGCGGGCCCAAGGGTCGCCAGCAAGTTGGCTCGAGGTTGTCTCCAATCCAGTGACCCTCCTGCTCCTGATGGCCATGGTTTTTTATCTGTTGCTGATCGTTCCTAGCTATCGGTCGAGCAAGAAAATGCAAAAGGACTTGGATCAAAAGCTAGCCAACCTAAAGAAAAATGATCGAGTGGTGACATCCTTTGGGGTCCATGGCGTGGTTGCCGGGATCCACAGTGAAACCAAAACCGTCACCCTTCGTATCGATGAGAACACTAACGCAAAGATGACAGTGAATCGAGAAACGATTCGCGTTGTAAATAAGGACGGATGAACTCATGTTCGAATGCTTTCTGAATTTCGTACTTGCACAGGCCAGCCAAGGCCCCTCTTTGGGTTCGGGGGACTCAACCGTTAGCGACTGGAAAGGCCTGATGGATGTTGGCTTGTTCCTGCTGGCTGTGATTATCCCGTTTGTGCTCGGCAAGCTTGTTTCCAACGGTCTCAAGATGCCGTCGCAGGCGATGGCCTTCAGTTGGATCTTGCTGGCAATGATCGCTACGGGAATTGTGCTTGCCACCGGCACTCTTCGCCTGGGGCCCGATATCAAGGGTGGTACGAACTTGATTTATCAAATCGATCCGAGTGCCCTTGGAAATACGGATACGGCTGTGTCGGCCAAGGACTTTATCGCTCCGCTGCTCAACCGCATCAACCCATCGGGTATGAACGAGTCGGTGGTCCGCCCGCGAGGCAATGATCAAATTGAAATCATCATTGCAGCGGTCGACGATGCAGAAATTGAAGATATCAAGCGCAAGATTACTAACGCCGGTATTCTCCAATTCCGAATCGTTGCCAACAGGAACGACCATGAGGAATTGATCAAGGCGGCCAAGACTCAATCGGAAGATCCGAGCGCTGACGTCCGATTGCGAAGCGAAGTTTACATCACCAACAAAGTTACCGGAGCCAAGGAGTTGGCTGGAGTTTGGCGAAAACTCGGCCGGGGTGCAGAACAAAACGGCGCGAAACAAGTCGAAGGCTTCCAACTTGGCGATACGATCCGTAACGGCTTCTCAGGCCAGATCCTTAATCCTGCAATCCAGGACCGTCCCGGTGAATTCGAACGATGGCTTGAACGTGAGAAAATTCAAAGCGTGGATATCCTTCTCGCTCTGCAACGCAACGGTACTCCGTACGTCGATGTCAAAGGTGCAGACCTCGCGCGTGCCAAGGTAGGTTTTGGCAAGTCCGGAAACTATGAAGTCGAGTTTACGATGACTACGGGCGGGGCTGAGAAAATGCTCAAGCTCACAGGAGCCAACCAACCCGACCCCAATAGTGGCTTCAAGCGACGCATGGCCATCCTTCTCGACAACGTGGTTCTCTCCGCACCCAACCTGAACAGCCCCATCCGTGGTGAAGGGGTGATCCAGGGGTCCTTCACGCTGAAGGATGTCGAGTTCTTGGTGCAAATCCTCAACTCCGGATCTTTGCCGGGAGCGATCAGCAAGGATCCAGTCAGCCAGCACGTGATCGGCGCGAGCATGGGACAGGACGCCATCACAAAGGGGCAATACGCGAGTCTTCTCGGTTTGGCAACGACGGTGCTATGCGTTGTCGCTTACTACCGCTTCTGTGGTTTGGTGGCCACGTTGGCCCTGGTCTTGAATTTGGCGATGATCGTTGCGTGCATGATGCTGTTCAGGCAACCGCTGACCTTGCCTGGCCTCGCAGGTTTGGTTTTGTCGGTCGGTATGAGTGTTGACGCTAATGTGCTCGTGTTTGAACGGATGCGAGAAGAGCGTCAAAAGAACGCAACGCCTCGCTTGGCGATTCGCAACGGCTTCGATCGTGCATGGACCACCATCTTCGACTCCAACTTGACGACCCTGATCAGTGCCGCGGTGCTTTACTACGTCGGAACGGAACAGATCAAAGGCTTTGCCATCACCCTCATCATCGGCTTGGCTATCAGCATGTTCACTGCGGTCTTCTTCGCTCACAAACTGTTCGAGATCGCCGAACGATGGAAGTTCCTTTCATTGGGCATGTCCGATTGGGTGAACACAGCCAGGAAAAGATTCTTCGGAGATGAAGTCATCCGATTCTTTGATTATCGAAAGATGTGTTACGCCATTTCGGCGGCGCTGATTCTGATTGGCTTGGTCGCTACGTTCCTTCGCGGTCGGGAGTTCCTAGACATCGACTTCAACGGCGGTAGCTCGGTGGTGTTCGTTTTGGACCGAACCGTGGAACCGGACAAGGTCCGCACCATGGCACAACAAGCCTTCGATCAGGATGAGAATGGCCTGCCTATTCAAACCACCCTCACCAATGTCGAGATGAGGGAATTCGACAAGAACTCGGTCTACAAGCTGGACGTGTCCCTCAAGGATGAAAACGAAGTTCGAGACCGTCTCCTGAAGGGCTTCACCGCAGCCAATGGCGCCGCCCTGGTTACCTACGACATGAACTACGAGTTCCCTGCGGGTGGTCAGTCGAACCGCATTCAGGAAATGAAAGCCAAACTGGTCGCTTTCCAAGACCCAGCACCAGCAAGCGACCCACCAGCAACAAACGAGGGAGTCCCTGCGGTCGACGCAGCAACTTCCCCCCAGCCACCCACCATCGCGGCTCTCGAACCCACCGAATTCACCTCGGTCGACTTGACTTTCAACGCCACCAAGGGATCCGGAGGAGCAAAGCTCAATGCATCGCAGATCATCGAGGCACTGATTGCATCCGCTCAATCCATGGATCGGACGTTGGTGGATGCCCAGATCGATCTGCAACCCATCGGTGCAACCGATTGGACCCGCGAGTCCGATGTCGGATATTCGAAATGGAAAGTCAAACTCCCCTTCGATACCGCCACCACGACTTCTCTGCTCGGCAAGATGCAAGAACAGGTGAGGTCCAAGCCCGTATTTCAGTCCTTCAGTAAAATCGAAGGACGCGTGGCTGGAGAGATGCAGCAGCGTGCGATCGCAGGCCTTCTGTTGAGCCTGGTTTTCATCACGATCTACATCTGGTTCCGATTTAATAAGGTCTCCTACGGCATCGCAGCAGTGATCGCTCTCGTTCACGATGTGTTGATTACGATCGCGTTCCTGGCGATTAGCCACTGGCTGTTCAAGCCGTTGGGCTTCCTGCTGATCGAAGACTTCAAGATCTCGTTGACCATCGTTGCAGCGATTCTGACTATTATCGGTTACTCTCTGAACGACACGATTGTGGTCTTTGACCGCATTCGCGAAGTGAAGGGCAAGTCCCCCACGCTGACCGAAGAGATGGTCAACAAGAGCGTTACTCAAACCCTGAGTCGTACGTTGCTCACCTCCTCCACCACGATCATCGCAATCCTGTTGATGTACATCTGGGGTGGCGAAGGGATTCACGGATTCGCGTTCTGTCTGCTGGCGGGAATCATCGTCGGAACATTCAGCTCGATCTTCGTCGCTAGTCCCGTTCTCCTTTGGCTCGAGCGACGCGAGCAAGCAGCACGATTGGCAGCGAAAGTTTCCTAAGCATGCATCCGTATCGCACCCACTCCTGTGCCCAACTGCGAGCTTCCAACGTTGGCGAGACCGTTCGCCTCTCCGGTTGGGTCTATCGCAAGCGGGATCATGGCAACCTGCTGTTTGTTGACTTGCGTGATCACTACGGGGTCACTCAGGTAGTCGTCGATCGCGATAGCGACGCATTCGCCGTAACTGAGTCATTGAAACTCGAAACGGTCATTTGTATCCAGGGAACAGTGAAGTCTCGCGGTGCCAAGGAAGTCAACCCGCACTTGCCGACCGGCGAGATCGAGGTGCGTGCTTCGTCCGTCGAAGTTCTCTCGGAGTCTGCAGAACTTCCGATGCCGGTCGCAGGCAATGTCGACTACCCCGAAGACGTTCGGCTCAAATATCGTTTTCTCGATCTTCGTCGAGAGAAATTGCATTCGAACATGGTTCTGCGAAGCCAGGTCATCGCCAGCCTTCGTCGACGCATGATCGATGCGGGCTTTACCGAGTTCCAAACGCCGATTCTTACTGCCTCCAGCCCTGAGGGTGCGCGTGACTTCCTCGTCCCGTCCCGATTGCATCATGGCAAGTTCTACGCTTTGCCCCAAGCGCCGCAGATGTTCAAACAACTGTTGATGGTCGCTGGCTTCGATCGCTATTTCCAAATCGCCCCCTGCTTCCGCGATGAAGATGCCCGCGCCGATCGCTCCCCTGGCGAATTCTATCAACTCGATTTCGAGATGAGCTTCGTCACACAGGAAGATGTGTTCGCGGCCATCGAGCCGGTCCTATACGGTGTCTTCGATGAATTCTCCAAGGGGCGAGCCGTCACTCCTCCGCCGTTCCCTCGCATCGCTTACAAGGACGCGATGCTCCGCTACGGTTCGGATAAACCCGACCTCCGCAACCCTCTCGAGATCGTCGATGTAACGGAGGTCTTTCAAGGGGGACCGTTTGCGGTCTTTGCCAAAGCGATCGAAGCAGGCTCGGTTGTTCGGGCGGTCCCTGCACCCAAGGCGGGAACCATGGCACGCAGTTTCTTCGACTCCACCAACCAGTGGGCACGCGATGAAGGATTCGCAGGCTTGGCCTACATCAACTTCAAAGCTGGGGAAGGTGGCGGTATCGCCAAGAATCTCGGCCCCGAACGAGTGGCTCAATTGGTTGCCAAAATGGGGCTCGGTCCCAACGACGGCGTATTCTTTGCATGCGACAAACCAGGCAACGCAGCGAAACTCGCCGGCCTGGCTCGAACCCGCGTTGCTCAAGAACTGGATCTGATCGAAAAGAACGCGTTCCGATTTTGTTGGATCGTCGACTTCCCTATGTACGAATGGGATGAACTCGAACAACGCGTTGTGTTCAGCCACAATCCCTTCTCGATGCCCCAGGGAGAAATGGATGCGCTCCTGAACAAAGATCCGCTTGAGATCTTGGCCTACCAGTACGACATCGTGTGCAATGGGATCGAGTTGTCCTCAGGCGCGATACGAAACCATAAGCCCGAGATCATGTACAAGGCCTTCGAAATTGCCGGCTACGATCAAAGCGTCGTGGATGAGAAGTTCCGTGGCATGATCAACGCTTTCAAGTTCGGCGCTCCACCCCACGGTGGTTCGGCTCCCGGAGTCGATCGCATCGTGATGCTGCTGGCAGATGAACCCAACATCCGTGAAGTGATCCTCTTCCCCATGAACCAAAAAGCGGAAGACCTGATGATGGGGGCTCCCTCCAACGTGTCCGAAAAACAACTTCGCGAACTACGAATCGCTATCGTGGGTCAGCCCAAGTAAGTGAACCTGCTGACAAAGTCCTAACGGCTGGCATCGATACTGGATGTCCATACATTGAAGTATTTCGCTAATTGATCCTGCAATCGAAAGAGTGTTTCGGCACGATTGCGATTCGCCGAACCAAGTCGGTTTCGAAGTTCATCCTGGCTACCCAAACGGATCACTAGCTTCATCCATGCCTCCCAATCCTCCTTGGGAACGGTCTGCGCGCCTGACTGTTCACCAAGCAGTTCTTGCATCCCATCCACATCGAACGCCGCAACAGCGAGTCCTTGGGCCATAGCCTCGAGAACCGCATTGGACATCCCCTCGTAGCGGGCGGGATGCAACAGTATCTCGGAATGACGCATCCAACCAAGCACATTTTCCACTCGACCCAAAATCGAAATGCGATCGCGATCAGCCGACGATAAGCCATCGCGTCTCTTCTTCACCGTTTCCATCAGTGGCCCGTCCCCTAAAATCACTACCCGATGCTCAGGCAATGCTTGAAGCAACCGTGGAACACAACGGATCAGTCCATCGATTCCCTTTTGCTCTACCAATCTTCCAACGAACAACAGCACGCGATCCTTCGGCGAGGATCGGGGATCCGCAACGGGTTGAGTAACATCGATCGGTTCGATCCCATTGGGAATCACGATCAGTTTTTCCATCGGTGCTCCCTCGAAGCGATGGCACCATTGGGCGACATCATGGCTAACGCAAACAATCTTGCGACTTTTACGGATCCAACTGCGCGAGAACCATGCTCGCCATCGCCGAGGTTCGGTGACTCGCACTCCGGCACAAAAGGGGACGGACAACTTGTGATAAGCGGATGCCCCAATCCAATTGGCATGCCACAGGAAGCCTTGGGCAACCTCAGGACGTGAAACATCAAGCAGAGCTAGCAATCGTCGGCGGACGGTCCAAGGAGGGGTTCGCGGGGTCGCATCGAGGAAATGAACGGGAACGTTTTGGCTTTCTAGTTGGCGAACCAATGCATCCAAGCTCGAATCGGGTCGCTTGCCAAGCGAAATCACACGAACCGAGTGATTTCGTTGCTGCGCGAATATTGCCAAGGCAACGCAACATCGTTCCGCTCCCCCCGGCTCCAGTTCGGTAATTAGCAGATCGATTCTCATGGATGCTCGGCTTTGGGGTCTGAAATGGGAATCCGTGTTGTGCCCATCTTACAAAACTTGTAAAGACTTCTGAGAGTCTCGGCAAGGAAGCCGACGGAATCAGAAAGGATTGGCAGGATGCCAAATCAAGACGCGACGACGCTGGACCGATGCGTCACCGACCCGGCATATGCATCGGAGCAATGGGCGTTCCTGCTAGAGAAGGTTACTAGCCAGGACGAGACCGAACTGGAGCAGGCAACCGAGGCACTCGAAAATTGCGGCACCGTTCCAGACGCGGCGATCAAGGAACTGGGGCGTCGCTTGCAAGAGGATCTCAAGGGCCTAGGCTCGCAGCGAATCTATTGGATTTGCACTCTGCTGGGTCGGTCAGGCGAGCAATCTCGCGATTTCCAGGATCGTCTGGCCGCGATCGCCTGCGACGAATCGATAGAACTCCACGCCCGCGAACGAGCTGCTTGGTGCTTGGGAGAAATCGGTCCGCTGCTTCCTCCCGTGCGGGAAGCGTTACGCGGAAAAATACAAACGTCCCCGGACCGGATGAAGCGATTGCTTCAGGCGGCGGTGGGCTTGTTGGCGTTGGTTTTGAGCATGGGGCTGATAGTCGGCTGCGATGTCGACCCGAGCGCCATTCAAGATTCCATCCAGCAAAACGTCCCTCAACAAAACGTCCCTCTGCAGAATGGGCCGATCGCAGGGCAATCGGCAAGGCCGACTGCGACACCGCCAACCACCGGAGCAACTTCATCCGGTGTGCCCGGGCAATTCGTTTCCACGAATGTTGCACCCTCGAATAACGGGGCTATCCCGCAGCGCACGCAACAAACCATTCTGATCGCTAGTTTCAATATTCAGGCATTTGGCGAAAAGAAGGTTGGAGATCGGGCCATGGCAGAAAAGATCGCAGCGATCATTCGCCAATTCGATGTAGTCGGTATCCAAGAAGTCCGCGCCATCGATCAAACCGTCATCCCAAGACTGCTTCAGTATGTGAATGCTCAGGGAGCAAAATACGATTACATCTTGGGACCGCGCTTGGGTCGATCCAATTCCAAGGAACAATATTGCTACATTTACGATACCAATCGCCTGCTATCGAGTCCTCAAGCGTCGTATACCGTTGAGGACAACGCCGACCTGCTGCACCGCGAACCATTAGTAGCTCGATTCGTGACCCGCGTGCCCCCCGGCTATCAGCCGTTTACTTTTTCTTTGATGAATATGCATACCGACCCGGATGAAGTGAAGTTGGAGATGCCGGTCATGCACACTGTGTTGCGGGGCGTTCGGGAGTACGAATGGGCAACGGCTGGCGAAGATGATGTCCTGATGATGGGTGATCTCAATTGCGAACCGTCTAAGTTCGGCCCTTTGGCACAGGTCCCTGGCATTTTCTGGATCATTCAAAATCAGCCGACCAATACTCGCAAAACGAAGTTGTACGACAACATCATCTTCGATTCCGGGCTGACCTCAGAGTATACAGGGCGCAGCGGAGTCTTGGACTTTGCCGCTTGGTTTGGAATCTCGATGGAGGAGGCCCTGACTATCTCGGATCACATGCCGGTCTGGGGTGAATTCACTTTGCTCGAGCGACCCTCGGGAGCCTCGCCATCGGTAGCGAATCAGCCGACAAACGGAGTTCCATTCCGGTAGTTCATACGACCGAGTTGGAACCGTACAGCATTCTCAGGGCGACATGAGCGGGTTCGAAGTCGGGATACAATCGCATCGACTCGTAGAAGCATTCGCGGGCTGCCGCATTGCGATTCTGGTGCCAGAAACACTGCCCGAGAGCCACGCAGGCTCGATAGCAAAACGGGTCGATCGTCAGGGTCTTTTTGCAATCCTCAATCGCGGCATCCCATTGTACATTGCAAACGCGAACCCATGCCCGCAGAAGATACGCATCGGAACGCAGTTCTGTCTCCTCAACGAGTTGGTCGGCAAGGCTACTGGCCTTTTCCATTTCCGAAGAAGCCAAAAAATCCTCAACCTCTTCGGCGGTGCGACGATGCCATGGACTTTGGGTGCGAAACAAAATACTGCGACGGGCTTCATCGGCAGCCAAACGGACTCCTCGAATGTCATCCCGCAACATGTGGCCGAGGGGCCTTAAGTGCATTTCATCTCCGATGAGTCCTAACCCCCACGCAGCAGCCATCCGAACCTGGGATTTCGACGCTCCGATCAACCGAAAAAGCGTAGCGGGGGTATACCAGGCTGCCACCTGAACGGCGGCAAACGCAACGGAGGCACCGCGCTCGCTGAGGCAAGCGTTGAAAAATTCCACTAGCTTCGGCAGTCGGCTCATGGTTTTCTCAACAATCTCGAATGGTGCTACAATCAACAAGTAGTGACGACAGGATCCACTGTAGTCGGTGCGAATCCCATTCGCAATCGATTCCATGAAATCATAATTTTCTACCGTTTATGCAATTGACATTCACGACCTCGGTAAGTCTGACATCGACTTGGATGGCATGTTATTGCTTCCTGTCGTGGTTCGTGATCATGTGCCCGGCCCTTGGGCAGGAGACTCATCCTTATCAAACCGCATCGTCTATCGCCTTAACCAGTTCGCTTCAAAAAAATTGGCAATCAAAAAACCTTCGCATGCCGTTGCTCGATGTGATTGCTCAATGGCGGATCGGTTACTCAACGCCTGTCTGGTTGGATCGTCGCATCCCCAAGGATACCGAGCTTGTGCTCTCCGAGTCATGGACCACGCTTGGGGAATCGATTGCCGGAGTCGCTGAACAAATCGATGCCGATGCAGCCTACATCGATGGTGTAGTCATGATTGTACCCAAGGGGATAGCTGCGCATCTAGAGACGGCATACTGGTCTCTCGCGGTGAGCAAGATCCCGCGATCATGGCTGCGAATCGAAGAGACGGTTCTCTCGTGGGAGGAAGGGGCTGTAGCGAACGATGTCCTGCAGGCTTTCTGTGAACGCTTTCCGTTGATTGATTTTGAGCCAGCCAAACTCGAGCATGATATATGGGGTGCTATGAGCCTCGACAAAACTTCTCCCCTGGTAGCAGCCGTTGGACTGCTGAGCAATTTCGATCTGCAGCCCGTGTTGAGGGATGAGGGTATCTCGGTCGCTCCCATCAAAAAGGATGTAGCGCCCGAGCGTCTGCCTTGGGAATATCGGAACGAGATTGCAAGGCTAGGGAAGGAGCGTTGGCAGGAGTGGCGCGGTCGCTGGTCCGATATCGAAGTCCGGCGAGTCGGCGAGGAGTCAAAGACCCGTTGGATGATTGTGGCACCCGTGTCCGCCCATCGCGAACTCGTCCGTCCGCTCGCACCTCCACCTAAAAACCCCATAATTTCCGATGGTTCGAATGTGCGCTACACCGGTCGTTACCGAGGCGAGTTGCAGGCAATCTTGAAGAGTCTGGCCAAGCAAAAACAGCTTCAGCTCGAGATGCCGGACCTTCCTCAATCGGTCCTTCGACAGGAATTGGATCTGGTTTTTGAACAGGCCACGTTCGATGAGATCCTGAATCGAATCAGTAATGCATCCGGATTGCAGTTGCGGTCAGATGGGATTCGCTTGCAAGTCACTTCGCCCTGAGGTGAAGCGAGCTGTCTACTAAAATAATGCTTCTCTGCACACTTTCCCACATGGCTTTTGTTACACTTATGCGGATTGGAAAAACACTAGTTGAATAACTGTTAACGCTCATCCATCACGTCCCACACCCCATTTCGCCCATCGGGTGCTGTATTGTAGGTTGAAGAATGGTACTTCGAGTAAGTTGTATCGACAGCAGCGCCGTCTGCCTTCTGGGTGTTCAGATGGTTTGTGAGAACGCTCGCTTTCTATGGCAGGGTGGTTTTCAATCGATCTTGGAATTGGAACAGATCCTAGATTCTCAATCGATCGACATTCTGATCTCTGAAATTCGAATCGGCAAAGATGATATGCTCGATTACTGGCATATGCATTCCAATCGCTATGACGGTACTAAATTGATTCTTTATACCTACAACGATAATCCCACTCACATCGCACGAGCAGCATCTTGCGGAGCGTGGGATTACATCACGAAGCGGCAACCGACACGTCGTCTTGTTGAATCCTGCAACTCCGTTTCTCAAGTGAATCGTCCGAACGGATCTATCATTCCGATGGCGAAAGAGTATTTTTGTACCGTTCCAAACTATCAAGGATCCGAAGCTAAGACTTTGACACCCAAGGAACGCCAAGTTCTCGCGCATTTGGCTTTTGGTCTCAGCAATCGCGAAGTATCGGCTTCCATGGGGATCAGTTTGGAGACTGTGAAGGAACACGTACAAAACGTTCTTCGCAAACTGAAGACAAAAGATCGAACAGCAGCTGCGGTATGGGCGATCCGAAACGGGCTACCGAAACTCAACGTCGACCCGATAGGACTCGTTGCGGACGGTCATGCAGAGTGAGCCCTGAAATGGAATAAATCTATCGCAGAGCAACAGCGATAATTCCGTGTCGAGATGCGAAACAGTGACGAGAGTGTTTACTGAGTGTCTCGTTGGAGTTGATGAGGCTCCACAATGCGACCGTAGGACTCCGGACGGCGATCGGCCCATCGATCGATGATATGCTCTTTGGGGACTCGCACCAATCTCTTGTTGCGAGCGCGACCTAAATCGATCTTGGCACGAATGATCCCTTCTTCTTCATGAGATGCTTCAGCCATAGGTAGGCCGTTCGGATCGCAAATTCGGCTATTTCCGATGAATCGAAAGCCTCGTTCGGTTCCGACGCGATTGACACTCATGAAATAGACGTTGTTCTCAAGGGCCCGAGCGTTCGGAAGATAACGAGCAAAGGTTTCCGCCCCCGGCGGCCAGTTGGTGGGGAGAATCAGCAAGTCCGCGCCATCGAGAGCCAAGCACCTCGAAGATTCAGGGAACGAACCGTCGTAGCAGATGTGAATACCGACCCGCATCTCCCCGGCGTCGAAGGCCTGGAATCCTCGGTCTCCCGGGGTCACAAAGCGATCGATCCCCAAAAAGGGCAAATGGACTTTGCGGTAATTGGCGATCACTCCCGAGGGGCCAACCAACGGACAACTATTGAATACCCGCCCCTGCGCATCTCTCTCCAGCAGGCCAAACGCGACATACATCGAGCGATCTTCGCACACTTTCTGGATGGCTTGGGTCGCCGGCCCCGGGACGGTCTCGGTGTGAGGCATCGCCTCCTCAAGGCTCGAGAAGCAGTACCCACTCAGCATGCATTCCGGGAATACGACTAAATCCATACCCGCTGTATCGGAATGCTCAAGCCATCGAAGCATGCGTTGCAGATTTGCTGAGGTATCGGCGAAGTCGACGTGGCTCTGCACTCCGCAGATATTTCGAATCATGGGATTGTTCGCGGGGGATTCAGACATCGTCGGCATGCCCTTGTTGAGAAAGAAAATAGCCTCCGATCAGCCAAAGCGACCGGTGATGTAGTCTTCGGTCTCTTGCAGTTTCGGTCGAGTGAATATGGTCGATGTTGGTCCCATCTCCACTAACCGTCCCAAATACATAAACGCAGTATGGTCGCTGATTCGGGAGGCCTGTTGCATGTTATGGGTTACGATCAGGATCGAATAGTCCCCTTTGAGTTTCTCAATCAAATCCTCGATTTTGCTCGTTGCGATAGGATCGAGAGCGGAGCAGGGTTCATCGAGCAAGAGAACCTCTGGATCACTAGCGATGGCGCGAGCGATACATAATCGCTGTTGCTGCCCCCCCGAGAGCCCCAACCCAGACTCCCCTAATCGATCCTTGACCTCATCCCAAAGGGCCGCCCCTCGAAGCGATTGTTCGCAGACCTGCATCAGGGTGCTCTTGTTGCGTTCGCCGTCGATGCGCAATGGATAAACAACATTCTCGAAGATACTCATCGGGAACGGATTGGGTTTTTGAAACACCATTCCCATCCGTTTGCGCAATTGAATCACGTCGACCCCGGGAGCAAAGATCGAGTCTTTGCCCAGGACCATATCCCCTTCGATCGAAACCGAGTCGATCAAGTCGTTCATCCGATTGACGGAACGGAGGAGGGTGGACTTTCCGCACCCGCTCGGCCCGACCAAGGCTGTGACCAATCCTTTGGCGATCGGCATGGTGATATGGTGCAGCGCCTGTTTACGACCGTAGTAGAGACTGAAATCCTGGATTGTCAGGACCGGTTCGCGGCTCAAGACTTCATCATGAACCACGGATTCGATGTCTTGTCCATCGGCGATCGCTTTGAGTCGGTTCATGGGTGAATCAGAATTGGCTGGATTGGAATCGTTTTCGCAATCGGGCACGCAGCCAGATTGCGGTCAAATTCAGTAGGGTCACGATGGTCAACAGTAGCAACGTCGCCGTAAAAACCATCGGCTTGGCCGCTTCGCTATTTTGGCTTTGAAATCCCAATGCGTAAATCTGAAAACCGAGGTGCATGAACGATCGGGAACCATGAAGGAACGGAAATTCCATATCGAGAGGGAGGTCCGATGTCAGGGGAATCGCACCGAC
Source organism: Planctomycetota bacterium (assembly GCA_018970165.1). GTDB lineage: Bacteria > Planctomycetota > Planctomycetia > Pirellulales > Pirellulaceae > JBKCUI01. The sequence continues at coordinate 7,306 of JAGWWZ010000033.1, read as the reverse complement.
GAGCATCATCGGTGCCACCTCGCCGGCCCCTCGCGCCATCGCCAGAATAAACCCGGTGATGATACCCGGTCGGGCATACGGAAGCACAATCCGCTCGATCGTTTGCCATTTCCCCGCACCGCAGGCATAGGAACCCTCTCGCAGGGAGTTAGGAACCGCAGCGAGCGCTTCCTCGGTCGCGACGATCACAACCGGCAGAGTCAACAGCGCCAATGTGCATGCTGCCCACAACAAACAGCCTTTCCCAAAGGTGGGGTTGGGCAATTGAGCTTGATAAAAACCATCGAACATCGGTGTCTTGGCGAGCAAGAGAACAATCCCAGCAAGAGTCGCCAGCCACAGCAGGCCCGATCCCGTGGAGAGCAACCTGCGCCCGATTGAACCATCTGGCTTGGAACGACCAGTGAGGAAAGATAATGTGAAGGCGACCAATCCGATGATCGCTAGCAGGGCCAGCGCGGAAAACCATGTTGTTTCCGGCCAGGGAGTGAAGCCCGCCTTGACGGGTCCGCCATCGATGTATCCACCGATGGTATAGCAGAAAAACGATAAACCGAAGACTCCGTATACGATGCTCGGCACGCCAGCCAAGTTGTTGATGCTGATCCGAATCGTGCTCAGCAACCAACCTCCTTTTGCGTATTCTCGCATGTATAACGCAGCCAGTACGCCAAACGGCATCACGACCATCGACATGATCAGTGTCATGACGATCGTTCCCCAAATCGCTGGGAATACTCCCCCTTCCACACCCGCTTCGCGAGGCTCTCCGAAGAGGAATTCCCACCATCGAGAACCGTAGACTCCCAGTTTGCCAGTCCAACTCAATCGGTTGGGTTCGATCAACCGGACGATGTCGGACAACAAGACTTGATGTTCGCGCAACGCGTGGATCTTTGCGGTGTTCTTCGATGCGGCGATATCGACCCACGCATAAACAGGGATCGCGTTTGACTGTTGCAAAGAAACCAGGAAATGCCCTTCCGAGATGAGAATCACCTTCATCTTGTAGTCGTCCGCCTTCCCTTCCAATCCGAGAACGGTATGGAGGGGTTCGGGACACGATGTCTGTGACAAACCAAAGCTATCAGCTGATAAAGCCACCTCTCCTCGAAAATCGAGAACCGGTAGCTGCATGACCAGCGAGCGAGATCGCATCTCCTGTTCGAGTCGTGCTAGCTCCTCGTTGATGCTGATCTGTTGGGATTGAACCGAAATGGTCTCACGGGCCAAGTGTTCTAATGCTTTTCGTTCCTTCTGGCTTGCGGTTTCAATGATGGGCTTGAGATGAGCGCTCAACGTATCATCGACGCGTGGAATATTGACGGCGGTTGCTAACACATCGTCCGCCAATCGTTGCAGATCGGATCCGTCCGCCAACTCCGCTTCACGAACCCGCAGCCTAGCATTCGAAAGCCTTCGATCCAACTGCTCCAATTCCCTCTTGGCACGTTCGAATAGTCGGTTGGTTTTCGCTGCTTCGATCATCGCCGATCGCACTGCTTGTATTGCGGTCTCGCCTTGCTCGAGTTCCCACGACAGCTTCTTCGGAAAACCGTAGAGGTTGCCCCACTGACGCCGCTCGAGCAGCCAAATATCAGGTGGATGAAACGGCTCGCGTGAAGCGATCGAGATTTCGGGCACAAATTGAAAGTGACGATTGATCACTTCAAAGTTTCCCGTTCGCAAATACCACTGATGACTTGTGACTTCAGAGCGATTGTCCAATTGTGATTGTGCGGCTTCTCGACTCTTGGGGAGCAAATCGTCCAGATTTTGTCGACTCAAAACATAGGAACGGCGTTCGCGATACTCCCCCGCAACCAACTCGCCGTCGAGAGTACCCAAGAGCAGATAGCTCCTTGGCCAGAGTGTGGCCAGACCCTGATAAAGCACGAAACCTAGCAGACCAATGATCATGAAGCATGCGATGGCAAACATGCCACCGGTCAGCCAGATCAACGGCTCACCTTGAGCTCGCAGATGATTGCCGCTGCGTTGACGACGCGTTGAAGAACTCATAGCTGGTAGGCTCGCTTTCGAAATCGAATACGAACCCACTCAGCGCAGGTATTGATGATAAGAGTGAAACAGAACAACAATAGGGCTGCCAAAAACAGCGTGTGATAATGGGTCGAACCGCGCGCAGCCTCCGGTAACTCAGTTGCCAATGTGGCCGACAATGTTCGATAACCATTGAAGGGATTGACATCCATCAATGGAGTATTCCCGGCTGCCATGAGAACAACCATTGTTTCGCCGATGGCTCTGCCGAAACCGATCATCAAAGCGCTAAACAAGCCACTCATAGCTGTTGGAACCACAACCCGAGTCGTCGTCTGCCAAACCGTCGCTCCGCATCCAAGCGATGCGCTCCGCAGATGCTGAGGAACCGACTGAAGAGCATCATCCGCGAGGGTATAGATCAAGGGGATAATTGCGAATCCCAGAATACCGCCCACCAACAGGGCGTTTCGCTCTTGGTAGGAACCCAAGATGCTACCACGGGAATCCCAACCCATCGAAGTCAATACAGTTGCCGCCAGCATTGATAACATCAGAATCGCCACGCAACCCAACAAAAAGGTCATCAAGCTACCGACGGATTGATGACGCGGCGAGAGTGCGCTCCAAAGCATCTCAATCCAGGATCGAAGCGGACCGACAATAAGCCAAACCACCAACAAGGACATCGGCAGCAACGACAACAAAAACCATCCGGGCCAGGCTCCGAGCATCTGATTCCCGAGCCAATCAGTCATCTTGGTTCCAAACAACCAACCCTCGATTCCCGGGGAAATAAACCAAGCAATCCAAAGGGCTAGAATAGGAACCAAAAACATCAGAGGTAATCGATAGCGCTGCAAGGGAATTGATCGCGAAGTAGGAAGAAGCATCCAGAGATGGGCTGCAAAGATGAACAGCAATAAAGTCATCACGCCGGATGTGAGTACCCAGGCCAAATGTTCTCGCAAGAAAGGGGCCAGGACCATCGCTCCGATGAAGCCTAGGACCACGCTTGGTATGCTCGCCATCAATTCGATCAGCGGTTTGAATCGTAGTCGCCATGAGCGACTCATGAACTCGCTCCCGAAAATAGCCGCCAATAGCGCGATCGGAGCAGCGATCAGCAACGAGTAAAACGTCCCCTTCAAAGTCCCAAAAATGAGGGGCCACATCCCGAATTTGGTTTCCCCTTCGGCACTCCCAGTACTGCTCTGCCAAATGTGCCGAGGTTCCGGATATCCCTCGTACCAGATTGGTGAGAAGAATGTTCCCCAAGAAGCCTCCGGGAATGGAGCATCGATCCCCCAAACCCGAAATCGATCCCCATCCAAAAGAGCCAATGCGTTACCGGCCGCATTGAACTGCATCAATCGCCGACGACGCGATCCATCGTTGCCATTATCTTCGTCGAATACAGGGTTACTCGATGCTGGAAGCTGCCATTGAGCCAACTGACTTTCGGAGGTTGTGTAACGCAGGGAGACCCTATCTGCACTATCGATGGTGGCAAAGACTCGACTCTCTGGAGCACTCGCGATCGATGAAATCGCTCCTTGACTTACAGGTGCACGATGAATCGATAACAGCTCTTGACCACTATCAGTGGCTGCAAAAGTCACCGACTCTACATGCCCTGAAGCTCCACCTATCAGCCAAGCTCCCCCTCCAAGTAACGGAGAGAAACTAGTCGTTTGACTCTCGCTGCCAGTGATAGTGAGGTAGCTTTGCTTGACGCTCAATTGCTCGTTGTCACCCGTGGACCACCATGTGATTTCTCCCTGTTCATCCAGCGATTGCAGGGAATCGCCGCGGTTCGCAACCATGACGCCGGATACCTTCTTTGCGTCCTTCGCTTGCGGCTTGTCGATGCTAAAGCTTCGCCATACGCGGCTCTCCGTTTGCAGACCGCCTCCGAACATCGCCGGTTTCTGCTCGAGGTTCCCCATAGCGACCTGTGGTCCGGCGCTCGCGCCCCACCACCATTGGGTAGATGGATCTAAGCCGGAGTTATCGCTCCGAACAACGCAGTGCAACGACTCGATCGGAGCTTGAAAGACAGCGATGGGGTCTTGGATATCGACGGAAGTGACTCGCGTTTGTCGGACTAAGTTGCCAGCAGTCAGGCGATAGATGGATCCGCTATCGACGACCACTCCCGCCTTGAGTGATTCCCCCGTTTCGGTCGGCAGATCCGACAGCTTTCGAAACGCAACTTCGACCGAAACAGATGCAGGGCGGATCGTTCCATCCTCAAAGCCGAGAAGCAAGTGAAAATTTTTCGCGTCGACTGCGACAGCAGTGATCTTGGGCAAGGATCCCGAGGATGCCGAGAGAGGATATTCGGCAAGAGGTCTGCTTAATGATTGAGAACCACCGGAGATCGAAGCGATGCTAATCTTCGGATCATCATGCAGTAACCAGGCGAGATCGTTGTACTCGTCCAAACCGAACGCCAACACGCGACCGGCGATATTCAATTCGGCAATCGGTTTGACTTGGGCCTGTCGAAACAGAGGCGCGACATTGCCTAGCAAAACAACCACCACCATCAGCACGACAAGAATCGTGCCGATGCCACCAATCGTGATGACATGCTTAGCGATCCGGTCGGATAACCGGACCATCGCAGAAGAATTGCGGTTGCGGCGGTGCACCCTAGCCGTCGATGCCGTTTCGGTGGAATCCGGTGTGGTCACTGATGAAGTTCCGCAGTTGCCTTGTTCCGAGCAACAAGTGGATGGAAATCAGGGATTGATTCCCAACATCTTGAGCGCCTTGGCAGCGGTCTTGGCATCGACAGGCAACGAACCTTCCTTGGCCACCAGTTCCTGCCCTTCCTTGCTGAATACGAAACGAATGAATTCGCGACGCAGTGGATCGAGGTTCGTGCCAGGCTTGTGATTGACCGAGAGATACAGGTATCTCGCCAGCGGATACTTGCCGTTGTAGGCGTTCTCGCTAGTTGCTTCCACTGCCTTTTCACCCGTCTTAGGCGAAAGAGCCAGGATCTTGACCGACGAAGTCTTGAATCCAACGCCGCTAAATCCGATTGCAAATCGATTCTCGCCAACCGATTGAATCACGGCCGTGCTGCCGGGTTGTTCATTAACCGTGTTGCGGAAGTCACCGTTGCCTAGGACCTTCTCCTTGAAGAAACCATAAGTGCCGGAAGCCGCGTTGCGACCGAAAATAGTGATTGGAGCGGAATCGAAATCGCCTGTCAGTCCCAACTGACCCCACCGATCAATCGCCTCTCCACCCGACTTGCGAGTGCTCGAAAAAACCGCATCCAGCTGCGGTATCGAAGCCGAATCCAAAGGATTGTCGCGATGCACATAAACTGCCAACAGGTCGATCGCTGTCGGAAGCAAGGTTGGCTTGTATCCATACTTCTTCTCGAAGTCGCTGATCTCGTTCGCCTTGGCATCGCGGCTCATCGGTCCGAAGCTCGCCGAACCTTCAATCAACGCCGGCATGGCTTTCGAGGATCCCTGCCCCTCCACCTCGGAACGGACTCCTTTGTAGTACTCGGAGAACTTCTCGGTCCAAAGAAGCATCAACGGATTCATGGTGTCCGAACCAACACTCTTGAGTTGCCCCGACACCCCAGCGACCGGCTTGTAGCTTGGAAGCTGTGGATCTACCGTTACCTGGGCCTGGGCAACTAGCGAAATCAGAAGAAAACAACTTGTGCAAAGCGAACCGGCCAACACCCGACTCGCAGCTCGAAAGTGGCAAATCACAGAGAAACTCCTAGCTTGGGAGAGAACCTATCGAGGCTTGGATAGCTGTCGCGAAGCCCCTTGGCAAAGTACATTTTTGACTATTCGAGTCGGAGTATGTCGCATTGGTGTGTAAGCGACTAGTCGATGTATGTTAAGACCGCGTTAAGACTTGAATTATACGTAAATTCCAGAGAAAGTAAGGGGCTATGCGTTCCTCGATCACCGTTTCACTCGTTCCGGAGGCACGCCAGGGGCCCTTTGTTTTCCATGGGGATTGGCGGTCCGCCGTTCAAACTGCCTCGGAGCTTGGCTTCCATGCCGTGGAAATCTTTCCGAGATCTCCGGAATCGGTCCCCGTGGCTGAGTTCAAGTCGTTGGTCGATAACCTCGGGTTGCAGGTATCCGCCCTCGGGACCGGAGCCGGATGGCTTGTCGAGCGTTTGACTCTCGCCGATCCCAACCAAGCAAGGCGTTCGCTGGCTATCGACTTTGTGCGCCGCATGATCGACACCGCAGTTGAGTTTCAGGCCGCCGCCATCATCGGGTCGATGCAGGGACGCTCCTCCGCAGACTGCCCGCCAGATCGGAGCCGTGGCCTGCTTCGAGAATCTCTAGAGACCCTTGATCGTCACTCATCCGACTCCACTGGACGCCTCCTTTACGAACCGCTCAATCGCTACGAAACCGACCAGTGCAATACGCTCGCGCAGGGCACCGACATGATTCGCGGTCTGCATCGAACGCAGATTTTGGCCGATTGGTTTCACATGAACATCGAGGAAGCGAACATGATCCAAGCGATCGAGCATGCGGGTTCCGCAATCGGTCATGTTCATTTCGCCGACACCAATCGCCATGCGATAGGGTTTGGGCACCTGGATGCCAAGCCTCTAGTGGAAGCCCTTCAGCGGATCGGCTATACCGGCTACCTCAGCGCCGAGGTCTTCCCACTCCCTTCCTCCGAGTCCGCCGCGCGGCGGACCGTTGAATCCTTTCAGAAACTCTTAGCCGTAAAAACCACAGATCCAACCAAAATCACTTCGGCGCACTGACTTGTTTATTTCACCCCGCGACTGGTTGCGTGCAAAAGAGCTCATTCTTTGATACTACTCTCCGTTCCTATTACCCTGGTCGAAGGATAAAGAATGCCACAAAGCGACTACGTCAGTAACGGAGAGCACCCAAAAAGGGAGCCGACAGCCCTCGCCACGGTGATCTTGGTAGCTTGGATGTGGGTGGCCTACTTCTTGAACTACTGCGATCGCCAAGCTGTCTTCGCGATGTTTACGGTCCTGCAGGATGAGTTGTCGATGACCGATGGGCAACTCGGTTTGACGGGTGCATTCTTTCTCTGGGTTTACGGCGTTGGCTGCCCTATCGCTGGAATCTTAGCGGATCGAGTTTCCAAACGACGGCTGATCATCGCCAGCCTCATCGTGTGGAGTCTCGTCACGATCGCTACGGGATTGTCGGTGTCTGCTGTGATGTTGCTCGCAATGCGAGCCGCGATGGGGATCTCCGAAGCCCTCTTCATGCCTGCTGCCATTGCATGGACCACCGCAGGCACTCCAGAG
>JAGWWZ010000204.1 GCA_018970165.1 Planctomycetota bacterium | reverse complement strand
AAGGAATCGTGCACCGGAATGTCAAATCCAGCAATATCTTGAACGCAAGGTACGATGCTCTCTTACGCGTTGACTTCACCCGGAATTGCACTTCCGTTGACTATTTGAAAATTCACCTGACCGCCAGCGCGGAAGGGCACGATGGTGTCCGTGCCAAATGAAAACGACTCTGGCACTTGCCAGGGAGTGCGTTCCAACGTGATCTTGGTTTTGTTTCTCGGCAAACCGTAAAAGTCGGCACCGTGGCAGCTCGAAAACGCCTCGAGTTTGTCTAAGGCTCCAAGGCGGTCGAAGACTTCCGCATACAGTTCGATCGCGGCATGCGCGGTGTAGATACCCGCGCAACCACAGGCGGCTTCCTTGGCCGTTCGGGAATGCGGTGCACTATCGGTGCCGAGAAAGAACCTCGGATGTCCGCTCGTTGCCGCTTGAGCGAGTGCTGCGCGGTGCTCTTCTCGCTTCAAAATCGGCAAACAGTAATGATGCGGACGCAGTCCACCTTCAAACAAGGCGACTCGATTGAGCAAACAGTGATGCGCCGTGATGGTCGCCGCCACCCGCGACGATGCATCTTGAACAAATTGCACCCCTTGCTGAGTCGTCACGTGCTCCAGCACCACTCGCAGATTCGGAAAACGCCGGATGACTGGCGCCAAAATACGATCAATGAAGACGGCTTCGCGGTCAAACGTGTCGACGGCTGGGTCCGTCGTTTCGGGATGTACGAGCAGTGGCAAGTCGTGCTGTTGCATCGTTTCGAGCACCTCAAAGCACTTTTCAATGTTTTGCACACCATGGTGCGAATTGGTGGTCGCACCCGCAGGATACCACTTCACGGCGCGTACAAAACCACTCGCCTTGGCAACCGCGATTTCAGCTGCCGGTGTTTGCTCGGTGAGGTACAACGTCATCAAAGGCTCGAAGCTGGCGTCACTGGGAACCGCTGCGAGAATGCGGTCTCGATATTGCCTTGCAAGCTCCGTGGAAACGATCGGGGGTACCAAGTTTGGCATGATGATCGCGCGAGCAAACCGCCGAGCGGTATGCGGTACGACGAGTCGCATCAGTTCGCCATCGCGAACATGCAAGTGAAAGTCGTCTGGCATCGTGATCGTTATCGATTGCATTGTTGCCGTCATCGTTTGCTTGGAAGTGGAAAGGATGTGCTGGGCGATTTGAACGTCGCACTCGTCAGCTATCAGAGGCATTGTAAACGGACGTTGCTCGCGTGGTAACCGGTGCTTCCTACCATGCGTTCCCGGGTGGGTTGATGGGTTCAAGGAATTTGGTCCAGAATTTTCTGAATGACGAGTTCGGCAGCGTCTTAGTCCTTGCCAGTGACAAACGGGCCATCGATTTGTACGGCACCAGAAGATCCGTCGTTCTCGTTGTTCACATCGTTCTTCGTTACTAAGACGATAGGCTTATTAATCATAGCTTGGGTCCGTTCTCACGAACGTACGTTCGGGTGCTCCTCATAAGCGAGAAATCGATCAAGTCCCTCGTTGAGCACGGGACCTAATTATGCAAGTATCTCACGAACCACTTTTCCTGCGACATCGGTGAGCCGGTAATCCCGGCCTGCATGCCGGTACGTCAAGCGCTCATGATCGAGCCCTAGGCAGTGCAGCATGGTCGCGTGCAGATCGTGCGTGTGGACCGATCCCTCCGCAGGGAGGATGCCATGCTCGTCCGATTTTCCATGGACGATTCCTCGTCGAATACCACCGCCCGCCATCCAAGAGGTGAAAACGAGATTGTGGTGCTCACGCCCCGGATGATCTGCAGTTTGGTGAAACGGTGTGCGCCCAAACTCAGTGGTCCAAACCACCAAGGTACGGTCGAGCATCCCTCGGCGTTTGAGATCGGTGATCAAACCCGCAATCGGCTGGTCGATGGCTTTGGCCAGTTTCTCGTGATCGCTCATGTTGCCGTGCGAGTCCCAGTTTTCGGCGCTGTTGGAGCCTGTGTCGATCAATTCGAGGAACCGTACGCCACGCTCTGCCAACCGTCGGGCGATGATGCACTGCCAACCAAAGCCGGTAGTAGCGCCCGCGTCCAGCCCGTAGAGACGGAGTGTCTCCGGCGATTCGCTGCTTAGGTCAAAGGCTTCCGGGGCCTCACGCTGCATACCGAACGCGGTTTCAAACGAACGGATACGTGCTTCGAGCGCGGTATCGAGGGGGCTTTCGGCTTCCTGCTCCCGATTGATCTGAGCGAGCAAATCGAGTTCCATTCGCTGGCGTTCCAGGGAGACCGATTGCGATGTCAAGTTCGGAAGAGGGACTTTGCCAGGGACCACGTGGGTCCCTTGATGGCATCCGGGTAGGAAATCACTCCCCCAGGTTTGAGCTCCGGCATAAGGTGCATGCGGTGCAAGGATGACGAACGACGGGAGGTTCTGATTGATGGTTCCCAGCCCATAGCTGACCCATGCACCGTGACTGGGCCGGGCAAATTGTGCGGAGCCCGTGTGTGCCGCTAAGGTTCCTTTATCATGCCCATCGCTATCGCAGTGCATCGCATTCAAAATGCAAAGATCATCCGCAATGCTCCCGAGATGTGGAAAGAGTTGGCTGGCCCAGATCCCGGATTGCCCGTACTGCTGGAACGACCATCGGGACTTGATCAGAAATCGCTCGAAAGCACCGGGCTTGTTCAGCCATCGCGACGCGGTAATCTTCTTTCCATGATCAGCCGTCAGTTGCGGTTTGTAATCCCATGTATCAACGTGCGAAACACCACCCGTCGAGTAGATGAAGATCACCCGATCTGCTGTTGGCGGAAAATGTCCTGCGTGGGGTGCGAGCGGATTGATCCCCCCAGCGATCCCTTCTGCAAATCCATCGGCATGTAGCGAACCAGCAAGAAGACTCGTTGTTGCGATCCCAGCTAACCCGCGACCGGTGAACGCTCGTCGCGAAAGAAGCTTTTGGGTTGGGCTATTGGGGCGAATAGGATCGTTACTCCATGCCGGCAGGATCGAATTTGGCACCGTTGAGCTACTCCAAGAAAAGAAAGAGGTTGCTCGTCAGTATGACTCGCGCGTAAGCGGACCAAGCGGCATCGGAATCGACTTGGCCAGCTGCTCCGCGATAGTTTTCAATAAATCTCAAACCGCGATCGATGTCGCGATCGGTTGCGCTGCGACCTAGGGCCTTTTCATAAACCCAGCGAATGCGGCTCGATTGGTCTTCGGAGCGAGCGAGGATTTGCTTCGCAAGTGCTGCAGAGACCCTGTGCACAAAAGGGGAGTTCATCAAAAACAACGATTGTGTCGGAGTGGTCGTGGACGATCTTTCTGCAACGCTAAGATTCGGATCGGCGCTGTCGAAAAGGGAGAGATAGGGATGCCGTCGATTGCGTTGGCTCATCAAGTAAATGGAGCGATGATCGCTTTCATAGACGGCGTGGAATGGATTGTGGATCGTGAACCCCCAGCTATCCACCGGCGGGAACGGGTGCTCCGTTGGGATCCTTGGATCGAGAAGGCCGCTTACTTGGAGCATGCAATCTCGGATCGATTCCGCATCCAAGGGTCTTCGTGCGAATCGCCACAGATTGCGATTGCCGGGATCGATTTCGCTTGCATGGGAGATCGCCCCCGATTGGCTCCCTTCGGAGTGCGTGGCGCTGGATAGGCGATAGGTTCTCGAAAGCATGATCGTTCGGTGCAACGCGTGGACATCCCATCCTGAAGCAACAAACTCGCTGGCAAGCCAATCGAGAAGCGCTGGATGCGTTGGTGGTTCGCCTCGTGCGCCGAAATCACTTGTAGTCGCTACGAGGCCACGACCGAAATGCCAATGCCAAACTCGATTGACCCAGACGCGTGGCGTCAACGGATTGGATGGGCCTGTCAACCAATGGGCCAGATCCCTCCGACCGCTCTCGGATTCTGGATGGGAGATGGGTGAGCCACCGAATATTTCCAGGAATCGACGTGGGGCAAGCTCGGACAATTTATCGGGGTCCCCACGCAGTTGGATTTTTGCGTCGACGGGTTTTCCATCGCTCACGCCATAGGCAACGGGATAGATCTCGGATGATACTAATCGCGCACGCTCCTGCTGAAGTTGGGCTAACTGTTGATCCAGGTCTGCCAATCGAGTTTTTGACTCAGCAGATTCAGCGATCCGTGGCAGAGGTTGGTCCCCTTTGCGAGGAAGCGGAGTCGTTTGCAGTGCGAGGTTATCGAGATCCCGAGCGATAACGGTACCTTCGCGATGGCCAAATCCATCACAAATAAACGTGTCGAGGATCTCATCCCACGTTGATGGGACCGGCACATGATTTACAGCAAAGCTTTGATCAGACGATTCTATCGTTCCAGAGATCGTCTTTGTCTCGCGATCGATCGACAGTTGAAGGTGATACCAACGGTCGGGTTCAAGTGGAGCGACTACACGCCAGTTACTGTTTTCTTTCATCGCAAACTCGTTGGCGGAGATACTGCATTCGATCGCCGTCGATTCGATGACGCCACGCCCGAGGTAGAATCTACAGGAGCCGTTTTCGCTCGGAGTTGCTTTATCGGACGTGGGCGGGGTACCAGAGTTCGAACTCAGGGAGCGGAAGTCGATCGCAAAGTGGACATTGTTGCCGTCGGAGGGAGTCACGCGTTTTTCGAATACGTAGCGAAGTCCTTCGTGGGGCGTTCCATGGCCCAGCCGCACGCCGCGTGTGCCTTCGCCGAAAATATGCTGAAAGGGACTCTGGGCGGGTGCGCAAACTGCGCTGGGGCCGGCGGACAACCACGGTTTACCGGGGGGCTTTTCCAACTCCTGGGATTCCAGATCCAGGTCGATGCCACCCGCTCGAAACCTCGGATCGTTGGCCAATCGCGACAACTGGCTTTCGGAGATCTTTCGATCAAGTTCCGTGAGCCGATCCGCTTTGATGCGTTCACGCTCCTGGACTTCTGCGGGTGGAATTAACGGAGGAAAATTCGCAGGACGTTTGTGTTCCTCGCCACCTGGGAATGCCCACTGGGTGCTCTGGAGTATTCCGTAGAGACCATAGTAGTCCTGAATGGTAATAGGATCGTATTTGTGATCGTGGCACCTCGCGCACCCTATAGAAAGTCCCAGTACGGAGCGTCCTACGGAATCGATCACATCTGCAAAATCGAGATGTTGAAAATCGGGAGATGGGCTGTATCCATACCGTTTGCCAATCGCCAAGAACCCGGTCGCGGTGACTCGATCTCCGTAGTGAGAGTCCGGGTGGTCCTTGGCATAAATATCACCTGCGATTTGCTGGCGCAAGAACTCGTTCCATGGCATGTTGGATTGGAACGCACGTACAACCCAGTCACGGTATTTCGAGGCCTCGCGAACAGGGTAATCGGCCCCATCCCCGGCAGTGTCCGCATACCTTGCCACATCCAGCCAGTGGCGTCCCCATCGTTCACCATACGCTGGTGATGCGAGGAGTCGATCGATCACGGTGGCAAACGCCTCGTCCGATGAATCGTTGAGAAACGATTCGATTTCTTCGCTCGTCGGAGCGAGCCCCGTTAAGTCCAGTGTTGCTCTTCGAATCCACGTTCGTTTGTCGGCAACCGCTAAAGGCTCAATGCCGTGATCCGCGAGTTGTTTCACGATGAAGTTGTCGATCGGATTGAAAGCGAGGTCCGGATTCGCGATGGTAGGTGGTACCGGATGAGTTAACGGTTGGAAGGCCCACCATGATTTCGCAGTCTCCAAGGACATGCCTGCCACGTGTTCGGAGCGGGTGCGTGGATCTGCTGCACCTCTCGCAATCCAAGTCACCATGTCTTCGATTTCTTGCTGGGAAAGAGGTTTGCCCCCTTCATCAGGCGGCATCGCGCTCACACCGTCATGACGCCGAATGGCGGCGATCAAGAGGCTCTCATCGGGTTTCCCCGGAACGATCACGTGCCCGCTATCGCTCCCCCGCTGCCAGCCTTGGCGGGTATCCAAGGCCAATCCACCGCTCGTCTTTGCTGAGGCATCCGAATGGCACTCTAAACAATGAGTTATCAGAAGAGGGCGGATTCGCGTTTCGAAGAAATCCACATCCTCAGTGCTCGCGGTGGACGGCGTATTTTGACCATAGCATTGCGATGCCGAAATCAAGGCTGAGAACAGCAGTATCACAGCAGCAGCAGCCGTTTTGAAAGGTGGATTCTCACTAGCCATGAAAGGATGCATTCGGTGGGGATCGTGTGGGAAACTAGGATCCGGTGTGTCGCGTCGAAATCGAGCCATTGTTCAAGATTGTACACGAGCCGATAAGGATTGCGCTCGGCGTTCCTGCCTCCCTCCGGAGTCGAGCGAGGATGGAATATCAAGAGAGTGCAGAACCCGAAGGACATCCACGAGCGATTGAAACCTAGATTTCAACCGAACGATCTTCCACGCAGGGTTGGACATGAAGCCAATAGCGTTTGGAACGTGAGACCGACCAACCTGACAGCCGAAGGAGAGTAGTGGGTAGAAAGTAGACCGAGTAGACCAGGAGAAAGTTGAGCGGTGATGAATGATTGTTTGCCCTAGACAATCTCTAGGTCTCGAATCTTTCTACTCTCTACTTTCTCCTGTCTACTCTCTTTTCTCCTGTCTACTCTCTATTCGCCGAAGGCGAATGGAGGCGGTTTCGTTGACTAGCAACTGGGGGGTATTTCTCGGCAGCTGACAGAAAATGTTCTAGGTGATCATTGAGCCGAACCAATTAGCAACTAAGTACGGCGTTGCCGGTTCAGTCGAAGTGTTTCCAGTTCCGCTTTGAGCGGCTTCCAGTATTCCTCATCGGCTAACCTCTGTGCGTATTCCTCTTCCCTGAGCAGATACTCTATGTGCTTTTCGTCGGTAACGTCTAAGGATCTCAACCAAGGACGCGCTGATGCTGCTGCAGTAATTCTCTCGGGAAAACGATGCAGCACCTCCACTAGCATCGACGGCGTGCGAGACTCT
>JAGWWZ010000032.1 GCA_018970165.1 Planctomycetota bacterium | reverse complement strand
TTTGATCGCTCGCAAGTCGCCTCAGTTCGGCGATGCCTTGCTCGGTGCGATCGAATTGGCTGGCAACCCCAACGAGCAATCACGCTCGCCAGGCTTGTGCCGCGCGGCCCTTGAGCAAGTAGCGTCCGAAACCAGTCGCAGAAACCTTCGCGAATCAGCGCCGGACGCACACCCTGGGAGTTGGTGGTCGATCGCTAACGCAACCTTAGTAGTTCTCGCGTTTGCAGCGATGAGTTATCCGATGGCTGCCTGGAACGCGTGGCAACGTTTCTCGCAACCCTGGTCGAACACTCCGCGTTACACCTTCGCACAAATCGAGAAACTGCCGGATCCCTGGATCGTTCCTCACGGCGAACCGGTTGCCATGAAAGTAGCGCTGACTTCGTCCACACCCTGGCGTCCGCAAACCGCGTCGCTCACCATCCGAGGTCAGGAACCCATTCCATCACCTCTGCAAAACAACGATTACCAATTCGAACTCCCTCCGCAAATCGAACCTTTGCGAATGAAACTGAGGGTGGGAGATGCTACGCCATCGGTATCGGTCGAACCGATGCTTCGACCTCAACTCACGGAACTCAAGGCGGATGTCTTGTTACCGGAATACTTGGGCCGCTCAGACCGATTGCAACTCGACGCTCGCAGTGGTGCCGTCAACGTTGTCGCTGGCTCGATGGTTTCGTTGAGCGGCAAGATCAATCGCGAAACGAGCGAAGTTCTCCTCGATAATCGTCGACTGCCACATCGTGAGAATATCTTTGAACACGATGGCATGCCGATCGCTGAAACACAGACCCATGAACTCCGCTGGCGAGATACCAATGGATTGACGGGCAAGGTTCCGTTCTCGCTCCAGGTACAGGCCATTCCCGATGAGCCTCCGACCATCTTTGCGGACGGTTTGCCGCGGACCAAAGTGATTCTCGATTCGGAGCAGATCGTTTTTCGAGCGCGTTCCAGCGACGACTTCGGAGTGCGCGAGGTAGGTATGGAATGGCAAACGGCAGAGGGTGCGTCCGTGCCCGATCCGATCCGAGGAGAATGGAAGCTCGTGTCCGGGAATCCGAATGCAGAGACGCTCGATGCGGATGCTGTATTCCAAGCGACTGCACTGAAGATCCCGCCGCAACCGATCGAGCTTCGACTCTTTGCCGAAGACTATTTCCCCAATCGCGGACGGATCTACACCTCGCCTATCCTGCTCTATATTTTGAACGCGAACGATCATGCGATATGGGTTTTGCAACAACTCAATCGTTGGCAACGCGAAGCGCTCGAAGTCCGAGATCGTGAACTGCAATTGCTCGAGAACAACAAGAAATTGCGAGAGTACTCTGCAGATGACCTCGCCCGAGACGAAGTGCGAAATCAAATTGAACAACAAGCTGCCGCGGAACAAGCCAATGCGCGTCGACTGAGCGGCCTCAATCAAAAAGGTGCCGACTTGATCCGCCAGGCAGCCCGCAATCCGGAGATCGGCGTCGGACACCTTGAAAAATGGGCGGAAATGCAACGCATCCTCAATGACATCGCAGCCAATCGCATGCCGTCGGTTGCCGATTTGCTCAAGCAGACCGCGAAATCAGCCAAGGCGGCCGCCGCTTCCAATGGAGCCAAAGGGGCAAAAATGGCTGGTTCCAATCGCGATGAATCCGAGGGATCTGCATCCGAGGAAACCAACGATCCCGATAAGCCTGCCAAGCCATCGGCACCCAGAGTTGTGGACCAGGAGTCATCGCAACAACCTGTGGATAACGCTCTAGCCAGCGAAAATGGAAAGAAGAAACCGAGTGCTGGCTCATTGCGATTGCCAACCACCACGCTCGCCGGAAACGGCAAATCGAACGATCAGCAGCAATCCCCAGAGGACGAAGAGACGAGTGCCGACGAAGCGATGGAAAAAGCGGTGGAAGAGCAAACGGCACTCCTAGCAGAATTTGAAAAAGTCGCAGAGGAATTGAACGGCATCATGGCGAATCTCGAAGGAAGCACGCTGGTCAAGCGATTCAAGGCCGCCGCGAGAGAACAACTCAGCGTAGCCGATGCTACCAATCGCACCCTGCCCAATACGTTCGGCAAGCGAGCCAAGCGTATCGATTCGGAGGATCGCGCTATCCTCGAATCGCTCGCCTCGCGAGAAACCGCCGCAGTCAATTCCGTGGGCGAAATCATCGATGATCTGGAATCCTTTAACGAACGACGACCGATGATCAAGTTCCGCGATGTTCTCGAGGACATACGTAAAGAAGATCCACTCGCCGGTCTTCGTACGCTGTCGTCTCAAGTAATCGATCAGCAAGGGATCGCGATCGCGGACGCAGAATATTGGTCCGATACCTTCGATCGCTGGGCCGAAGATCTTGTCGATCCGGCGAGCCAAGGAAGATGCCCTGGAGGCAAATCAAAAAGCTCGTTGCCCCCCTCGATTGTCCTGGAAGTCATGCAGATCCTCGAATCGGAAATGAACCTCCGCGATCGGACCCGCGTCGTCGAACAATCAAGGGAAGCCGACTCGCTGGAACGATATACCGAAGCTGCCGATGAGTTGGCCAAAACACAATCCAGTCTGCGCGATCGAGTGGAAGCGGTCGGCGAAAAGATTCGTGCACTGCCAAACGCGGAAGAGGAATTTGGAAAAGAGATCGGACTGATGGATCAAGTCGACCTCGTCATGCAGGACGCAGTGAAGATACTTCGCCAACCCGATACCGGACGGCCCGCAATCGCAGCCGAAACCGAAGCCATTGAACTGCTTTTGCAGAGCAAACGCATCAATCCCAAAAGCGGTGGCGGAGGTGGAAGTTCGCCAGGTGGCGGAGGAAGCGGCGATACGGTCGATGCTGCTATCAGTCTGATCGGTCCTGGCATCAATGAAAAACAAGTCCGACCGGATCGGGGCGTCGAACAATCGAGTGGAAAGACCGAATCCGATATACCGGAAGAGTTCCGTCATGGGCTCGACCAGTACTTCGATCGTGTGGAACGAAGGAAATCGCCATGAGACTTCGGCGCACCGACTTGTTCAGACCACGAATAGCGACGCGGCTCCTTTTTGCTGCTTGGGCGATGGGTTGCCTCGTTGCCGGTTCGGTCGATGCTCAGGAAGTGCAAGTCCAGATCGTCGGTGAAGGGGATGTGCAGTTCAATGTCGCTCTCGGGGGTGTGATGGCCGGTGCGGATGGGCGGGCGGAAACCGCTCAGCGCTGGGTTCGAGGATTTATCCAGAACGAGTTCAATAATGTCGAACGGATCTGCAAGCCATCAACCCAAGAAGCACAAGCCCTGGTGGATGTCGCAGAGAGGGAATGGAAGAGTCGGCTTACCAACACGATTCGCGCCTATGCCGAATCGCAGAACCAACCAATCAATGCGGACTTCGAGTCGCGGGTCGAACGACTCATCCAGATTTGGGTGCGGGATGCGCTGTCCGACGAACAGTATGAAAAATGGGAGCAAGAAATCGATGTGCGTCTCG
Organism: Planctomycetota bacterium; assembly: GCA_018970165.1. Lineage (GTDB taxonomy): Bacteria > Planctomycetota > Planctomycetia > Pirellulales > Pirellulaceae > JBKCUI01. The sequence goes on along the minus strand of JAGWWZ010000032.1, from coordinate 32,939 downwards.
CGTATCGCAAACGGATCGTGATCGGGAGAATGGTCATGGATTGCGAACGGAAATACGGACTGACCCATGCTCAAATGGATGAGGTTGAGAAGATTACGCTAGAGCGATGGAAGGATTCGTGGTGGAGTATGTATCGCACCGGAACTCTCCCCGAGACCAAGTTTGCTTGGATTAGCAAAGTGCTGAGCGAATCGCAACGGACTGCAGGTACAGACCGAGCATCGCAATCGACCGTGCACTTCATGGGAGGTGGTTTTGTCGACATGCCAACACTTCGTCTCGATGAGCGATTCAAGATCGGTTCGATCTCGAGTTCGGAGGAGATTCCTTTGGATAAAGTTGAGCCTTCCGAACCAGCCGACCGAAACATGCTACTTTTTGAAGTCGCACCAAAAATATTCGTCCCCGACCGGGATCCTCGGCGATGAGGACTCTGCTTTCATTCCGGTTATTGCCCCAGGTTCCATGTCCCCTGGCTTCGATCTTGGTGATCGCGGTCATCCTAGCTCATCCCTCAATTGCCCAACAAAAGGGAAAGATTCCAAACGCCCTCAATCGAAATCAGCCTGAAGCGGTTGAGGATCCAGATCCGAAAAGGGGAGGGGATCCCCCGATGATGCAATTCGAAATGGAGCCGGAGCGATGGTTGGAAATGGCGTACGGGTCCCTTGGAGGAACCCGAGCGACGTTTGAGCAATCCCTGCGACGGCGAGTCCGCAAAACCCTCAATCGCATCGAACAACTTTGCGGCATCTCTGAAGACGTGAGAATCAAAGTCAACGCAACGGCCGACTTGGAATTCCAGAGACTCGATGCCGATATCACCGCACTGGTCTCCGAAGCTCCGCGACGACCAACTCAGCAGCAGTATCAAGACTTCTATCAAAAGCTTTGGGCCTTGATCAGTCCCTTTCAGCAGACTGCTCAGTGGGGACCTCCCGGCCAAGAGAATCGCAACAAGGCCCTTTGGGAAAAAGTACTCCATAGCAATCTATCGGAGGATCATCAGGAGATCATCAGCAACGATCAGCGGCAACGGGCGGAGTACAACAATCGCGTGCAGCGCCTGGAAACGTTGCTCAAGGTGTCACGAGTTCTCGGTTTGGACAGCAAGCAGCTCGGCATTTTGGAGAAGATCGCCGATGCAAATCCTGCCGCTTGGATTAGCCTGGAAGCATCATGGACAACGCTCGCAGCTATGCCGGAAAGCCAACAGCGGGAATACTTCACCGAGACCCAGCGCATTCGATTATCGAGGCCATTGGAATACACCAACGATTTGCAGCCCGTCATGAATTGGAATCAACCGGAATGACGCAATCAGGCCTTCCGCTTGCTGATCATGCGCATTGCTTGCGCCGAGTGGCGTTTGCACTCACGTTGGTTTTTGCACTCGCAGTTTGTTTGCAGAGTATTTGTCCGCAGGCGGTTGGGCAATCGTTGTCTCGAGAGAATGCGGTTCAAGGTCAAGCGGTCTCGCGCGAGGTTCGGGAATTGTACGAGCGAGGTTTGGGTTGGCTACAAAACAATCAGGATGCAACGGGACGATGGAAATCGAGTAGCGGCGAGTCAGGGCCTGGAGTCACGGGGCTCGCGACCATGGCATTCTTGGCCTACGGTGACGATCCAAATCATGGAACCTACGCGGATACTGTGACTCGCGGAGTCCGATCGATCATCGAAGACCAGAACCCAAAAACCGGCTATATCGGACCCAGCATGTACCATCATGGATTCGCGATGCTAGCCTTGGCGGAGGCTTACGGAGCCTTCGATGAAGAGCGATTGTGGATCCAAAGCAATGTCGACGATTCGAAGCGACGGACGATTGGCCAAGCACTCGAACTGGCTGTCCGCACCGCAGTCACAAGCCAATCAAAAAACAGTGTTGGGGGTTGGCGTTATTCACCCGATGCGACCGATGCCGACACATCGGTTTCCGGCTCGGTGCTGATGGGTTTACTGGCCGCTCGCAATGCGGGGATCGAGGTTCCAGACAAGTCGATCGATCGAGCGTTGGAGTACTTTCGTTCGATGACTTCTTCCGGTGGCCAAGTCGCATACACGGGTGGACTTGGTGGACTAGACAATTCCCCCGCACGCGTTTCCATCGCGACGCTGGTTTACTCAGTATCCGGTCGCAAGGATTTGAAGGAGTTCAAAGCTGCGTCATCGTTCCTGATCGGTAGTGATGTCGCTGAAACATCGGATCACTACGGAGAGTACACCGCCTACTACAAGGCGCAGGCTTTGTTCCAATCGGATATCGATGCCTGGGACAAATGGAATAAGGGCTTGATTCGCGAACTCAAGGAGAAGCAGCGGAGCGATGGCCACTTTGATGGAAACTACGGTGCCGCCGTAGCTACTGCGATGAACCTGTTGTCGATCGCCTTGAACTTTCGTTTCCTGCCGATTTACGAACGCTGATGAATTGTTTTCTTGCTGATTTGGTTACAAACATCTCGCGTTGGGGATGGTTCCTGGCGGTCTCTTGGATCTGCTTTGGGAGTGCATTTGCCGACGAGCCCACCGCTCGAAGTGAAGCATGGACTTTACGCGTCGACGGAGGAGACATCTACCGCGGAGAGATCGGTCCCGCCAAGTCAGCCGAAACCATGCGATGGGTCAGCCCGAGCTTTCTCGAACCGCTCGAATTCCCTTGGAGTGCTGTCCGCAAGATCGAGAAGCATGGTGCATCCCAAATAAGCGATACCCCGGAGAATGAATATCTGTTCGCAGTGGAACAACATTCCGGCGTGACCATCAGCGGAGTGATCCAATCGATCGATGCCGAGAAAGTCACAGTCAATGCGATGGGACTCGGGGAAACCTCGATTCCTCTATCAGCGGTGAAGAACATCCTCCGTCTTTTTTCTGCTTCGCGTCAACCCGTTCAGGTTTTGGATGCCGAGAACTGGGACCAAGCGCTTCCGTCACCAAAGAATGGCAAAGCAACGAAGTGGTTTTTGAAAGCTGGCGAGATCGCTACCGACACGAGTGGCACGACCATCTCCCAGTGGGCCGCCATTCCTTCGTTGGCGACCATCGATATCGATGTTGCTTGGGAACAGCCTACTGTGAACTGGTGGTTGACGATCGGTGAACCAAGAAGGATGGAATTGCAGGTTCGGAAACCGCAGAGCAAGAATCTGCTCAACATAACGCTATTGGTTGAGAACAGCCGCGATGCCGATGTGATGAGTGTCCAGATCCCCTATCCTCGCGAGTCGAGTCTCGCGCTGCGATTGCTCTGCGATGCAGACAAGGGCGCATACGTTCTCATGATGGACGATAACGTGCTGGGCCGAATCAAAGGAAATCCTTCTGAACGGATCGTTGGTCGGAATAAATTCAGCTTTACCAATACCGCATTGGGAGTCCTAACCCTTCGGGATCTGCGGATCTCGGATCGTCCGTTCGCAGTTGCGGAATCCACAGCCGATTTGGATTCAGGGCTGGCGGAGGTGATGACTCGGAGTCGCGGCACGTTTGTCGGCAGTATCGAGGCCGCGGACAAATCGTCGGAGATCATCATCCGATCGGCTAACGATTCACGAACCCGTATCGCACTCGATGAAATGGAGCGGATCGAGTTCTCCAAGCAGACCGCGGATCCTAATCGACCATCTCGCTCGGATTTGCTGCGAGTGGATCTGAACAATGGATTGCGTTTTGCCTCAGAAACGGTTTCATCTCGATTAACCGAGCCGGCCGTTGGTAAAATAAGTGGCTCAGGCACTGCAACAAACTCGTCCGAGGTCTCAGCAAGTGAGCTTTGCCTGGAATACCCCAACGGGCGTTTGTGTATTCCTTGGAATATAGTCGAACGCGTTTCTCGTATTCGGATGAACAGCCCCCCGGTTGCCGAGGTTGTAGCAGTCCCCGGGCGCGCGATGCGATTGCAGACCGAGGATGCCCTGTCCACCGGTCGTGTCGATTCCGTCCACGTGAATGATGCAGGTGTACGAACGCTCATGTGGTTCCCGAAAGATGGAGTTTCCGCTACACCCATCCATCCGGCGGCCGATGGAGTGATCGAACCGTTCACCGCCTCGCCGGAGCCAGCTGAGAAGAAGCCTGCTCGAACTGCGCCTATGGCCGTGATTCGTGCCGACATGCCCAAACCCGAACCGGGGCCTAGTCGAGAGCTTCAAGACGATGAACCGAGCATCTTTCTCTCAAGCGGCGATTGTTTTCCTGGTAAAGTCATGTCGGGCGACGAACAGCAGTTAGAGTTCCAGTCGACATTGTTTGAAAGCACTGCGGTTCCTGCCACCAATATTCGAGGCATTCGCATTGTCGGATATCAGGGTGCGGAAGCCATCGATCGTGCTGCTCGCGCTCGACTCCTCACGTTGCCACGGGTGCAGCGCAAGAATCCTCCCACGCATCTCGTGGTTTCGCGAGACGGCGATATCGTGCGAGGCAGACTTGTCTCCTTCAATCGCGATGAAATTCGTATTGAGGTCCGAGGCGATGAACAGAAACTGGCGATGAAGAACGTCGCGGAATTGATTTGGTTGGAGCCAGCCCCAAATGAACCGAAACAAGATGGAGGTGAAGAATCGGTCGATGGGAAGGAATCGAGCGCGATGGACGGCTTGTACCAGGTGTTGCTCGAGCAAGGATCGCGCATTTCGATTTCGCCCCATTCCGTCACTCCCGACGAGTTGGTTGGGGATCATCCTATGTTGGGACCATGCACTCTCCCGTGGGATAAAATCGCTCGACTCACCTTAGGGCGATCGATTCGAATCGATATGTCACGCAGCAGGTTTGGAAAATGGAAATTGCAGAATGCGCCCGACCCCAAGTTCGTCACCGAGGGGACTTCGGAACAAAGCGATGCACCGGTGGATACGGCACAGGATCGACTCGTCGGTAAGCCCGCGCCCGGGCAGGATTTACTGAAGCTGGATGGAACGCCATTCCGGATTGCGGATTATCGAGGAAAAGTGCTGATCCTTGATTTTTGGGCATCTTGGTGCGGTCCATGCATTCAAAGCATGCCTCGTATTCACCAAATATCGCGACAGTTTACCGACGCGGGAGTTGAGGCTGTCTTTGTCAATATCGAGGAATCCGAGGATCGCGTTCGCACTTTGCTCGAACGGCTCGAGTTGGTTCCCACTGTGGCATTGGATACCGAAGGCTCCTTTGCCAAACAGTATGCGGTACAAGCGATTCCGCAAACCGTCGTCATCGATCGGGATGGAACGATTCTCAAAGTGTTCGTGGGTGCAGGCGAGAAAACCCATCAGGAATTGGTGCAACTTCTGATGGAGCTTGCCAAAAACTGAGTTCCATTCGCGATTGCGGCGTTGCAAGGACGAAGGAGAATCACCTATTGTCAGGGAGCGGCTTATCATTCGCCGAGTCCCGCAGTTCCAGCAACAGATCGAGTGCATCGATAAATCGCGGAGACTCTTCGAGCGATTGGAGACAATAGCGTTTGGCCTGTTTCTTGTCATTGAGCTTAAGGGATGATCGCGCTAAGCGGTATAACACAGATGCGGGGTCGATGGGGTCCAATGCGAGAAGGGCACGAAGAGCGTTTCTTGCCGTATAGGGATCCTCGGTTTGTTCCGCAGCGAAGCTTCGGAGCTCCTGCACAGCGTCAGACATCGGGTCGACCCCTTGCAGGATATCGCTGGTCCGAAGCATCGTCTTCGATTGTCGGTCCTTGGCCAATTCGGTAACTCGCAGCAGTCCTTCGCGGGGCGAGGACGCTCGACGGGAGAGTTCGATCAGCGCGTTGTATTCTGCATCGTGATCTCCGAGTTCCCTGCAGATGACCGCAAGCTTCCAGTAGATCCCTTCGTTGGAGGAATCGTCCGGCCAGAGAGCGATGAGGTGGTCGGCAATCTTGCGTGCAGAGCCCCAGTCCTTGGACTTCATCGACATCTCTAAGGCTTGACGGTTTCCAAAATAGGAATTGGGATGTTCCGCGAGCCAACTTTGCAAGTCTAGTGATGGATCTTTGGGCAGAGGTGCAAAGTCGGCACTGGGTGCCATTTGCCTTGCTTTGTCTCGCACGAACTCCAGAAACTCTTGGTCGAGAATCTCCAGCGATCCCGGCAGCCGTGCGAGCGCCTCTTCTTGCCGCATGCCGATCGACAGGTCTTCCAGTAGTTTTTGTAGCCCCTTCATTTCAAATCGCTCGATCCAGAATTCCACGGCTAGCGAGGAAGCGAAGTACGCGAACTGCAAATGCAACGGCGATTTCGGATTGAGAAACGCGCCGCTTAAGCGACTGATGGGAACCATGTCGTCGGCCAGCAACATTTCCCGATAGGTGGGATTGATTTGCTCGCCCCATGCCGGGTCGCGTTGACGTTCTTCGTAGACCGAGATACCTTCAGAGAGCCAGCGAGGCATTTTGTTTTTGGTTTTTTGTAACGTAACCACGTGACAGTACTCGTGCCACAGTACTGATCGCCAGTTTGAATCGACTTGAAGTGCTGCGGGTGAGTTTGCTGTGATCAGTCGTCCGAAACAAACCCCGAGGAATCCTTCGCCACCGGGCATGCCAAAGGTGCGAATCGCGAACTCTTGTTGTCGCGGGAAGATCTCCACGAAAATCGGCTCTTGAAGCTCAGCGCGATACTTTGGGACCAGGGTTTCGCGTGCCTGCCTCAAGAGCAACATCACATCATCACCGTAAATCTCAGCCTCTTTCGTATCCATTCGTACCACAAAACCGGGCGCCTCCAGAGTTGTGAACTTCGCAAGCTTGGCCTGCAGTTGTTTCAGATTGTAGATCGATACATCGTAGGGATCCGATTGCCGAATGCCGTCAACGAGCGACCACCCCTCCTCGGTCCTACCCAATCGCAGGAGATCCTGTGCTAACTGGGTGCGAGCGGGCGCGTAGTTGGGGGCCATCGCAAGGGAACGCCGCTGATATTCCGCTCCTTCTTCGAAACGATAATGCAAGGACAAATGCCGACCGATCGTATGGTCAACTTCCGGATTGAGGTTCCATCGTTCGAGCGCCGTTCGACGCGCGTTCCCTTCCAGTTCGTAGTCACCCGTAAGATGAGCGATCGCGGCGCGGAGTGACCAAAGAATTGGGTTGCGCGATTGAATCGCCTCGACTCGATTGAGGATTTCGCGAGCCGCTTCGTAGCGCTCGGAATCCATTTGCTTTTCGGCCGCGTAAAGGAGGCTGGGTACAAAGCGTGGGTTCGACTCGAGCGAACGCTGGAGGAACCCCTCTTTACGTCCCCGCTCTGTTTCATTCCAAGCTTTGGCGGCGAGATACAAAACCTCTGGATCCTTAGGGGCCAGCGCGAGAGCTTTATCGAGTGACTGTGCGGCAACTTGAGCATCATTTTTCGACAGCGCCATGCGAGCGGTTGCAACATGGGCATCGACATTCTTCGGATCCAATTTCACCGCTTGATCGAAGCAGATTTTCAAAACCTGCTTCGGATCCTCGCCGCGCATCAGGTAGAATTCTCCCACGGGAACCAAGTTGCTTCGGTTCGAATATCGCCAGGGAGATTGCCGCAACAATGTTTCAATCTCGTCGAGTTGCTTCTCGGCTTGTGGAGCGTTGTTGGTCATGCGATAAACCTGCACGCCGAGCAAGCGGAGGGGGATGCTGTCGCTGAACCGCTCGATCGCCAGTTCATATTCGGATCGCGCCCGATCATAGTCTCCGACGGTCAAGTAGCCTTCAATAAGCAAACGGGGCCAAGATTCATTCCAGACACGCTTGTCTACTTGCTTCTTGGCTGCCGCGATTGCCTGTTCGTATTCCCCGGCCTGCATGAGGGCCCTGACATCTTCCACAGTGCTCGCGGCTTGAGGCGTTGAGTCGCTTTGGTTCGCGTACGCAATTCCCGTTGAGTTCGCCGAGAAGTATGCCAGGCAAAGGGGCCATCCGAAAACGAAGAGTGAAATCGCGGATAATCGAGATTGGGGCAGGGGTTGCATTGGGAGCCTAGCCGTTTGGGAAAACGACACCTGAGTGGCACGGAAGGGCAATTTCACAGTATCATCTGTCATATGAAATTTTATCGACCGGCACTCGTTCATGGCCCAGACGGTGCGATTCCTGATAGAATTTTGGTGTGCTTTTTGGTTCGCACATGTTTCATTTCACCTGAAAGAGGCTTATTGCTATGTTGATGCGCTGTGTTGCTACGATTGCCGTTGTTGCATTTCTTGTATCCCCTGCGTTCGCGGAAAAGCTGAAACTCAACAAGGAGCAATCCAAGATCGATTTCGTGGGTAGCAAAATGGAAGACGGTAAAAAGGTCGACCACAAAGGAGGATTCAAAGAGTTTAAAGTTGAATGTGATGCCAACCTCGAAGCTCCAGACCAGAGCAAGCTAAAGGTCGAGATCGACACGACTAGCATGTGGTCCGATGACGCGAAGCTGACCGATCACCTCAAGGCTCCTGATTTCTTCGATGCCAAAAAATATCCGAAGATCACCTTCGAAATGACCGGCATGGAGGGAGTTGGTTCGGACTCCCCAACCTTGATCGGCAAGCTGACGATGCTCGACAAGACGTCTGAGCTCCGCGTTCCTTGCCACGCATCGCTCAGCGATAGCGAACTCATTCTCGAAGCGGACTTCAAGTTGGACCGCACCAAGTGGGGCATGAACTACGGCAAGGGCAAGATCAACGACGAAGTAGTTATCAAGGCAACGCTTCACTTCGATCGATAGTCATTGCTCGTTCTGTGAGTTATCAGCACCTCATGCAATGGGTTACGTAGCGAGTTGCTCGCTACCATTCATGAGGTGTGAGACGGTCGACCTGATTGCGGTGAATAAGACTGCCGTTTAACGAACGGTTAATGGATCCGCAGTCGCAGCGAGAAATGGCTTGAGAGAATCCATCGGGTGCTGATTTTCGGAGATTATTTTAACGAACGCTTCCAAATCAACGGCAGATCGGTTTCGGCAGCGTTCGAGCGCATCGCGCAAGTTTTGGCAGGCATTCTCATGTTCCACCGATTCGGGCGCGATCTCGGAGAGTGCAAGCCACCGATAGTAGATCGGGAATAACTGTATGAATTCAGCCCCCTTAAAGTTGTGTCCGTGAATTACCGTATAGTTAGCGACGACAAGCGTGTCGACTAAATTGCGCCAGCGATGGGCCAATAGTTCTAACTCCACAAATTGTTCTGATTTCACAAGCGCTTCGCATTCAAACGTGTAGCTGTTGAGCAGACTGTCGATTACTTTCCAGTCTTGATCGAGCGTTGCTCGATAGCAGTCGAAGAATTTTTCGATCTGCGAGAATACTTCGATCGCTTCCGCTTCGCGTTCCTGTTTCAGCAGGAGACAACTGCGCAACGTGATGGCTTGCGAGGCATAAGTAAACAAAGTGGTTTTCGTTGGGTGCTCGATCTGAAGAAAGATAAAGAGATCGCCGATTTCCTTCAGGAGACGGATCGCTTCTTCTGGATCCTCGTCTGCGATCGCCCCGCACAAATCCAGACGCAACTTGTTCGCAGTCTCGAGGACATTCACGTTGTTTGGTTGCTTGGCCAAAAACAGCTCGGAACTGGCGATGGCTTTGGAAATCCATTCACGCCACACATGCTGGTCGCTGTGGGTTTGCATCAGTTGGCTCATGAAATACTCTCCGTTCATCTGGGAGATCAGCAAGTTGCTTTCCTCTGGAAAACGCTTGATCAACAGTTCAATGTAATGCAACGACTTCTGTCGTGATTCAATAGCTTGTTCGCGATGCAAAGATGCCTCGGTGGAGTCGGGCGTATCCATCGCGAAAACATGGCAAAGAGACTTGTAGTGGTGCATAACCTCCAGTTGCCGAATGAGGAGATCATCATCGGGGGCTAAGGCGAGAGCATCTTCCAGCAGCGGGACCTGGCGTTCGAGGGTTTCGAGTAGAGCAGTGGGCAATACGCGATTGCCGCTGAGGATGGTGTCGTTGATTCCGCTATTGGTTGCTCGCATCGATTCCAAGAACATCTTGCTGATTTTGGCGCGATCCTCCGCTAACGCTTGACTGGACTGAGCTAGCTCCCATTCGATGCGCCATTCACGGCTCAGTAGCAGGATACTAGCGAGCATGAAGCATAGGGCTGTGCCCAGAAATGTGGATGCGATCGGGTGGGAAGTGACCCATCTTCGACCCGATTCCCATGGGGTGGGAGGAGAAACGGATATGGGATCTCCTTTGAGAAACCTTTGAAGGTCTTGAGCAAGATCGCTCGCGTGCAGATAGCGATCCTCCGGTTGTTTTTGCAAACACTTAGCAATAATCGCATCCAGCGGGGCTGGGATAGTACGGTAGTGACCTTGGGGTTTGGATGGTGGTCCCTGAACGATGTTGTGGCGAGTTTGGAAATCGCTATCGTCAAGGAAAGGATGTCGACCATATGCGAGCTCGTGCAGAATCACGCCGAGCGGGAAAATATCCGACTGCGTCTTCAGTGGTTGGCCCCGCACCTGTTCTGGAGACATGTAGGAAAGTGTCCCCAGCACTTCTCCCTCGAAGGTGAGAGGATTGCTGGATTGCGGCCCGAGATTCTTCGAAAGCCCGAAATCGGTCAGGAGCGGCCAAAGCCCCAAGCCTTCGGATGACTCGAGAGGCTCTTTCCGAAGCAGGATATTCCCTGGCTTGATATCGCGATGCAAGATCGGAGTCGTGTGCGCATCCTCGACCGCCTCAGCCACGCAGCTGATCAACCATGCTGCTTGACGAGGTGAGATGCGTTCCGGTTCGTCGATGATCAGCGTCGCAACGGAACCCGAATCGGCGAACTCGGTGATCATGTACGGAATCTGATCGATCTCGCCGGTTCCGAACACACGCACAATACCGGGGTGATCGAACCCGGTCATAACCTTCAGCTCTTCTTGAAATCGCTCTCTTGCGATGCGGTCATGGAGGCGAGAGGGGCGAAGTGCCTTCACAGCAACACGCATGCCCATCTGGTCCGCATCATCGCACGAAAACACGATTCCAAAGGCACCGTGACCGACGAAGCTGATATTCGAGAACCGGGATACCGTTTGCCCCGGCGAACTTTGCGAATTCGCAGGTGGGATACGAAGAATCAGCGCGGCGGTACTTTCCTCATCTTGTTGATCGAGAGAGTGCAGTCCATTTGCCGCCCGCACACGATCACATTGCCGCTGCAGACGGGCAATCTCCGCCTGGGTCGCTTCCGAGGAACCTGGGAGTTTATTTGCCATACCAAAAAACTCGTTTCACACCAGGCATATACCGGAAAAAGTTAACCTCTCAGTTCTCATCATCTTCGCCAGCGATCTCTGTTCCGCAGCTCGCGACATATGTCATTGACGCACTTGTCGACCAAATGGCGAACGTCGTCTTCGGTCCGGTCGATTTTAAGTGCAATCTCGGGATAAGTCATTCCCTTGCGAAAGCGCCAGCGAATGAGTCGCTGTAGTTCTCGCGGCAATCGCAACAACACTTGCAACACTTCCGTAAGGAATTCCTTCTCGATCACATTATCGAGCACGGTAGGATCATTGCTTGCTAGATCTACCAAAGGGTCCGAGGGTGTCTCGCACGCATCGACTTCGCGGGCAACCGACCTCTTCTTTGCATAAAGTGAACGTCGGATGTTCACCAAGTGCTGTGCTAGGGTTCGAGTAAGAAAACCAGCGAAATGAGCTCGATTCTGGAACCCGACTCGCCGAGAGGTTTCGGCGATGGAACTCCAAGTCAATTGAAGCGCGTCCGACGGGTCGATGCGTCTCTGGTACCGTCGATCCCAGTGGCGACGCGCGATCTCGTACAGCAACGGACGATAATGTTCCATAAGCTCACGAACCGACGCGTCATCGAACTTTCGAACCCAATCGGTGATTGGGGCGTTTTCTCGATGACGTTGCCCACGTTTTTCGAGTTGTGAAGTGGAATCCTGCATGCAACGTCTCGGGGGAGACCATGGTGGGGGGATTGGCTCACGGCGTGACGAGCCCCCCTAGTATACCAAAATGTAAGGAACGACATCTATAGCAATCATGAAGCGTCCATAAAACTCGGGTCTAACTTTGCGTTTTGTTTTGGGGACTCCCAGCAAATCCGATAGCGTGATTCTTTTCAACGAAACCAGGGCGGATATCCTACATTCCTTTGTGTCTGAAGCTCAAACGCTCGGGCGCTCAATCGAACTGACGTTTGCTTAGTCCAAGCCAATCCTACGAGCCAACTCATTTCCATAGGAAACTCAAAGATCATGACCCGAACCACGGAAATCGCCATCAATCATGATGCCGTCGGATTAGCGTCCCTCACCAGCGATGGCGGGTATCTCGAATACACCAAAGCTGCCAATCCGATCGCATCCGGATCGATCCCGCCGATCCCGATTGTGCAATTTTCTGCGGACCTTCATGGTTCAGGTCCTTCGCGAGTTATCCCGCTCGATATCGCCGAACGATTGGGATGTGGTTCGCCAGCATCCAGCGCGAGCCTCATGGCTAACTTTGTCCGTGTGCAAGCGGGGGATCGAATTGCCACGGCCAATCGAGCCACTTCCCATCTCCTCTATGCATTGCAGGGTGAGGGAGTGGTTCAGTTCGGCGACACTCGAATTCCTTACCGAAGCGGGGATTTGATCACTTTGCCATGCGGCCCCGACCCAACGGTTGTAGCTCATGAAGATTCCGTCTTCTACTGGGTCAACGATGAACCGTTGTTGCGATATCTGGGAGTCGCTCCTGTCTCACCGCAGTTCCGCCCAACGCTCTACCCTCGAGAGAAATCGCGGGCAGCCCTGCAAGAGGCTGCCTCCGATGCTCTCGCGGCCCAACGCAGCCGCATCAGCGTCCTTTTGACAAACGCACACTTCCCGCAAACGCTCACCATCACCCATGTCTTATGGGCGATGCTAGGTATTCTGCCTGTTGGAGCCAACCAATTGCCGCACGCCCATAAATCGGTCGCCCTCGATTTGATTCTCGAGTGCAAGCCGGGATGCTACACACTCGTCAGCGAGCGGGTTGATGAACACGGAAATTTGATCGATCCGATCCGAGTTCCCTGGGAAGGTGGCGGGGCCTTTATCACACCGCCGGGCTGGTGGCATTCGCACCATAACGAGTCTGGTGAGGTCGCATACCTGATGCCCATCCAGGACGCCGGCCTACACACTTACCTGCGAACCCTAGATATCCAGTTTCATCGGTCCAATGTGACGTAAGAACCGATAGTAATGCCCTGGGTGGGAGCAACTGGGGACAGATGGAACGAATAAGCCCGAGAGTTTGATAGGCTCTCGGGCTTGAGGATTTCGATTCTAACCAACGCGATTCAAAAACATCTTAGTATCGATAGTGATCGGCCTTGAACGGACCAGCGGCATCGACACCGAGGTAGTCGCGTTGCGAGTCGGTCAGCTTCGTCAGTTTCACGCCGAGCTTCTCGAGGTGGAGTCGAGCGACTTCTTCGTCGAGCTTCTTGGGCAGCGTGTAGACTCGCTTGTCGTAGGTACCGTTGTCGCGTTCTTGCCACAATTCGAGTTGCGCGAGCACTTGGTTGGTAAAGCTCGTGCTCATCACAAAGCTTGGGTGCCCGGTTGCGCATCCGAGGTTCATCAAGCGACCTTCGGCCAACACGAGGATGCTTCGCTTGGTGTCATGAAAGTACCATTGATCGAATTGGGCCTTGATGTTGCGGCGTTCAGCTTTGCCTGCCTTCTGCAATTTCTCGAGGCCGGCCATATCGATTTCATTATCGAAGTGGCCGATGTTGCAGACGATCGCCTTATCCTTCATGCGGTGCATGTGCTCAGCCGTGATGATATCCTTGTTGCCGGTAGCGGTAACAAAGATGTCTGCCGTTTCGATGAAGTCTTCGACGGTCTTGACTTCGTAGCCTTCCATGGTGGCTTGCAGAGCGCAGATCGGATCGATTTCAGTCACAATGACGCGGCAACCTTGACCACGAAGAGCTTGGCAGCAACCCTTGCCGACATCGCCATAACCGCAAACGACAGCGACCTTGCCTGCCAACATCACGTCGGTGGCTCGGTTCAATCCATCGATCAGCGAGTGACGGCAACCGTAAAGGTTGTCAAACTTGCTCTTGGTGACCGAGTCATTGACGTTGATAGCCGGGAATAGCAATTCACCCTTGGCAGTCATCTCGTACAGACGCTTCACTCCCGTGGTGGTTTCCTCCGAAACGCCGCGGACCGCACGCCCCATTTCTGTGTATTGGCCGGGGTTGAGAACGAGTTCCTTGCGGAGCAGGTCGAGGATCACACCGTATTCTTCAGGTTGGGTTTCGGGGTCGAAATCTGGAACTTTGCCAGCGGCCTCGAATTGCGTACCTAAGTGGATTAGCATCGTTGCATCCCCGCCGTCATCGACGATCAGGTCGGGACCGGTTCCGTCTGGCCAAACCAATGCTTCCTGGGTGCACCACCAATACTCTGGCAGTGTTTCGCCCTTCCAAGCGTACACAGGAGACCCGATTGGGTTGTCGAGGGAGCCGCCTCGACCGACAACGACCGCTGCTGCAGCGGTGTCTTGCGTTGAGAAAATGTTACAACTGACCCATCGGACATCGGCACCGAGGTCGACCAAGGTTTCGATCAATACAGCAGTTTGAACCGTCATGTGGAGAGAACCCATGATCTTGGCTCCCGCCAGCGGCTTGGTATTGCCGTATCGCGCACGCAGAGCCATCAGGCCGGGCATTTCGTCCTCGGCGAGTTGAATCTCCTTGCGTCCTAAGCTCGCTAAAGCTTCCGCTTCTTCGCGATTGCCCTGCGCCAAGAGATCGAAGGCTCGCACCTTGAAGGGTACTCGCGATGGATCGCTGGCCGTTGTCATCTTCTTTGAATCCACTACCGCACTCATTCATCAACTCCTAAAAAAGGAAACACCAATCATCAGTTTGTTAAAACAGTACTTGCATTTCACCGACGCACAGCCGTAGCCACGAACGTCTGAGTCCCTTTGGCGTCGGTGTCCGGTGGAATAATAACCCATCGTTCGAGTGTCCAGCCTGCAGCGGTCAACCACTGCTCCATTTGCTCTTTCGAGAACCCCATCCACGAGTGGCCTAGTTCGTCTCGGTACTCCTCGCGATCGTGAGGAAGCATGTCCAAGACGATCAAACGGCCCTTCGGTTTTGTGGTTCGCTGGACTTCTTCGAATACACGTGGAGGGTCTGCCAGATAGGGCATAACCAGAACCATAATCGCGGACGAGAGGGTACGGCTCTCGATCGGAAGTTCCGTTAGCTCCCCTCTGCGAAGGTCGACGTTTTCGTTGTCTTTCAACCGCTTGCGTGCAGCGTTGAGCATCGCCATCGAGGCATCGACGGCGATCACTTGTTCAACCCAAGGAGCCAATGTTTGGCTAATCATGCCGGTGCCGCATCCAAGATCCCCGACAACGGAACTGCTATCCCAGCCCGCAGCTATGCCCCAAGCATCGATTCGGTGACCGAACAGGTCGCCGCGTAGGCGATCCCACTTGCCCGCAGCACTCGAGAAGAAGTTCTGAGATTTGCTTCGCCGGGACTCGAGAACTTGTTCGAGTCTGGCGTCATCTTGTTCCGCAGTGGATTCCGGGATGCAGTTGCCGCGGGCGACCGCCCACAATTTTTTCTGAGCGGCTGGGAATTGTGAGGTTGGCATGCGGTACCAATTGCTTGCCCCTTCGCGACGTGCCGTTGCCCACCCGTCGTCGGACAGCATTTTCAAGTGCCGACTGACGGTGCTCTGTGGAATTTGCAGTGTATTGCACATTTCAGCCACGGAAAGTTCCGATTTCTCAAGCAAACGAAGCAATCGTACGCGGGTAGGGTCGGACAGACTCTGCATCCACGCGACCATCGGGACCACCCCGCTCATGCCATCCTCCACCCCGCTGATGGGGATCCAGTTAATCATCCGCTTATCCGGATAATAGGATAACAGGTCCTGTGGAATTTTCAAGGCGACTTTCGGGCCAAGTGGGGGCAACGGACTCATCTACTTCCCGATGTAGCCCCATTCCTCAGTACCAATCAGTACCAAAGAGTAAGGGCACCTTGTTCCGTGAGTGTGTGGAATCAGTCTCGTATACAAAAATCGTGAGGCGGAATTTTCAGCGATCATAACGAGCCATGATATATTGGCGGCTTTGTCTAGTTCAACCGATCGACAGCTAACATGACGAAATCGCCTGGGTTTGAAAAATCGAGTGTGTATGAACCATCTGAGTTGGATCGACGAGTTGGCCTCTTCGACATGGATGGCACATTGGCTAACTACGACAAGGCGATGCGTTACTGGCTCGATTTGATGAAAGAGCCCAGCGAGCCGGACTATGAAGTCCACTCTCGGCAACCTTCTTATTTCTATGAGCGGCAAAGAGTCATTCGGCGGCAGCCGGGCTTTTGGCGCAATCTTGAGCCGATCGAGGTTGGGTTTGAGGTTTTGCGAATTGCGCAGGAAGTGGGCTTTAGGAATATTCATGCATGCACCCGCGGACCGGGTGATTGTCCTTCGGCATGGAGCGAGAAATTCGAATGGATCCAACAACACAAAGAAAAGGGGATGCTTCCATCCTCGATGAAGATCACCGTCACAGAGGATAAGGGGACTGTGTACGGGCGATTCCTGTGCGATGACCATATTCCCTTTTTGAACCGCTGGCTCCAACACAGGAAACGCGGTCTGGCGATCCTTCTTTTGCCGACACCCCGCAAGATCGACTTAGACTCCCTTCATCCAAACATCTTTTGTTTCGATGGAACTCAAGTCAGTGAGCTTAGGGGCAAACTAGAGCAAGCATTCCATCGCAAGTCAGGTGAGCCGTTCGGTAACGTTTAGCAGTATCCAAGACTGATTTCTACGGTCTTCAGATACTTTCGCGATCGCAGAGCCGAGGGACCGGTCAGCCGGTCTCGGGCGGAAAGAGTGAACGGAGCAATCGTGCGGATGGATCAAACTCTTTGGTAAAAGCGAGTTCGACGCTCGCAGTGAGGCTTCGACGAACGGAAATTTCTTGGACCAATCCTGTAGGGATACCATCCATGAAACACCGAAGCGGTCGCTTGCCAGAAAAATCCAGACTTGCAATAGTAATCAGGCTATCATCGCTGAGTATCATCGGTTTCCAGAAACGTGGTTCGAAAATATTTGAACCAGCGAGCGTTAGCGTAGGTGTATCGATTGGAACTGGCATCGCACCCATAGCGCGGGCGTAAGCGGTTGAGCCGGAGGCGGTCGCGATCAACATACCGTCACCTACGAGCTTATTGACTCGTGTTTCTCCGTTGACATCGACTCGAAGCCAGGCGGCTTGCCCCTCGGCTCGTTCGAGCCATACGTCTGAATAGGCAAGCCCCCAAGATTGCTCCCCGTCAGCATTTTTGAAGTCGACTCGCAACATCGGCAAGCAGTATGTGACCAGTTCCAAATGCTCCAACGCACTCGGCAGCCGTTCGTTCATGAGAAAACCAAGATGCCCCGTGTTGCAACCGACGAACGGAACCCTTAGTGTCCAGTGTTCTCGTATCGCTTTGAGCATCGTTCCGTCGCCGCCCAAAACCAAAATGCAATTCGGGGACTCCGATCGGTACTTTTCGTATAGCTTAGCCATCGAAACAGACTTGGGATTGCGCTCGTCGTAAACGATGAGTGGCCGAGGCTTCTCGAGCCGCCAATTGGCGAATCGCTGTCGATTCCCTGGAATGAACAGCCGATGTCGCAGGATGTAGGAATTGACATTCTCGTCGACAGATTCAGCGATTGATTCCCCTCGATAGACTTTTGCGCGGAGTTCTTCCGAAGTTGGACGTCTTGGCACGGGCACTTTCAGGCAATGAACCGGCAAGTCTTCCAACTTTGCAGGATCAGATTCACTATCAAGTATTACGAAATTCGAGTTGGTCCACATGGATGCTCCCTCGTCCCAACGGGTCTGAACGATCGAAGTGCGATCGCTTCCGCCAGCAATCATCGTTGAATCGACGACGTGCCAGATCTCGCCCCTCTCTCGGAATCGACGCTCTAGATCCTGGGCACCCGTGAATAGAGCGAGACTGAGATCTGTGTAATCGACGGTGACTCGGTCTAGATTACGAAAAGCGAGCGAAAGCAAGGCAGCCCGATGGACCGGCATGGCGTGCTCGTATTCGCCATGTTGCGGACGCGGGCCCGTGGGATAGACGATGACTTCGTCGAAACCGTTTTGAAGCAATGCCTTCACCTCTTCATAGTGAAACCGACTCGGTGGGTCAAAAGTACTTGCGTAGACGGCGATCTTGAGATTCTTGCTAGGACGAACAATCGATGCGGACTCATAAAGTCGATGTTCCTGAATGAACTCGAGCACCTTGGGGGGCAACAGATCTTTGACTCGGCTATCTCCGCGTTGAATCAGATTTCGAACCTCAGATGAGCTCGTCTCTTTTTGCCTGACTGATGGCTCGATAAATTTGTGTGGATGCTTCAGGTACCAAGATCGAATTTCCGGAGGTTGGCATCCTTGACGGGGTATCACGATAAACGGAATCAGTCGCTCAAGACCTTGCGAGTTCGTCCAGGACTGGAACGAGTCGGCATTGTCTTGGCCGATGATCAGAGAAAACTCGAACTTCGTTTGTGATGATTCCTCCGCGAGCAACTTCTTGACCAAGTGATAGGTTTCGCCGCGAAACTCGTGACGTATTTCATAGTCGAAGACTCGAACTCCTCGAATGTTCTCGCATGCAATCTTGCACATCTCCAGTCGGAGTTCGGTGGGCGCCATCGATTTGCCTCCCAGATGTTCAAAGCAAGGCATGATCCACACTTCGTCGACTTGACCGGACTCCAAAGCGATGCGAGCGGTTTGCAGATGACTCACGTGAATCGGATCGAACGCACCGCCGAGGATTCCAACTCGTAATTTCCTGCCGAGTTTCCTGTAGATCTCGGAGCGAGACTCAATTTTTTCCAGGGTAGCTTGAGTCAGTTCAATCGGATTCCATCCGCATTCATTGCAGAGCTGTAGTACGCTGCAAAGCATATCACCCGTTTCCTGCTTCAGGTGGCTGACGTCTCGATAGCGACCGATCGAAGTTGCTTGCGCGAGAATATCGGCGACTCGCTCATTAAGAGGGGTCGATCCGAAGGCCGTTTCAAAAGTCGATGCAATTTTTTCTAAGGCTTTCGCGAATTCGTTCATCCTGTTGGTCTTCTTGGCTCGAAAGTGGAAACCGAGACGTTGCTGGTATGCTAGAGGGCTGGAGCTTCCCAAGGCCGACTTGCTAAGTGGACTGCAGGTATTCTACGAGCAACTCGGAGATTGAAATTATCTTTAGAAATGGACTCTCCAGTGCTCGTGCGCGGGGATGGCTATCGGTGCAAACGATCTGGCGAACCACTCCGCTTTTCTCGATCCGCGCCAATGAGTCTCCTGGAAAGAGACCATGTGTAGCAATAGCAACAACATCCGTCGCACCCGCATCTCGATACGATTTTGACGCTTGGATCAACGAACCACCCGTCCGAATCATATCGTCATAAATGATGACCTGTTTGTTCTCAACCTGAGCGCTCACTCCGGTGATTTGTGTTTGCTCCCCATTAATGCGACGCTTGTAAACAAAGGCTGGTTCGACGCCTAAATCGCTTGCCAGGGATTCGACCCACTTTGCTCGACCTGCATCAGTGCTCGCAAGGACGAAATCACCGCTTCCGACCGCCTTCGCTGCCTGCATGATCAGCTTCTTCGCATACAAGTGCACCGGGCGCACGTGGCCATCGAAGTAGTAAGGGATCCCCTCCGAATGAAGATCCAGCAAGACGATCCGATTACCGCCACCCGCTTCCGGGATGGACGAGAGCAAATTGGCACGCGACTTTGCCATAACGACCTCTCCTTTGAGAACCGATCGTTCCATCGTCGCATATCCGAAAAACGGAATGACTAAAGTCAAGCTCTTCGCACCCGATTCAACTATCGCCCAACCTAGGTCATACAACTCCAAAGTATCTCGATCAGAAATCGTCCCACCTATCAAGGCGACATCCACATCCTCGATGTTGGTTATCAATCGATGGTATCTTTCTCCGTCGGGAAACTCCTTCTGCTCAAAGTGCCCTCGCTCAAAGTTCCCCTTTTTGGCGATCTCTTCGGTAAGCGGAGTGTACGCCTGAGTTCCAAAGACCGTCATCGAATGTGTCATAATCGCGAGCGAGCTAGATGTGGTCGGCCGAGTTCCTGGCTACTGTTCAGTCCAAATTAATCATGCAGAAAATCGAGCGAGCTCAAAAACCAACGCACGCTCGCTCACGGTTTGCAAGAATGCAACATAACCGTTCACCCCCCCAGGCGGTTCGGTTGTAGCAAACCTCTCTAGACGTCGTCAAGCATTTTCTTGCCAAATGCTGGGGACGAAGAAATCGAAGCATCGCAAGTCACCATTCGTAAAACTGAGGATCAATCACCCATGCTTCCCATCCAATCACCTTCTTGCAGAACACCACTTACGAACACGATAACCGCACAAAACGTGGTATTGAGTACGGTAGCAATGGATGCTAGCATACGCAGTTGCTGCCAAGGACAGTCTTCTAAGGGCTATCCGGCACCCCTTTGGCCGCCTTTGGCGTCAACCGCGGTTCGCGAGTTTTTCGAATCGGCTCTGAGTCCATCCAGATCCAGTCGTCTTTTATATCCAGTCGCCTTCTATCATAAGTGGGAATCTTGTGTATCCATTTAGTAATCTGTTGCTTCTCACCGATAGCTACAAGGTTTCTCATTACAAGCAGTATCCACCAAAGACCGAGACGGTTTACTCTTACTTTGAATCTCGCGGAGGAGAGTTTGCCGAAACTGTCTTCTTTGGCTTGCAGTACCTCCTGGTTGAATACTTAGAGGGATGTGTTGTAACGCAGGAAAAGATCGACGAAGCTCAACGAATTCTTGGCGACCACTTTTCGGAGTCCAGTTTCTTCAATCGCACTGGTTGGGAGTACATTGCCAATCAGTGTAGTGGTCGTCTCCCCATACGGATCAAAGCGGTCCCCGAAGGTACCGTGTTGCCAACAAGCAACGTGCTCATGACGATCGAGAATACAGATCCAACCTGCTACTGGCTGACGAACTATCTCGAAACTCTTCTCGTTCAAACGTGGTATCCTTGTACGGTCGCTACGCAATCGCGAAGCATGAAGCAGTCAATCGCGCATTATTTGACGAAGACGGGTGGTGAGGAGAACCTGAGATTCAAGCTTCACGACTTCGGTTTTCGAGGTGTCTCATCGGTAGAGACTGCGGCCATTGGTGGTGCTTCACACCTGGTCAATTTCAATGGTACAGATAATCTGGCAGGAATCGTTCTGGCTCAGAGGTACTACGGCGCGCAGATGCCTGGTTTTTCCATTCCCGCAGCTGAGCATAGCACGTTGACGTCATGGGGACGCGAACACGAGTTGGACGCATATCGCAACATGCTTGAACAGTTCCCTTCAGGATTAGTGGCTGTTGTCAGCGATTCATATGATCTTATGCATGCATGCCGAGCCTTATGGGGCCGTGAGTTGAAGTCGATGATCCTCGATCGCAAGGGTACGCTAGTTGTACGGCCTGACTCGGGAGATCCACCGACCATCCTATGTGAAGTGCTTGCGATTTTGGGGGATGCGTTCGGTGTGTCAGTGAACAGTCAAGGATACAAGGTACTCGACCCTCACATCCGCATAATCCAAGGTGACGGCATCGACCGAGCAATGCTGAACAAGATTCTAGAAGCCATCACCGTAGCCGGTTGGTCAGCGGACAATTTGGCGTTTGGCTCTGGTGGTGGACTCCTGCAAAAACTCCATCGCGATACCAGTAAATACGCGTTCAAGTGTTCATCAGCGCGGGTCAATGGATCGGAACGCGACGTCTTCAAACAACCGGTTACGGACCAGGGAAAGAAATCGAAAGCTGGTAGACTCCGTTTAGTCAAACGCGATGGTCAGTACTTGACACTTCGAGAAAGTGATGCGAGTCAGGAAACCGACTATCTTGAGGAAGTTTTCCGCAACGGTGAAGTTATTCGCCGTCAGTCATGGAACGATATCTGCGAGCGATCGAAACTCAGTTCAGAGCGTTATACCTCGCAGTGATTTCCGTCTCTTCCCTAAACATCAGAGAATATCTGGTAGAGAGAACAAACCATGGAAAAAAGGCTAATCGCAGAGGGTAAATTCCTGCGACTCGTAACAGTTGGGCGTTGGGAGGTGGCGGAACGAGTTCGGGCCAATGGTGTTGTGATTGTGGTGCCTCGTCTAGACGATGGAAGATGGGTCCTGATCGAGCAAACTAGGCCTGCGGTTGGAGGACGATCCATCGAGTTTCCTGCTGGGCTTTCAGGCGACTCGATAGAAGATGCGGACGAGTTGCTTTCCAACGCTGCGATACGGGAGCTCATGGAGGAAACGGGCTACCAAGCTTCCGATATTTACGCTCTTGGCACGGCGTCGTCGAGTCCAGGCGTCACATCGGAGATCATGACATTTTTTCTTGCAACGGGATTGACGAAAGTAACCTCCGGCGGCGGTGTTGGAACGGAGGATATCATTACGCATCTTGTTGCCGACGATGAGATCGATGCTTGGCTTAAGGAGCGATCAAAAGAAGTTTTGGTATCTGCAATGGTGCTTTGCGGACTCTTTCTAGCCAGGAGGTAGCAGAAATAGTTCCCTCCAAGATTTATTGGTCCGTCCGGCCTTACCACGCAGTGGCCTTGTGCCGTACACCGCAGAGGCGGAACACCCATCCATTGCTTGGAATGAATCCGACGCAGCGGAGAAAGAATCGAGTATAATTCCAATTCAGATTTCATTGTCCCTCTCCTCCTTTCTGTGGGCCGTCTTCAGGAGTTGTTCTCGCCATGTTGTCATTCTTCGGACCTTCCTCGCGCCTTTGCGATGGACTGTCGCGCCGCGAATGGTTGCAAGCGGGCTCGCTAGGTGCGTTCGGCCTGAGTTTGCCTGCTTGGTTGGCTTCGCAGGAAAGAGCATCCGCAATGGATCCGCAAGAGATGCGGTCCGGCATGGCATCGTCGTTCGGACGAGCCAAACACTGCATCGTTCTTTTCATGTTGGGAGGGCCACCCCAGCATGAAACATGGGACCCCAAGCCCGACGCGCCACTGGAAATACGTGGTGACCTTAAGCCGATTCCCTCCGTCGTTCCAGGACTGCATGTCGGCGAGTTGATGCCGATGACGGCAAAACTCACTAACAAAATTGCTGTGTTACGGGCCATGGCGACCGATGACAATGCACATTCATCGAGCGGGTATTGGATGCTGACCGGCTATCCGCATTCCCCCAAGAATCAAGAGAATGCATTGCCAGGGGCACCCAACGATTGGCCGAGCATGGGAGCGGTCGTGCGGCACCTGCGCGGGGATCGCGGG
This sequence comes from Planctomycetota bacterium, assembly GCA_018970165.1. GTDB lineage: Bacteria > Planctomycetota > Planctomycetia > Pirellulales > Pirellulaceae > JBKCUI01. The sequence continues at coordinate 9,569 of JAGWWZ010000032.1, read as the reverse complement.
CCATTGCCAGGCTCGGTCCGTTTACCCGAAGAGATCTGGAATACGGGGCGTCTCCTATGGCCCGGTCAAGACGCCGGTTGGTTGAGCAGTCAAGCCGACCCTTGGTTGGTGACATGCGATCCAAGCCTGCCTGATTTTCGTGTTCCTGATATCGCATTACCCGCCGACATTACGCCCGAACGATTGGCTGATCGACGAACCGTCCTCAATCAAATCAATCGTCGGCTCGATCGACTTCAGTCTCATCCCAACATGGAACGTTGGAGTACATGGCAGTCGAAAGCCATGGAGCTGATGCGCACGCGCGAAGCTCAGAAAGCATTTGCCCTTGAGGAAGAACCCGAATCGATGCGCGAACGTTATGGGCGCAACCGCTTTGGGCAAAGCGTCTTGATGGCACGACGCCTGATCGAATCGGGAGTGTCCCTTGTGCAAGTAAACTGGACGCGTTGGAAAACCGATGAGGACGTGGCACCAGCATGGGATACCCATGCCAAGAATGCCGAGCGTCTGAAGACTGCGTTGATGCCGCCGATGGATCAAGCCTACTCGGCGCTCCTGGAAGATTTGGATCAAAGGGGCATGCTCCAGGAAACGTTGGTCGTTTGGATCGGCGAGTTTGGACGTTCCCCGAGAATCAACCCAAGCGGCGGCCGCGACCATTGGGGGCATGTCTTCAGTGGTGCTCTCGCAGGAGGTGGTGTGCGAGGTGGATTGGTACACGGAGCTTCGGATCGTCAAGGAGCCCACCCACTGGAAGGACGCGTCGAACCGCAAGACTTAACCGCGACGGTCTATCACTGCCTCGGTTTCGCCCCAACCACTGAGATCCACGATCGATTGGGACGGCCTTTGGTGATCAGCAAAGGGACACCGATCGAACCGATCCTCGGATAGGTCGAGGCTATAATGAGTAAACGCTTATCCGAACACCATTAGCCGCCTAGACGTTAGCTGCGGTCTTTATTTCGCGATTAGGCTTTAGGAGCAAGGGACAATCGTAGTGAGATCTCGGGAATGATTCACGGTTTTCATCGCACGCATCGACGTGACTTCCTGGTGGCCTCGACCAGCCTGGTCGCAGGTCTGCCATTGGGAGCTACTGTTGTTCCAACCTTTGGGGCCGCACCTGCAAGTGGCCATGGTTCAGGTAAAGCCAAATCGGTGATCCTCTTTTTTCTGTGTGGTGGCGCTTCGCATATCGATACATGGGACATGAAGCCCAATGCGCCGCTCGACTATCGAGGTCCGTTCAATCCGATCGCAACTTCCGCACCGGGTATTATGCTCTGCGAACACTTGCCACAACTTGCACAACAAGCCCACCACCTAGCTGTTGTCCGTTCGGTCGGCGCATCGGTCAGCACCAACGATCACCATGCAGGGTACTACTACAATCTCACAGGCCATGTCCCAGACCCCACGTTCCTCTCCTTAGGCAATGATCGTCGTCCCTATAGCGACGATTGGCCATTCATGGGATGTGTCGTCGGTCAGCGTTCGCGCCCCCATCCCGATTTGCCGAACGTGGTGACACTTCCCCACAAGCCGAGCAAAGCCCCCTACACTCGGCCAGGGCAATTCGCCGCGCGACTGGGCGTGGAGTTCGATCCTTTTTATGTCGATGGCTCGCTGGATCAGCCGTTGAAATTCCAAGCGCCAAGCCTCAGCCTGACCGGCGATGTGACCTCGGCCCAGCTTCAGTCTCGAAAAGCCATGCTGCAGAAACTCAATCAAACTCGCCGCGATTTAGATCGCGCTGCCGAGGACAACCAGTGGAAGAAACATCAGGAGCGGACGATGCATTTGCTCCTGTCCTCGAAAGCGACCGAAGCATTCAACGTCGAAGCGGAAACAGCATCCACACGCGAAGCGTACGGTACAACCGTCAACGCGATGAGTCTGCTGTTGGCCCGAAGACTGGTGGAGGCAGAAGTCCCGTTCATCACGGTCTTCTGGAAAGAGAACGAAGCCATCGCGGATGCCTGCAAGAGCGAAGGGGCCTGGGATACGCATGGCAACAATTTCGGCTGTTTGCAGAAACACCTTTTACCGGAGTTCGACCGCGCGTTTTCCGCATTGCTCCAAGATTTGCATCAACGCAGTCTGCTGGATCAGACCTTGGTCATGGTCACCAGTGAGATGGGACGCAAGCCCAAGATTGGGGATCCTCGCTCGGGCGGGCCCGGAGGTGCCGGTCGAGATCATTGGACCCATTGCCAAAGCGTTTTGTTGGCAGGGGGTGGGATTCGAGGCGGACAAGTCTACGGTGCAACCGATCGATATGCGGAATACCCTGCGGAAAATCCAGTCACTCCCGCCGATGTGGCAAAGACCGTCTATCGCGCTGTAGGAATCGACAATCTTCAAGCCAAAGATACCCAAGGACGACCCTACCATCTCTTGGAAGAGGGCCGACCCATCGAAGCATTGTTCGGTTGATCTTTTCCCTTGCTGACGCTTGGAATTGATGTCCTTCCACAAACCGCAACAACTCTCGGGTTGAACTGTGGCAGACATCGCCATGTTCATTCCGCTTCAACCCGGATGCTTGCGCATCTCGGCTAGTATTGCTGCTACCGCGAACGCGAAGCGCGATTCGATGAAAGCCGAAGAACGCAGCTTCAGATCGCGCGATATGCTACTTGCGACCTTGCATTCAGGGCTTGGCCACCCATTGCGCAATCAAACTACCGTCCTTGAAGTTCCATACCCGCACCGAACCATCCAATCCTCCGGTCGCGAGTCGGGCTGTCGCTCTATCATAGGCAACGGACACAAGCCAATCCTCGTGACCGGGAACCTTCATCCCGATCGTATTGTTGCTCAGATCGATTCGATACCAGTGTTTGTCGCTGCAAGGCACAACAATCGATCCGTCGACCCGCACAAGTTTCGCGGGCTCGCCCCCGAGTGGTACCTCAGCGACTTTCTTGGCACCTTCGAGTTCCCAACGGTGCAATTTCCGATCCGAGCCAACACTGACCCATTGAGCCCCATCGCCGATGGCCGCAATTCCACGTACGGCTGCGCCATGGCCCGGATAGCTCACCAGTAAGTCTCCTGTTTCGGCGTCGTAGACTTTGGCCGACCGATCGCGACTGGCAGATCCCAATCGCTTTCCATCATCGGTGTAAGCGAGTTGCGTAACCCAATCCGCATGACTGGAGATAATGCGTTTGAGTTGCATGGTCTCCAGATCGTACAATCGGATGGTGTTATCCGCCAAAGCGATCGCCATCTCCTGTCGTCCAGGCCGCATCGCAAAATCCAGCACCACATCGTTGCTGCGAGCGAGCACCTGTTCGACCGTGCCACTCGCTCGATCGATCAATCGCAACTCTCCGATGGATCCAGGTGTTCCGCCAGCGACTGCCAAACGTCCTCCATCTTGTAAGGACTGGATTGCATAGGCTCTCTGAGGTTGGTTCTGCAAGCGTTGAACCAGTTCGCCTGTCGATGGATTCCATACCAGTGCTTCATGGTATCCCGATGTGATCAATTGATTGCCATCAGCAGAAAAGGCCATCGCGTTGACAGGGATAGCTCGCGAATAATGTTCCGGTACCACCGACGTTTTGCGTGGAGGGATCACCAACCATAATGGATCCTTGGGAGCAATCCCTTCGAGACTAGCTCCTTCATCGATCCACTTAGCAATCAGATCGATCTGTTCCGGTGCTAGCGGTTCACTCTCGTCAGGCATCCGCACGCCGGGTTCGTGCGAGCGGAGTCGAGAGATCCATTCGCTCTCCAAACTCTTTTGAGGAACGATCGGAGCAGTGCCACCTTCGCCTGGTTTGATAAGCTCTTCCACCGTATCTAACCGGTAGCCACCTTCGGCGCGTTTGGCTCCATGGCAAGCCACGCAATGCTCTTGCAGGATCGGTGCAATCTGCTCACGGAACGAGACCTGGCCATGAAGCGGTTTCACGCACCAGCCCATAAGTGCTAGAGAGCAGAGAAGCCAACAGACTCGCATAGCATTCCGATAAACCATCAAAGCGGTACGGCGCGAGCCGTCCGGTGAATGACGGTTCATGCCAAGAAACCGGGCAACTCGCGCTGCACCGCAAGGCGTAGCTTCGTTGTCGTAATCAGTGTTGAAATAAGAACTCATCGGTATTGATTAAAACCCAGCAGATGTCTTCCAGTCCCGACACGGGGTCGGGACGCGATTGGACGTGGCGGACGGTGTCTTGAATTTCCTCGGGGGTCGGCTGACGACAAAGCCCTGCGAGATACAGCTCTCGCAGGATCTCTTCGAGAGGTTTTCCGGCCGCGAGCGCTTTTCGAAAACGGTTGTTGGGTGCACGCAGTTTCTCGTGAATCGACGATCCGTTGAAGAGCTCGATTGCCATGCCCAGATTAGACTCCTCGGTCCGCTCGCACGCACAAACCGTGGAACGCTCGGGTTGACCAAAAACCTTCAGGAAATCCACCTTGGCCAGATCCGGTGCCGGAATCTGCGTGGCCTTGGTACCCAGGGGTAAACTACCAAAGGTTTGGTCGGTTTGCAGCATCTGATTGATGGCATCTAACAAGGATTCAGCTTTCAGGAGTCGCGGTTGTTGGTGAGAGAAATAGAGAGCGTCCTTTTCGTTCGAAGGATGGGTCTCATACGATGATTGATAGGTGCGGCTCTGGAGAATCGTGCGAATCAATTGCCTCCGATCAAATTTCGATGCCACGAACGATTCGGTCAATGCGTCCAACAGCGGACGGTTGGTGGGAGGATTGGAATCGCGGAAGTCATCGATAGGATCGACAATGCCTCGTGCGAATAGATGACTCCAAATGCGATTGGCCTCGACCCGCGCGAGGAAGGGATTGTTCGAGTCGCTCAGCCAAGCAACGAACGCTTCACGTCGATCGCCTGCAGCATCGATCGCCATTTCCCCAGCCCCAGGCACCCAAGGCTTCATCGTGCGACCGGTTCTTGGCTGGACGACTTCGCCCGAAGATTGAGACCACACAAAGACTTCACCGGGACGTTCAGTCTTCTTCCTTTGAACGCGTTGAAAGAATGCGGAAAGCCCATAGTAGTTGTCCTGGGTCCAACGTTCGAACGGATGGTTGTGACATTTCGCGCACTGCAACCGAGCCCCGAGGAAAACCTGCGAAATGGTCTCAACGCAATCGTTGGCGTCGGCGGCTGTCCGGTAGAAATTCGCAGGGGGATTGGTAAAAGTACTGCCGCTCGACGCAATCAACTGCTTCACAAAGACATCGTATGGCATGTTGTCCCGAATCGAGTCTTCCACCCAGCGATGGTATTTGTAGACGCCATCATTTCCGACACTCTTGCTCGTTAAACGTAGCAGATCCCCCCACTTGAGCGCCCAATACTTGGCGTGTTCCGGTCGCTCGAGCAAAACGTCGATCAACCGCTGCCGCTTGTCGGGCGCTGGATCCGACAGAAAGGCAACCGTCTCATCGACGCTTGGAAGAAAACCGATCACGTCCAAGTAAACGCGCCGTAGAAAGACTTCATCCGAACAGAGTGGAGATGGTTGAATCTGCAGTTGCCGCAGTTTGGCATCGACCAAGGTATCGATGAAGTTCTGAACGGGGATCTCCTGCCACGCAAAGCTCGCATCCTCCTCCACAAACAAGAAGGGAACCGATTCGATATGTTCCAGGAATCTCGCCATGATGACGGTCTCCCCTCGCATCCGTGGCTGAACAACCCCACGGGTCGTGACGGTTGCGACACTCGTATTGGAGCTCTCGAACGATGTCAGGGAAGTAACATCGCGCGATTTTCCGTCCGCGAAATGCGCGATCACAACCAGTGGCTGCACGCCTGCGGAACGAGAAAGGATCCGCGAGCCACCGGGGTAAACCTCCAACCGTACGCAACGAGTCTGCTCGGCCGGATCCAATGGAGCGCCTTGTTGAATCCAATCGCGAAGCAGTGCATAAGCCGGATCGTGAACATGGATCTGAACACCACCTCCGTGAGGCACTTTCATCAGGGGCTTGAGGAGGAGCAAGCTCCGTTCCGGTTCGATCGGATTGATACGTCTACCCGCTTCTTCTCGCACCAGGGTGAGCGAGTCTAGCTCTCGATCAAAGGCTCTCAAGGAAAGACGAAAGCTCCCTTTGCCACTCGGAGAACCATGGCATGCTCCTGAATTGCAACCTTGCTTCGAGAGAGCGACGAGGACTTCGTTCTCAAACTCCACACGTGCCGGCATCTCCTGGTTCTGTACTGTCACGGGAATGGTTTTGCGATGAGGGCCGAGCTCCGCAATCAACTCCGCACTCCCATTCCCTACAGGGATGATCTCCCCCGCTTGCCATTGAAACACCGATGGGTTCGACGACGTCCATCGTGCACGCTGAGTCCAATCGCTGGGCATTTCTTTTGCATCCCAGCCTGTCAACAAGGCGTTGGCGCGGTCACGATTGCGGTGGAGAGTTATCGAAGCCGGGAATGCTTCGACTCGTACAGGCCACGGTTCGAGTCGCAACGCAGCGGTCGCGCTGCTCACTTGAAACTCCGCGCCCCCAAACTGACTTGATGCAACCACGCGAACGCCGATTTCGGTTGCTCCTGCAAATTCAGCTGGGATGTGCAGCGGGATCGTAGCCGAGGATTGGTCCGCAGGAATGATGACCGGACCTTCGGTTCGAAGTCCTGCGGGCAAGTCCGCAAGCTGAACCGTCACAGGTTGGGGGGCATTCCCATCGCGCTTCAAAGTAACGCGGACCGGGACTTCGGTTGCCGGCATAACGGAGGACGGAATACCGACTTCCACCTGAAGCGGATCGTACCAAGACAGCGGTACCGCAAGGTGCTCCAACCTTCCGGTTGCATGCTGCGCATAAGCCATGATGGTGACAGGATCAGCAGATGGAGCCGATGTTGGACTCACGCCAGCTCCTGTGGCAGGTTGAAGAGCAATTTTTAGTGTGTCTTTCTCGAAGCTCGTCTGAGCCGTCCATCCCGCCGGAGCTTGGGTCGATAATGGAACGAGGGGACCTTGGAAACCAGGGACCGGACGTTGGAGTTTGACCGTAAAGGACTGCGCGATAGGCAACTTGGCCAATGGGACAGGAGTCTGCGATTCAAGTTGAAACAGGGGTTGAGATGCCCGAACGCCGCTCACATAAACTTTGCCACCCATCCAAGCGGAGGGAAACGGTTGATGGGGAGCTTTCGTTCTTCGAGCCGCGAGATTGCTGATAGGAATCGCGACCTGCGTACCCTCGGTGCTCTTTGCGATCCATTGAAGGGGCTGCATGGTCTGTGGATCCCATCCCGCATCGGTTATCAAATAGACTCGATGCTCGGTGGCTTGGTTGGGGATCACGGGGTTCCAGAGACGAATTCCCTGGGGTGGCAAAACTAGATCGAGTTGGATTGGACCGTTGTAACCAAACCTTTGGACTTGGAGATCCACAAACAACGCACCATGTTCAGGCTCAAGAGGGCGACTTTCCTTGAGATTGGGATCCGGTTTGATGGCGATCGCAAAGGGAGGAGTCGGTACCACTTCGACCCAATAAACATGATGCGGACCGCCCCGTTGAAGAAGGTCGGTGCATGACATCTTGTAGACGCCGGTTTCAGCAAACGAGACATCCATGCTCCACTCGTCTGCATCCGAAACGGGTGACTCGGCAACCACTTGGCCTGCGGGGTTAGTCACTTGCATACGGAGCAAGGTGGGTGAACCGAGGCTTCGCGTTCGTACGGAGATCCGAACCGACTGTCCTTGCGTGCCTGAGACGAGGATCGTATCGCGTTCGCTGTGCTGAGCCAGTCGTCCGCTCCAACCGAAGGGGGCTGCGAGCAGTTCCGACACGGCATCGGCCGATGGCAACTGCGGCGCATCGAGTTGTTCAAAATGCAAAGGGATCTCGCGAACGAGAATTTCACCCCACCATCCTCCTTCGGCTTCCCTACCTGTAGGGGAAACGCGAATACGATCGGCAAGTTGGTGACCGCTTGATGGATGGACCGGAGAGGGGAGTGATTCAGCAGGACGGGCGGCGAATCGTGTTCCATCGGGTTGCAGGAAGAAAAGGTCGGGAATCGACTGGCTGCCGATGGCCAGAGGATAGGGCACTCCACCGACCGGGCTTGGTGTCAGTCGCAGGCGGTATCGCCCTCCTCCTGCATATCGGCTGTCCGAAACCTCAATCACATATTCGCCAGCCGCCGGTGCAGTCCATTGGCCCCAGCAGTCGGGCCCTGCTTCGTTGTCATCCGCGCGAAATAAAACCTTGCCGGTCGCATCGTAGATTCGAAGCCTAGCGTCCATGGTTGAGCCGATGCGTTCCGCTACAACGTCGAGCTTCAGTGTGGTACCAGCTTCCATAGCGATCCGATAAAAGTCACTCAGCGAGGCATCCGCCGTTCCATCGATGGCACATGGAAGAGAGATCTGCTGGGCTTGAGACAACGAGTGATTGGTTTCGTTGTCGGGAAGACTGGGCAGCGGATCGATGAGTATCGGAAACGGTTCCGAGGGGCCATCCTCAGTCGCGATCCACGCGCCGAACGGACCGTTTCCCAGTTCGGCAGGGGCCGTGATATCGATCGTCGCCTGAGTGGGTTCAACCGAGACGATCGATGCGGTGATGGGGGCGGTGGCACCCAATCGCAGAGGTGACTTGAGGTTTTGGCCGACGATCTGGATACGAGTCGTCTTGCCTGGTGCAACCGCTTGTGGCGTGGTGCGCGCGATCGCGGGCTGAGCGAACGCGGATTCAGAAGGTGCCAGTACAACGCCCGCTCCCATGATGGCCATCCAAGTGCAGGAAGTGAACAGGCATCTCAAGGCCGAAGAGGGACGGGACATACGCAACAATCCGGTCAGTGGGAAGGAATGCCGATGAAAATGGGGAGGGATCAATTTGGGGAGGGAAGGAATCGGGAGGCAGGTGGGGGCGTAAGTACCTCATAGTTTACACTAACCCGGCGATTGGTTCTCCATGATAAATCGTATGGGGGCGATCCAGTGCGTCATGCCATACTGCTTCGTTAGGAATTCCGAGGAGATGGTACAAGGTGGCTGCAAAATTCTCCGGCTTCACGGGCATTTCGGTGGGGTATTCCCCTTTGGCGTCCGATCGCCCGATGACGGTGCCGGGTCGAATGCCCCCACCGGCAAAGAAGACCGACTGACATGCCCCCCAATGATCTCTACCAGGGAGCTTGTAATGTTGTGCCAGCAACGTGATCTTGGGGGTGCGACCAAACTCACCAGCCATGACGATCAATGTCTCGTCGAGTTGTCCCGATGCATGGAGGTCATCCAGGAGCGCAGAAACCGCACGGTCAGTAGGAGGCAATAGGCGATCCTTGAGATGGGGGAACGCATTGCCATGCGTATCCCATGTTTCATTGTTCCCCAGATTGACTTGAATCAGTGGAACACCCGCATCGACCAAGCGGCGAGCCATGAGCAACGACCATCCAAAAGAGTTTTTGCCGTAGCGTTCTTGTTCGCGGTCATCGGCCCGCGTGACGTCGAGGGCTGCATGGACTTTAGGATTGACCATCAGCGAAGCAGCGGATTGACGATGATGGTCGAGGGGATGGGCAGCAGCTGTAT
>JAGWWZ010000031.1 GCA_018970165.1 Planctomycetota bacterium | reverse complement strand
CCTGCGTCACCGACTTGGATGAAGAACGAAACGTGGTCCTTGCCCGCCGAGTCGAGGAGAGGAAATCGAATCTCCTGTTGCGTTTGGATGGGGTCGACGGGTTCCTGCCAAGCTTTCGGGCCGTTGACTTTACCGATGTGGCCGATGCTTGAGAATCGCCAGAGCGCTTTTTGCCAAGTCAGTACTTCGGCTGAAAGGGAATCGGCGTTTTCAACCGAAGTCGTACGCCATCGGCGTCGGAGCGATTCGAGCAAGCCTTGGTCAGTGGTCGATGAGCTCGACTTCGAAAACAATTGCCAGAGCGCTGTGAGATACTTGAGATTTAGCTTGCGATCGCGAGCGATGGAGTTGAGAACCTGGGACTCATCTGCAGCCGAGGTGCCTGCGTTTGCGAGTTGCTCACGGACTGCGATGGTGGCGGCGATATATTTCTCCACGGGCAGTCGACCACCTTGGTTGGTTTCAAAGACGATCCCTTGCAAGTTGACCTTATCGCCCCCTTGGTTGTCCGTGTAGCGAGCATAGAAGCCGCGGATCGAGTCGAGCAGTTGATTGGTCATGTCGCTGCTCGAAGGGTTCGCTTCGAAACGGATACCATCGGGGAGGAGGACCGCGTACTTGGCGACCCCTTTGCCAGCATCGAGGTACTTTTGGACCATGGCGGGGGACATCGCGAGCGCGGCACCCGCATTGGAGAATCCTTCACCAGCGGCGCCGTCGGCCGGAAACTCTTTGGCTGGGTCGAGTGTCGGGATGCCGGTCAAGTCGCGGAGGGTGTAGGTGTATTCCGCGTTGTTGAGTCGTCGCAGTACGACCGGTCCAGGATCTCCTGCCTGCCGTTGGGCTTCAGTTCGAAGCCAAGCGTTCGACCATGTGAGCAGTTGTTGCTTCTGCTCGGATGAGAGTTGTTTGGACTCGGCCGGCGGCATCTGTTGGGTTTTGATTTGCTCGAGGGCTCGTTGCAGCACAAGGGCATTGTTGGACAGATTCCTCCAATCAAGAAGTTTTTCGAGATCGACATCAGCTTCGGCAACTTCGGTGCTATGGCATTCGAGGCAGTGGCCTGCGATGAGGTTCGCGAACGAGTCCTGGAACTGGGGCTCGAGTTGTTTGTCGTCGGCGAGAACGTTGGTGCCGAGGAGCAAGCTTAACAGGAGTGTTCCCAGCACGAATGAAGAAGATAGTTTCATCGTTGGAAGGGTGGGTGGGGTGGGATAGTAGTGGCGGGGTAGTCACTGTGTGGGGTGACTTGAATGACTGCTCTATTATAGCAGAAAGGATGATGAAGAGAGTTTTTCGAGATTGCTGCAATTTGAAATGGGATTCGAGCGGTTTTGCGATTACCGCTGGCAGCTGCGACGTGTCCGAGCTAGGATCCCACGCCCGTCGCAAAGCCTCCGAGCGTGCCACCCGAGCCGCCCTTAGTCGTTTGGCAAGCGATAAAATAAGGCAATGGGTAACAACATCAGCGACATCATCCAAAATACGGAAGATACCGGCCAGTCGATACTAGTCGCTAGCGAAAGAAATAGTTGATAGAGGGGACCTGCTAAGAGAATCCCAACGAAGTTCGCGAAATTCATCGTCGCGATCATTCGACCTTTGATTTCGGCGGGAGGGCGCTGTTGGAGGAAGACCTGAAGAGGGATGACAAAGACCGCTGCGCCAATACCGGCGATGATCAAAAAGACCAAAGAACCTGCATAGCCGAGGACCGGTTGGCCTCCTTGCAACCAGAAGCCTAAGATCACCATTGCCACGATCATGATGATCATGCCGAGTCGCACCTGCGTCGCGGCATTCATCTGCTTGAACACCACGTTCGCACATACGGCACCCAGAATGATGCCAATCGCAAGCCCGCCGGTAAGAACACTCACGGCTCCATCTGAGGTCAGGCCCATTTGCACTTTGCCCATTGCATTGACCACGGGCATCACGATCCCGCCGATCAGCCAGAAGACGCTCGATACGATAATCGCCAGGAGTAGCGGGCTGTCCCGACGGAACAATTCACGCACCGGTGTCGGTGCGACGAAATCCGCCATGACCAATTGAGCATCGGGCTGTGCGGGTAGCGTTTTGCGAATGAACAGCGAAGAGATGGTTCCCACGATTGCAACCCCCGTACAAACCATCGATCCAATCCACAAATGACTGAAGTCCTCGGTCCCATCCGCGTTCTTGATCACGAGCAAGTCCTTGATCACACCCGCCAGAACGACCCCGAGGATGATCGCCAGGAAGGTTGACATCAGGATCAAGCCATTGGCGCGAGGAGCGTCTGCCTTTCGAAACAGTTCGGGGAGAATGCCATATTTACCGGGCCCGAAGAACGTGCTGTGAACCCCCATGAGCAGGAGGACACTCCATGTTCCCCAGTCGCCGAAATTACCATATAACGAAAATGCGAGGATCGCCAAGAGGGTGATAGCTATCTCAGCAAACTTGCAGATGACAATGATCGAGCTTTTGCTGTATCGATCGGATAGAAAGCCCGCGTAGCTACTCAACAAGACAAAGGGCAAGCTGAAAAGAGCCGTTGCCCACCCCTGGCGATCTCCACTCTTAACGGCCATCGCCACGCCGGGAATCGCCATCAGCAGCATCATCTGCTTATACAGATTATCGTTGAACGCGCCGAGGAACTGGGTGATCGCCAACCCCCAGAACGATCGATCTCGAAGCAATGTAGGGCGACCGTCCGCTTGCGTTTCATCCATCGAAAAGAATCCTGTGAGTATAAAACGCGTCTAGGAGTTGCATTTTTCGAGCGCCAGTTTCTGAAGACCACGCAAGTCGAGCTTGCCAGTCCCTAAAATCGGAATCGCATCCACTTGGACGAAGCTATCGGGGCTCGGCACAAAAATGCCGGGGAGTCCCGCCTCGATCAATTTGCGAACGATCACTTCTGGTGGATGCTCCAGTTGTGAATAGAGAACGATCAATCGTTCCCCCTTCTTTTCATCGGGCACGCCACAAACAGCGATGGTGGTTGTGTCTTCGTTGCCACCAACGATCTTGGCGATCTCTTCCTCGACTTGAATATGAGGAACCATCTCGCCACCGATCTTGGAAAAACGGCTCTCCCGTCCGGTGATGTAGATGAACCCATCTTTATCGACGTGTCCAACATCTCCCGAGGTGTACCATTCACCATGCATGACTTTGGCAGTCAACTCCGGCTGTTTGAGATAGCCGGGCATCACATTGGGGCCGGCGAATTCGAGCATACCATCTTCATTGGGACCGAGCACATGTCCGTCGTCGAGCGACACCGAGCGAGCTCGAATCCCCGGCAACGGTTGTCCGACCGATCCCTCGCGCAGCCGTAGTTTCTGTTCCGGTGTCCGAGCGCGTCGCGGCGGGAAATTGACCGAGACAACCGGACTCAGTTCCGTCGTGCCATACCCTTCGGTGGGTCGGACCCCGAATCGGGCTTCAAATGCGTCAGCGAGCGGGATCGGCATCTTCTCGGCACCGACAATAACGATCTCTACCGATTTGAATTGCTCAGGTTCGATTCGCTTGAGGAACGCACGCAAGAAAGTTGGCGTCCCCAGCACGACCGTGCACTTGGTCTGTTCGATCAACTTGCCAATCTGCTTGGGCTCGAGCGGATTGAAATGGTAGGCAGCGGATGCGGGAAGGGCCATCGTACCCCACAGGGTGACCGTATAGCCAAAGGAATGAAAGAAGGGAAGGATGCCCAAGAAGCAGTCGTCGTCTCGAACATCGATGATTGTGTTGATCCCTTGCACGTTCGATGCGATGTTGAGCATCGTCAGCGGCACCCCCTTCGGGATACCGGTCGATCCCGATGTGAAGATGATCGTAAGGCGATCGTCGGGTTTGACTGAGTTGAGCTTGAACTTGCGAGCCAGCATCGAGATCGGCATGACCTTAGCCTGAATAAAGGCCGCAAGTTTATCGGCCAAAATCGCTTTATCCTTAAGGTCTTCTAAATAGACCAAGTCGCAGTCGAGCTTGTATCCGAGTTTGTCCATCACCTTGCGACTGGTGATCACATGCTTGATCTCTGCAATTTCGATGCATCGATTGATGATCGATTCCGAGACGGTGTAATTCAAGTTGACCGCAACTCGTCGGGACAAGGTGAGAGCCATATTGGTGACGACTGCGGGGACCGTCGGCGGAAGCAGAACCCCTACGTGCTCTTCACTGGGTTTGATCGCCTCTCGTTCGATAATTCGCTTGAGTGCCAGAGTCCTGAGCAGCATGTCGTTGCCGGAGAGTTTGACCCCGGTTGTGTCGACGACTTTGACCCGATTCCCCTTCTTTCGACATTGTTCGAGAAAGAGCCTGGGTAGGTTGTAGTTCCACTTGATCGGTTCGGAATGGGAAGATTGAGAGGAGGACATCGTCGTTGTTCAAAAACAAGTTGGGAAGAATGACAAACCGTACGGCATTCTAGCCGAATATGGTCGGTTTGTGTGCTAGTGGTTTTTTGGTGGACGGCGAGTCCATCGGTCGATGAGGTAGTAAAAGACGGGAGTAAAAAACAAGCCGAAGAGAGTTACCCCCAGCATCCCGGAAAACACCGCCAATCCGAGGGAATATCGCATCTCGAATCCCGCGCCGCGACCGAGCATGAGCGGTGCGACTCCCAGGATAAACGCAAACGAAGTCATGAGGATTGGACGCAAGCGGACACGGCATGCCTCGATGACGGCCTCGCGCCGATCCTTGCCCTCTTCCTGAAGCTGTTTTGCGAACTCGACGATGAGAATTGCGTTCTTGGCCGCCAAAGCGATCAGCACCACCAGACCTATTTGAGTGAAGATGTTGTTCTCGGATCCATTGAGCCACAATCCGGCAACGGCAGCCAACAGACACATCGGAACGATCAAAAGGATCGCCATTGGCATCGACCAACTCTCGTACTGAGCCGCGAGGACCAAGAACACAAACAAGACCGCCAGTGGAAAAACCCATTTGGTCAACAAATCTTTTCCAACAACGATCTGTTGGTAAGCCAGTTCGGTCCATTCCGAACTCATCGAACTGGGAAGTTCTCTCTCCGCAATACCATTCATCAAGGCGATGGCATCCCCGGTCCCATTCCCCGCAGCCGGACTGGCGATGAAATCCGCCGATGGATACATATTGAAGCGAGTCACGATCCCAGGACCGCTGACATCGCGAACATCGACTAGGGTTGCTAGCGGAACCATTTCATTCTTTTGGTTCCTCACTTGTAGCTTTCCGATATCCGCAGTGTTGCGTCGAAAACCGGCATCTGCTTGTACATTGACTTGCCAGTTTCGGCCAAAGCGGGTGATGTCGTTCGCATAAGCAGATCCCAAGTATGCCTGAAGGGTTTGAAAGACATCGTTGAGTGCAACCCCAGCGGCTTTCGCTTTTTCACGATTGATATCGATATACAGTTGAGGCTCATTGGCGAAATAGTTGCTGTACACTCCGACCAAGCGTGGATCGGATCGCCCCGCGATCACGAGATTGTCGATCGCTCCCTGCAGTGCATTGGGACCCGCTCCGTTGCGATCCTGAACCTGCATCTTCATCCCTGCCGTCGATGCCAGACCATCGATCGGTGGTGCTCCGACAACAACAATTTTCGCTTCCTGAATCGCATCCAATTTCGATTGAAGCTTCTCAATCACACGCGAAGCATAGAGCTCCTTGTTTCCTGCACGATGTTCAAACGGTTCTAGGACAACGAACATTCCGACCGAGTTGGAAGCGTTGGTGCTGGTAAAGACGGAGTACCCGGGCAGACTGATCGTATGTTCTACCCCCTCGGTATCCAAAATCATCTGATCCATCCGATCGGCGACGGCTTTCGTTCGCTGCAGGCTCGCACCATCGGGCAGTTGTGCATTGACGATCAGATAGCCCTTGTCCTGCTGGGGGATAAAACCTCCAGGAACAACCTGGAAACCTCGGGCTGTCAGGGCGATCAGTCCAACGTAGGCGATCAACATAATGAAGCTCAAACGAACGGCGAGGGATACCGTTTTTCCGTACACCTGGGTGAGCGCATCAAACATTCGATTGAATCCTGCGAACAGCCATTGCAAGAACCCGTTCACCCAACCATTCGCCCACGCACCGAGTCCGAATCCCACTAAGGCGAGCACCGCAATCGCTCCGTACTCAATCGAAGAGGACTGCAGATACGGAAGCAATAATGAGTCACCTAGTCGATAAGCGAAGTAGGCGGCGAGGGCACCCACTCCCCACCAAGGTAACGCCTCCCGAGGATGACCCTCGCGGTGCGGTTTGATCAAGGTCACAGCTCGGGCTGGGGCCATCGTCATCGCATTGATGGCGGAAATGATGGTCGATGCCGCGATAGTCAATGCAAACTGTTGAAAGAATTTTCCTGGGATACCCGCGATGAAAATGGTGGGGAGAAACACCGAGCTGAGCACTAATGTGATGGCGATGACCGGTCCCGTAATTTCCTCCATCGCTCGAATGGTCGCCTCGCGAGCAGGAAGCCCCTTGTTCATCCATCGCTCGATATTCTCTACGACCACGATCGCATCATCGACGACGATGCCGATGGCGACCACGAGTCCAAGCATAGAGAGGTTGTTGAGCGAGAATCCCATCCATTGCATGACAGCCAGTGTCCCGATTAGAGATACCGGTACATCGATCATCGGCATCAGTGTGGCTCGCCAATCCTGCAAGAAGAGCAGGACGACAAGAAAGACGAGGACGAACGCCTCGAACAATGTCTTGTAGACTTCGTGCACCGATTCCTCGACAAATACGGTCGTGTCGTACACGATCGCATAATCGACCCCGGGTGGAAAACGGGTTCGCTTCAACTCCTCCATTTCTTCTCGAACTGCTTTCGCAGTCTCGAGCGCGTTGCTACCTGGGAGTTGAAAGACCGCCATCGTGGTGGTCGGCTTGCCATCGAGCGAACTGGAAACGTCATAGTTTCTCGCTCCCAACTCCGCCCGTGCGATATCGCCGAGTCGAACTAATTCACGATCCGATCCGGTCTTCACAACGATTGCATCGAATTGCTCCGGTTCGAGCAGACGTCCCTTGGTATTGATCGCCAACTGAAAATCCTGTCCCTGAGCGATGGGCTCTTGTCCGATGCGTCCGGCTGCAACCTGAACGTTCTGTTCCTGCAGAGCTTTCACTACATCGCCGGCATTGAGATTACGAATCGCGAGTTTCTCTGGATCCAGCCAGATACGCATCGAGTAGTCGCGAGCCCCAAGCATGCCGACGTCTCCTACACCGGGAATGCGCGTCAATGCATCCTTGACTTCGATGGTGGCAAAGTTTGAGAGATAGAGCTGATCGTATCGCGGCTCGGAGGCGACGATGTTGACCGCTAACAGAATGCTCGGCGATTTTTTCTTAGTAACCACCCCCTGACGCCGGACCTCTTCGGGCAGCTTTGCCTCAGCGATGGCGACACGATTTTGGACGAGTACCTGCGCCGAGTCGATGTTGGTTCCCAGTTCAAAAGTGATATCTAGTGTCAGTACGCCATCGTTGGTGCATCGCGAAGACATGTAAATCATCTTCTCGACGCCGTTGACCTCTTGTTCCAATGGGGCCGCAACGGTTTCCGCGACCACCTGGGCGTTTGCACCCGGGTAAACCGCCGTGATCTGGATCGTCGGCGGAGTGACTTCGGGATACTGAGCAACGGGAAGCCGAGCGAGAGAGATGATCCCTAGAAGAATGATTGCGAGCGAAAGCACGGTCGCAAAGACCGGTCGATCGACAAAGAATCGTGCGAGCATGGCTAGTTCCGCTCCGTCCCTGGATTGACCTTGGCTCCGGGGCGGGCCCGCTGAATGCCGTTGACGATCACGCGATCGGTCGCTTCGATGCCGCGCCGGATCACGCGAAGTCCATTATCTAAAGTTCCCAACTCCACATCTCGACGCTGAGCTAGATTATTGCTGTCGACCACTAGCACATATTTGAGGCTTTGATCATTCAAGATTGCCCGGTCGGGAACGAGAAGGGAATCGACCGGGCGTCCAATGGGAATCCGAACTCGAACGAACATGCCAGGCGCAAAGAATCGATCCTTGTTCGGAAGCTCCGCACGAACTAAGAGTGTCCCTGTCGTTGTTCGCACTTCGTTATCGACAAAGTCGAGGATCGCTTCATGGGGGAAATTGGTTTCGTTCGAGAGGCCGACGAGGATTTTCTGATTCAGTTCTCGCACGTGCGTAAATTGGACATCGTCACCCTGCTCGCGACGCATCTCGCGGAATCGCAGGACCGCCGCTTCGTCAACATCGAACAAAACATGAATCGGATCGACGCTCGCGATCGTGGTCAGAGGTGTTGATTCCGATTGCGTGGATCCGATCAGGTTGCCTACGGTGATATTGGTTTGGCTAAGCCGACCGGCGATCGGCGCGGTGATGCTACAGAATTCGAGATCGAGCTTCGCTTGAGAGATCGCGGCTTTGGATGCATTCAATTCCGCCACCGCGCTGGCTTGTCGCTGCACGGCATCGTCCAGATCTTGCTGAGAGACCGCGTTGGTATTGGCCAAGCTCTTATTGCGCTCTAGCAATTGATTCGACAACTTGAGTTGAGCCTCGGCCTGCTGCAGCCGTGCCTGCGCGGTTTCCAAAGCATACTGATACGGACGATTATCGATTTCGAAAAGAGGCTCACCTACCTGGACTTCTTTTCCGTCCTCGAAATGAATCTTGGTTAGATATCCTGTGACGCGAGACCGAACGTCGACTCGCTGCGGTGCTCGCGTGCGTCCGATGTACTCGTAGAATTCGGTTACCGGCCGTGCAATAGGGAGTGCTACCGTAACTTCCGGTGGCGGGGCGGATACAGGTTCGATCTTCTTGGATGCACAACCATGGGACGCCGCCACGAGTGCTCCTAGCAGCATTGTCGTTGCTAGAGAATGATTGATTCCCACAGAGTCTCCTCGTATCGCATTCGTCCTACTGAAACTGAAAAATTCATCGAGATCGAGAACAGGATATCAAGGATTTTGGTTCTGCTGGAGGTAACCTGCGAGCTGCACAAGAAGTTTCTCGAGTTCGTCATAGTAGAAATCGATATCCATGTCAGTCTTTTTGCTACGAAGTGCTTCGATCGCGGACTCGATCGCCGCGATCCTGTCCTCGTTCTCTCGAGATAGGGAAGGCCCGTTTCGGGACAGAACGATTCGCCGGGCAGCTTCGCCATCCAAAGATGCACCCTCGGTTGGAGCCTTGACCGCACGGACTCCCCGATAAAACACAGCCGGTGTTCCTCGACCATCTCCGTTGTCGTCCAGGAGTGACTGTTCAGTAGCCAGTAGGCTTTGCTCGGCATAGTATCTCTCAACGCGACGACTGGCGGCGAGAAACAACTCGAGAACCGATACGGTCCGATCGTGGTCCATGTCGGCCTGGTCATCGCTCAGACTCTGCGACAGGAAATCGCCGAAGCGTGAATAGTTTTCTTCGGACCCGCTCTTGGTTGCGGTAATCACAACACGATCCGCTCCCGACACGGCCGAAAGAAACGGCGCACTAGCAGAGGAACAAAAGATCAGGACCCATTTCCCGGGTTTCCCGTTGAGTGATTTTCCGAGGTCGATCGCCGATATATCCGGGCCCTTCAGATTGAAGCGAGTGGTCTTTGCATCGTGCGTGCCATGCCCAATGAAGATCAGCCAATGCTCACGTACGCTCGGATCGGCCCTCGAGATCCATTGCATGATCGCGTCTCGATGCGCTAGCGTGTCACCCGTTTGCGCATCGTCCGTTCCATCGATCATTGTAAAGTCAAAACCGCTCGCCGCTTGTTGCCAACGAGAGCCCCAGGTTCTGAACGCGTCACCATATTGCGACTCTCCCGCGGCTCCGAGCACCACACACATGCGTCGATCGCGAGGCGCTTCTTGGGCCAGAAGTATACTCGTCGTCCATGCTTGGACCAGCAAACAAGCGAGCAGCACCTTACGCCAAACCATAGCGTCTCCTTATCCACCACTCGAGCATCAGCGCGCCGATGGCTAATCCGATCACCCAAGGGGCGTGCCACAATGGATAAGTCCGGATCTCTTTGATCGGGACGCGATCGGTCGGCATCCAATTGGCCAGCGACTGCAGTTGCGATGGCGAAAGAATACTCCCGCCACTGGTCTCTGCCAAACGCTGCAGTTTGTCTTCATCGATTCCGAGTCGAGCCATTTCCGTTGCTTCGGGTTCGTACACCCATCCTGCGGTTGCGGTCCCCATTGCGGAACCGTCCGGCCCGGCGACCGTTGCGGTAGCCATATAGACTCCGGAATCGCTCATGACCGCCTCGGTTTCATAGTCGCCAGCGGTTTGCGATGAAGGCTGAGCAACAGCGTCCACCTTTCGTCCATCCGGATATTGAAAGGCAACTTGGACCTGGGCATTGTCGACCGATTGAAAATCAGGACCCGCCACATGCACGAGGATTCGGGCAAGTCGAGGGTTATCGTCCGAGATCGATGGATCAATCGAGATCGGTTTGGGAACGTCAGCGATAGCTGAACGTATCATTTGCCTCCACGCTTGGTAGACGGGGCTTCGATCTTCCCCTTCATACTTGAGTCCCCATCGCCAAAAATCGCCGAGCATGAAGGCTGCGGATTTGCCTCGTCCAAAACGCTGCGAGATATAAACAGGAATCCGTTCCCCTTCCCCTACCTCTCCTTCGATCCAGATCGATGCCCCTGGCTTGAGCCGACTGGTGCGGTTGAAGACTTGAAACTCAGGCATCGCTTCCAATCGTTTACGTTCGGCAGTCTCGTTATCCGCTAACCTCATGGGAGGTTGCAACCACCCCTCGCGCGTCAATTGAAACCGCAACTTTTCCGGCGACTCCTGAAACAATTCCGGAACGCTCGTTGAAACCGGCGAAGAGTCTCCGTAAAGGGGGAGAATCTGGCCCAACACCGAGTCCCGAAACTCCGTCCCTCGCATGCTCTCTTGGCCACCGAGTGCAAGCAACGCACCACCGCGAACCGCGACGAATTGGCGGATCAATTGCTGCTGGTCGAGCGTTAGGAACTGATGCTCCAAATCATCGATGATCAACGCAGAATATTCGAACAACTCCTCGGCATCTTTTGGAAATCCTTTTTGCAATTCCCCAGAGTTGCGAACTCCCAGTCGTGCATAAACCGGCTCGTCGTATTGTTGCTTCTCATCGTCGGAGACATCTTCAAAGCCGGAGAACAGAGGGTTCGTCGAATCCATTTTGGAGCTTCGGAAACTGAATTTCATCTCACGATTGGCGATACGGATCAATGAGGTCAGGGATAACTCCGCATCTTCATCGAGTGCGCGGCGAAGAAACTTGTATTCCCAATTCGGTCGACCCGCCAAAT
Organism: Planctomycetota bacterium; assembly: GCA_018970165.1. Classification (GTDB taxonomy): domain Bacteria; phylum Planctomycetota; class Planctomycetia; order Pirellulales; family Pirellulaceae; genus JBKCUI01. The sequence goes on along the minus strand of JAGWWZ010000031.1, from coordinate 25,492 downwards.
ACAAGATCCGATAGGGGCCCATGCCTCGATCGACGACTTGAAAGCGTCGATTGTTGCTCTGGGTGATTTCCGGTTTCGAGTCGAGGGAGTTCGGGTCGGATGGTTTAACAACCAGCTCGTAGGCTGTTACGCCACTCTGCTCTGGACGAAATCGAAACTCGACTTTCGCCGTGGGCCGATCGGCGGACAATGATACCTTCTTGCTGTCGATTGTTTTGCCAGCGGTATCCTTGAGTTCTACCTCTGCTTCCTCACCGGAGAAACCAACGTGGGAGACCTCCGCGGTCATCGTCACTGGTGCGGTTTCGAATTCCGATTGTAGGACCGAGACCGAGTCGATCTTCAGATCGCGCAGCGTGCGAAGTGCGCCGATACGTACTGGGAAGATAGGTATCTGTCCACCCGTTTCTCGCACAAGCTGTCGTTTCATCGCATCGGCGGGATCGGTCGATCGCCCATCGGTCACGAGAATGATCCCCGCTACCGGTTGATCGCGATAACGTGTTGCAAGATTTTTGAGAGACCGGTCCAGCGAGGAACTGCTCCCTTCACCCGTCCATGAAGTGAGAGAGTCGGTTGGAATAACTTCACTATCGAAGAGATACTTCCGGACGCGATAGGTTTCCGTTGCATTCACGAGCCAAGATGCGTCATCGGCGATTAAGGATCGAAACGCTTCTTCATCGCTGTTGCTCACCAAGGCTTTCATCGAGTTGCTGTTATCGACCGCTACCAACAGCGAGTTGGCTTGAGGCTTGGGCTGCTCCCTACTGGACATCGGTTCCAGCCAGGCAAAAAGAAGCAAACCGATACCCAACGAACGAAGCAGCAGCGCGAGGCAACGCATCTGCAGTGGCATGGCGCTCTTGCGGTACGACAGCAGGGACAGGATCAGCAGAATTGCGCCGAATCCCCAAGCCCACGGCAACCAAGCCTGCCGCGCGAATACCAAATCCGCCAACAACATCATGGCTTGGGACTCTCGGACCCGAGGCGCTCAAAGTAACTGTCGAGCGCCTTTTGGAATTGGCGAGGAACAGGATCGCGATCCAGAGGAACGATCTGATTCTTTTCTGCGGTTTTGCGAAGCAGTTCCTGTGCGATTCGACCTCGCAATTGATCCATGGGTTGCGTGATCAATCGTTCGACCAACGGCCACTGAGGCACCTTGGAATGCCGCTTGTACTCGATCCTCATTTCCCGAGCCGCCTCGCGGATGCGAGCCGCCTCGGCCTTGAGTTCCGGATCGCGAACCAATTCCTCAACCTCTCGAATCGAATCATTCCATTCTTGATACTCCTCGCCGAGCAGAGGCCCCATCGGGAGTTCCATATTCCATGGTCCAAGGGAGCGGCCGGTCTCGGCTCGCTGCTGGTTGCCCCACTGCTGACCTTCACGCTGCTGGCCGTCACGTTGTTGGCCGTCACGTTGTTGGCCGTCGCGTTGTTGGCCTTCACGTTGTTGGCCGTCGCGTTGTTGGCCGTCGCGTTGTTGGCCGTCGCGTTGTTGGCCTTCACGTTGCTGGCCGTCGCGTTGCTGGCCGTCGCGTTGTTGGCCGTCGCGTTGTTGGCCGTCGCGTTGTTGGCCGTCACGTTGTTGGCCTTCACGTTGTTGACCTTCTTGTTGTTGACCTTCTTGTTGTTGACCGCTAGGTCGCTCTGATTCGGCTTCTTCGGAATCTGAACCCCGGGGATTGGAACCCTGGGGATCGGCAGATTCGTTTTCGGGTTGCAGAGCCTCTCGGGCGCGATCGAGTTCTCGCAGGGCCCGGTTGAGGGACTGTTGTTCGCTGCCGAGTACGCTTTCGGAGGATTGCTCGATTTGCTCTCGGAGACGGCGGATTCCCTGGCCGGCTTGGTCTGCGAGTGTTCGAGCGGGTTCATCCAAACCTCGTTCGAGCAACTGCGATGTTTTTTCCAAGCGTTCGCCGAGTTGTTCGCGTTGGGCTTGTCGATAAGTCTCGTAAAGTTCCTCGGCGAGCACTGGCTCGCTCGTCTCCGATTCGGTGACTGTTTCCTTCACGTTCTCAAGAAGCTCTTCGAGTGCCTGACGCTGTTGTTGCCAATCCTTGGCGAGCGAGTCATCCGCTTCGGTTGAGGCTTCGGGTCTGAGGACGGAGTTTTGATTCGGTGGGTTTGTGTCATCTTCGGGACGAGGTGTTGCATCGTCAGCGGGGCGACCTGGCATGCGTTGTTCCAATTGTTGTTGCCGTCGCTCCAGAGAGTCGGCCTGTTCGAGTAGTTCACGCATATTCTCTTGCAAGCCGGATGCAGACTGCTGGCGCAGGGACTCCCGTGTCTGTTCCATCGTCTGTTGTGCTCTCGATCCGGACGCGAGTGCGGACGATGGTTGCTGCTGCTCGATGGCTTCGGAAGATTCCCGCAATTGTTCTCGCGCTTGTTCCATTTGTTCTCGCGATTCCTGCATGCTTTGCTGATTGCTCTCGCGATTCATACGGTCAAGCAACTCATCGGTGTCCTGCAGCAACTCCTGCTGGCTATCTCGCAGACGTTTGAGTTGCTCCTCGATCTCTTTCTTTGCCTCTTCGGTTTTGGCTTCTTGAAGGGCGAGGTCCAACTCTCGCAATTGTTCGTTGAGATCTTGCTGGCGGCGGGCGAGTTCGTCGAGGCGGTTCATCACCTGACGCATCTCGCGCTGCGCGGCATCCTCGTTGGTTTCCGGACGGCTTTCCGTCTCATAGCGATTCTCATCGTTCTCCAGTTTCAATTGCTCGATCTGCTGCTGTCGAGAACGCTGACTTTGCGATTGCGATTGGCTCGAAGATTGCGATTGTTGGGACTGGTTGACCTCGAACTCCCGTGCTCGGAGTTTCAAGAGACCCTCATAGGCGGTACGCTCCTGCTGCATCGCTTGTCTGAGTGAATCCGATGACGAATCCTGTTTCGCCTGATTGAGTTTCTCGATCGCATCGTCCATCGACTGCTGGATTTGCTGAAGAATGCCTTGAGAATCCTCACTTTGGATCGCTTGCGAGAGAGCATCCGTCTGGGATCGCGCTTGTTGTTGCGATTCGAGCAATACGTCGACCGAGGTTCGTCGCTCCTCATTCGATTTGACGTTGAATTCGCGAATCGTATTCCAAGTGCCTGTGATGATTTTCTTCTGAAGCTCGCCAAGTTCTTCAGCCATACCCGAGGCTTGTGAACCCTGGCTTTGTTGCGATTGTTGCTGATTCGATGATGCATTATCCCCTTGGCGGAACAACTCCTCAAAAGGTCTGACCTCCGCGAAGAACATGTCGCCGTCCGTTCGGCGCGGGTTTCCGTTGTTGTCGAGATCCTCCATCCAGAAATAATACGAGAGCAACTGATCGCTCTGCGCATTCAGATCCTCTAATGCGAGTGAGTAAGAGACCTCTTCCTTGAGAGCCATGGAAGACAATTCCGGTGCATCGAGAAGCACGATCTCGCGAGGTTCTTGGCCAGAGAGCGAGTAGGTCAATCCCCCTTTGCGGATACCAAAGTCGTCGGTCAACGTTGCGGTAAGATCGATCTCCTGAATGGGAGACACTCGCTGATCCGCGGGCCGTCCCAATTGAATGGCTGATGGCTTGTTCTGAAGGACGCGAGCGGACAGTTGCTCCTCAATCTTCGCACGGCGACCATCGCGATCGATTAAGCGAATCTTCCACTTCTTCGATTTCTTCATCGTGAAAGTCGCTCGATAGATGCTGCTGTTCTCAGACTCGGCTACCAATGGGGTTGCGATATCATCTTCGTCGACGAGTTCGGCGATATCGATAGGTTTGTTGAGAGTGCAGATCCAAGTCAATTTTGTCTCTTCAGGGACGGTGACACGGCGTGTATCCTCGATCCGTTTTTCCGGTTGGCGAGCGTACGATGGAGGCTCGATCAGTGCATCGCATCGGACTAAGGCGGGATATTCAAAGACGGTCGCACGGTAGGTGGGACTCGATTGCCCACTCACTTCGACACGGTATTGAAAGGAATCCTCAACGCGACGTACCGCTGCTCCAAAGATCGAATCACCCAGAGAGCGTGCCATCGCCAACATTTCGCGAGCATCCGGTTTCTCGAGGATCAGTTTCGCATCGAGATCGATCCGTTCGGATCGTTGTTGCTCAAATCGCAGGGTCACAAATAAATCGCTACCTCGCTCCACCTCGATATCGCCTGGCTCTACTTGCCAACGATCGGATGGACCGAAGATCGCATCCGCTGCACCACTTGGAAGCAGTTTGCCCAAGGAGGGATTCCAACCCATGGATACCAGCATCGCTAAACACAAAAAAGCAAGCCACTGAAGCATCCATGCTCCCCAAAATTGGAATGGCGAAAGAGCCTGCTTCCAATCGTGTGATCGGGCGTGTCGGATCACATCCTGTGCCAAGCGACGACGGAAATAGGGGGAGCTATCTGTCGAAGTATTGGCACTGGTCAGCAATCGCTGTTCGAGCGTAGGAAATGCCCGTTCGACATGAGATGCCATCGCACGAAGATCCCGATGGGACCAGCGCGAGTACAACCACGAAACCACGAAACCCGCAAACACGATACCTAGCGGAGTCGCCCATGACCTCCACGAAAGACCCTCAAGCGCGGGGATTGAAATCCATCCGGCTCCGATCGCAAGTGCGAGCGCTAGCCAAAGGAGACTCAAACACCATGCCCAACGCCGGCTGCGGAAACGCTGTGCAACTCTCGCCAGGAAATACTCGATTTGAGGATCCATATTCCTACTCCTTGGCCAAACTCAGCGAGGGCGCGGTGGCAGATCTACTCCAGCATAACAACGATTCCAAGCCCACTGCTATGAGGCAGGCAGAGACGAGCCACCACCACCATGCCTGACGAGCTTCCAACTCTGCGGCAACCAACACTCGCTCCCGTTGGTTTGTGATTTGTTCGGAGGGTTGATCCGATGCCAGTGGGACTCCATAGCGGGTCAATTCGGAGGGATCCAACGGATCGGTCAAACTCTCGCGGGGGTCGATATTGGCCGCAACCTTCCTGGATTCATCGGAATCCTGTGGGTCGCTGTAGATGCCGGGTTTGGGAGCGCGATCGCTTCCGGCGATCCATTCCCTGCGTGCCCCCGTATCCGGTTGGGCCTGGGCGTAAAATCCGGCGATCAACGGCACAAACTTGCTCGACAATGCCAACTGGCTCTCCACAGGCTGCCAACCGAAGGTCATGACGGAAAACTTCCCCTTTTGTGCATCTCGTTCCAAGATGGCAGGATGGTTTTCGCTGAACCATGCCAAGACTCGCCAGTCGGAAAACTCCCAACCTTCAATCATACGATGCCGCCAAAACCGAACCTTTGAAAAATCGTTGAATTGCGAATTCGCAAGGGGTGCGAGGATTGGGTGCCCGAACTCAAGCCGCTGCAGAAAATCGAACTCTCGCACCTTGCGTTCCGAAACTGCGCCGATCTCAACTTCGGTGCACCGACTTGTTATTTTTTTCAACTGATCCCCGAGAGTTCCCCCGTCGCGGTGTGGGGAATTGGCGGGACGATCCATCACCAAAGTGACATAACCGCCAGCCTGCAGAACGCTGCGACACTGATCGGCATCGCGAAGTGTTGCAGCATGAGACAAGATGATCCATGCAGGGCTCTTGCTCTGCTCGCTGAGCCAATCCGAACCGGGCTTGTAGCGTTGTAGCTGCACTTTGCGATAGGCAGTATCCAGGGGAATCCGTTCCAAGAAATAGGCGAGTGACTCCTCGGGGGGAAGTCCATCCTCTTCGACAATGCCGATCATCGAAGGAGACGGAGGATCCATCACGAGAAATCGTCGGTTATCGAATGGACAATCATCTCCAATTAGTTCGATTCCCGAAGCCGCCTCGGGCGGAGGCGAACATTTCACAATGCGATAGGAGCCTCGAGGAACCGTGCATTCGACCGAGGTTTCTTGGATACCGTTGCCGTCTTTGTTTAACCATCGAAGTTGAAATGACTCGGGAACGGAATCGCGAGCGTTCGAGACGCGGACTCGATATTCCCCCGATTCATTGGTCGGGTCGGTAGGATCGAGGAGAACAAACGACGCATTCCCCGGTTTGCTAGGAACCGCGCGTATCAATTGCACAGAAGTATCCTCGGGCCATTCGCCCTGTTCCAATGCGCGAACATCGCAACCGATAGTCAAGTCGGAAATGATGATGATTTCCGCATGTCCAGAGTGGGTTTCTTCGTTGTCCGCGCTATCCACTTGAAGTGTGTCGAGGCAGGTGACAATTGCTGTGCCGAGATCCGATGGCGACCAAGAGGGATTGAGCGAGTCAATCGCGGATAGAGCGGATGAGGATCTTTTGCCGATCGGTAGACTGCGAGCTTGCGAAAGAGGAAGGACAGAATGGAGTTGCGAATCGAATCCGTAAACAGCGATCGTGTCGGTGGGGAGGGCGCTTTGAATCACTTCGCGAGCTTGTCCAATCGCGTTTTTCCACACACCGTCGCGCTGCATGCTAGCGCTCTGGTCGATGAGGATGCACTTTCGCTTGCCCGCAGCCGAACTGGCGGTTGTATTCACCGCTTCGCTCCAATAGGGCCTCGCGAATGCAAATGCAATCATCAGCAACAGGAGGGATCTCAGTAAGAGGAGAAACCAGTTTTCGATGCGACTGTTTCTCGTCAATCGCGGAGGAGTTTCCGAGAGAAACAGAAGCGAACTGAATGCGAGCCTGTTTTTGGGTTGTCGTCTGACCAAGTGAAGCAGGATGGGAACAGCGATCGCGAGTGCGGCTGCAGCGTACAGGGGGCTGAGAAAGTTCATGGCGAGCCAACCTCAGAGGGTTGGTTGCGAGATGTCCCACGCCGTTGTTGTTGCGATAGGAAACGGACCAAAGCTTGGTCCATAGGTTGATCGGTGCGCAGGGTTTCGATACCGATGCCAGCCGATTCGCAAAGAGATTTCAAGTCTCTTTGGTGAGCTTGAAATCGCTCAAGGTAATTTTGCTTGGCAACCGAGGGATCGACGAAGATCTCTCGCTCGGTTTCCGCATCGCGAACCATGGCGGCTTGATCAAAATCGAAATCGATTTCGCGTGGATCGAGGATTCGCATCAGCACGACTTCATGACGTCGAGCTCGAAGCAGGCCGAGCGGAACGCGCAGAGACTCGATGGGGACCAAGAAGTCCGAAAGAACGATCACCAGACTGCGCTGCGATACCAATTGCGCGACATCCGACAATGGTTTTGCGATATCGGTTTGATTTCCCGATGGTTCCCGGTCCAGCAACCCTAGAATTCGTTTCCATTGACCATGGCGAAATCGGGCCGTGACAATTTCTTTGACCGATTCATCGAAGGTGAGTAACCCAACTGCGTCGCGTTGGCGAATCAGATGAAGGGACAGCGTTGCCCCGAGTGTTCGGGCGTAGTCGTGTTTGCTGTAAGGAATCGAGCCGTAGCTCATCGAGCGGCTTTGATCGACGACCAGATAGCAACGACGGTTGGTTTCGTCCTCGAACTTTTTAACGTAGTAACGATCGGACCGTGCGTAGAGTTTCCAATCGATGGTTCGGGGGTCGTCCCCTTGGCTGAAAGGGCGATACTCGCTGAACTCGACGGAAAACCCATGGAGTGGGCTGCGGTGCAAGCCTGCGTTGAGGCCATCGACCAGCGTTCTTGCCCGCCAGGGGAGGTCCTGGATCGCCATCAGGGTTTTCATGTCGATCCATGGTTCGCGAGGTGACTGCAGTTGGCTCACGGGCGGACTTCCTCAAGAAGTCGAGCAATACAATCCTCGACCGTGACACCTTCGGCTTCTGCCTTGTAGGACATCAGGATGCGATGTCGGAACACGGGTGCCGCTAGGGCGCGAATGTCTTCATGGCGGACGTGGGATTGTCCGTTGATCAGCGCTCGAGCTTTGGCACCCAGCACGAGCATTTGCGCGCCTCGAAGTCCGGCCCCCCAGGTCACCCATTGATTGATGAAGTCCGGAGCTTGTTCTCGTCCTGCTCGAGTTGCGGCGGCCAAGCGTACGGCATAGCCAGCGACTTCCTCGGCGATCGGCATACGGCGCACGAGTCCTTGGAATCGAAGTATGTCTTCGCCCCTGAAGAGAGGTTCGATCTTCTGCGGCGTGCGGCTGGTGGTTTCGAGGACGACTTGCAGTTCATCTTTGTAGGGCAAGTAATCGATCAAAACATTGAACATGAATCGATCGAGCTGCGCTTCGGGAAGAGGGTAGGTTCCTTCCATCTCGATCGGGTTTTGAGTCGCCAACACGAAGAACGGTTCCGGGAGAGGATACCGTTTGCCAGCAGCGGTGACTTGATGCTCCTGCATCGCTTCGAGCAGTGCCGATTGGGTTTTCGGGGGAGTGCGGTTGATTTCGTCGGCAAGGATCACATTGGCGAAGATTGGGCCTCGTAGGAATTGCAGACTACGGCGTCCCTCGACTTCGGCCAGAATTTCGGTTCCGGTGATGTCGGCGGGCATAAGGTCTGGCGTGAACTGGATCCGTTGGAAATCAAGGTGGAATACTTGGGCGACGCTTCGGACCAAGAGGGTCTTTGCCAGTCCGGGTGCCCCGGTGATCAAACAATGGGTGCCGGAGAAGAGGCAGATCAGAAGCTGCTCGATGACCGGTTTCTGTCCGACGATGACTTTTGCCAGTTCGCGTTCGATATGGGTTCGACCCGTTTGCAGTTGCTCAACCAGTTGCGCGTCATCGTTTTCGAGATCAAGTTGTTGCATCGATGGGGTCTTTATGGGGTGGATGTCGGAAATCTGGTTCTGCGAAGCGTAGGAAGGATTCAGTGGGTCATGGCGTAGGTCACGATATTGATCCCCATGGGATAGGCTTTCTTAACAGAGAACTCTTCGAAGTACCAAGGATCTTCTCCTTCGCGTTCCCAGCCGTCACCCAGATCGGTATTGTGGCAGATGAATACCATGATTCGGCCTGCATCGTCGTAGATAGCGCGATAGTGAGGGATGCTGGTATCGGAACCAGGGCGATATTCCCAAAAAACGCCGGACTGACGCCCTTGCCAAGCAGCGTGAATCGACGGGAGCTGTGGTTTCTCTTTCAAGTCGTAGACGCAGTGGAAGATTTCATGTTCGAGCGGAACCTCTTGCGGTTCTCGATCCGGAAATACACGTTTGATCTCTTGGTAGAAATTTTCGTATTCGTCATCACCCCAAAAATCATCGACTAGGAGAAAGCCTCCTCGGAGCAGATAGTTGCGGAGGGCTTTGACTTCGTCTTCATGGAACATCAGAGCTCCCGGTTCGATGATGTAGATGAACGGATAATCGAACAGGCGAGGGTCGTTCAACTGGAGAACGATCGGCTCGGGGTTCACCTTGAGGGTCGTGAGTTGTTGAAGTCGCAGTGAAAAGTTGAGTTCGCTGTCTCGAAAGTCGGTAGCCCAACCGTAGCCGCGACGGTAGGGATGGTTGTCGTATCGGATGCGAACGAAGGTGAATGTATCCTTGATGAATTTCGGGTCGACTTCCCAACTCGGAACTTCACCGCGGCCGGCCCCTTGCCAATCTCGATTTCTGGATCGTCGCATCGGGCCTTGGGCAACGGCCCAAATCGCGAAGCCGATCCATGCTAAGCATGCGATCATCGCTACCGTGGGCAAAATTCGACGTGCCATCCTGTGGCTTTCTACGTTTCAAAAAAGAAGGGAAGTCATCGTCACGGGAGACTGACGATAGGAACAGGACGAACCGACTCGATTGTGTGCGGTTACGGGGGCTGAGGCAAGTATTTCCGTGAAGAAAGAGATCAAAACAGGGTGTTTACCCGCTCGATCATCGGCTATTGATCTTTTTTGAGAGCTCTGGGATCGCCGGGTGTTTACGATCTAATTGTTTCAGTTTGCGAAGGCTTTGGTCGGCATCTTCCCAATTCCCAATTTGGATTTGACGATTGATCTGCCGGATCCAGGTCAACGCATCATCAGGTTTGTATTGCAGATAGAGTGAAAGGTGTTTCATCTCCGAATCGGGATCCCCGGCCTCGCTCGCGATGTCTGCCAGCAGAAGTGCAGTTGCTGACGGGGTGCGATTGGATTGCAAGGCAACCGAATCGGTCGCGCGACGACAAAGGACTGCGTGCGTTTTGGGAAAAGCCTTCTTGGTGAACACTTCTCTAGCCAGACTGTACAGTATGTTCGCGTTATCTGGAAAAATCTCGACTGGGACAGATTCGTCCTCAAATTGCGAACTCATGAGTCGACCGATGTCGATCGAAGCGGCAGGAGAGCTTTGCAATGTGGATTTCCATAGCCGAACCCGATCCTCCTGAGATAGGCAATCATTGAAAAAGATAGCTGCCGAGGTCAGCAGTTGCGGCAGATGACCGCTGGTGCGTTGCACGACAGGAGCAAACCGAGCCAACTCCGTTGCTGAGCAATCCAGACTGGTATGAATATTCCCCCAGAGCGCATGCCAGTCCAGAGGTGATTGCGCTCTTGCCTTCGCGTAAAGGGAACTGGCTTTGCGAATCGATTCCAATCTGGTTTCGCCGCCGATAGAGCGCAACCAAGCTTCTCGATTTGCGTCATCCACGCGATCGTAAGCGAGGCGAATGATGAAAGGGTCCGTTTCGGTCCATGAGAGTCTTGGATCCGATTCGGGCGTTCGGGATTTCCACTGCTTTCTGCGATCATCGAAGCAAATACTTTTTGCTGCCAGTCGCATGAGATGGGGTGAATCTTCAATCGTGACTCCCCTTAGAGCGGCTTGTTCGATCAATTTTTCCACCCGATTGCCCTCGCGATCCTCGATTCCAAGTTTGTCCTGCTTCTGAAAGTCCTGATCGAGAGATTCAGCTACTGCGAGTGGAATCGCAGCCTGTCTGCAGTGATTGAGTATCAACATACAACCCAATGCAACCACCAACGATGCGATGGAGAGAAGCCAAGACGGCTGCATTTCGGGACCATTGCCTTCCTTCGCCGCCTCCAAGCCTGCCTCTTTCTTGCGCTTGAGTTTCTGGATGATCCTAAGCGATTCGGGGCAGCCACCCAATGCGGCGCCCATGAGCAAAGCTGTAGGAATGTAAACCCCCGGCAGGATCATCGCGAAGTCGACTGCGCTGTGCATGCTTTGGCTCAGCAGTAGAAACATGCCAGCTGTGAGCATTGGAGCGAAGTCTGAGAATCTTCGGGACACATAGATCGAACGGAGCGAAAAGAAACAGCCAACGATGGCGGCTGCAATTGCAATAACCCCGAGATAGCCGATCGTGACGATCGCTTCGCAGTAGATGCTCTCAGCGTGATAAAACCAGCCTGTCGATGATGGTCTCTGAAAGGGTAGCGAAGAGTAGTGGAAAGTGCCCAGTCCACTCCCGAGCCATCCGTAGAAGAGAGCCGCTCGCCAACTGACATTCCAAATGTACAGTCTGCCTCCAACGGCTTCGGTCTCCATGTCGATTTCACCCAGGCTTTCGAATCGAGTTGAAACCTGTTCATCCAATTGGAAAAAGACCATCAATCCGACCGCCAAAGCGGCTACCAGTAAAGCCCCAAAGAACGCAAAGTTCCGATGCTTGCCTGGTAGGATCAATATGGCGGTTGCGAGTCCCGCAGCGATTGCGGAGACCGCTGCGCCGCGCGAAAGAGAGACAAAGACCGAAGTCGCAATCCATGCAACTGCAAGTATAGAAGCGATTTGAATCGCATCGAGTTTTGCCAAAACTTCTCGTACCACGGCGAATGGCCCAGATTCCCATGCGCCATGCCATTTCCGTTGCGAACTGTGACGCTTGCTTTTCCAAGCTCGATGGAAAGTCCAAATCGCGAACCCCCAAGCCGCCGCGAGTGAGACATTGAGGAATGCACCAGCCGAATTCTTGGATACAAAGGTCGCAAACGAGTTACCGCTCATGCCAATCCATTGCCGAGATCCAGGAATCAAGGCGTTGAGAATCCCCAACAAGGCGATCACTATTCCCAGAACAACTGCAAATCCGAGCAAGATCGGGTAAAGGTTCCTACGCGAAAAAAGTGAACTACCAATCCATACCAATAGTCCCGCTAAAAACAAACTCCCCGCCGCCCCTCGACTGGTCATCGGCTCGACACTCATCGACAGTTGTTTCATCTCTTCGGGAACCCCTCCCAGAGCGCAATGCTCTTTCGGGAGTTGCTCAATCGCGCTAGCATTGTTTGAGACCATCCCCTCGATGATGGCTGCTGGTGCCGATGCTTTCCCCAAGGCCCAGCGCTGTATGGCAACCGAAGGCGGGCAAGAGAGGCCGCTGTTCTCCCATGTGTACAGGGGCTGAGATTGCAATAGCCCCAATCCACCCAAGGCAAACAAGGTCCACGACAGTGCATTTGGCGCTGCGCATTTTTCGCCAAGTGCAGCCGTGATTGCAACATGAAAAGCCATAGATCCAGCTAATGCTATTCCAAGTGCAAAAAGAACCTGCTGGGCTTGCCAAGTCGCAGACCCGTACCAACTGGGCGCCAGCAGCATCATGACGATGGCTAGTGCTTGGACAACGAGTGCAGTGAAGAGATTCAGATGTATTGAGCGGGGTTCGAGTACTTGCATGAGGCGAGGCGTGTGCGAATTTCGGGGATTTACGCAATCTCTAAATTACTCTGCATCCCAAGCTCCAACAACAATTCACCTGGCATGGACCCAACGCTTAACCGTGAATAATCCGCAACATTGTGAATTTTCGGAAGAACTTTCGCATGCGGAAAAATTAGGTAATCCAGTCGTCGTCGGCACAATCGTTAAATTCGAACTCCCTCATCTGGCGATAAACGAAAGCGGTTAGACGTATTGAGTGGCCCGAACGTGGAATGCTTTCATTCCGCGTTGACAGATTCAAACCAACGGGGGAATCGTCGATGGTCGTCGATGAACAAGTAAGCCATAGTGACGGCAAGATGACCGAAGGCAGACCTACACGCAAGTGTTGGATTGCAGTTGTGATGATTGCATCTGCTCTGGTGTCGTCCACAGGTTGTACGGCGTGGACGGGTGCTCAGCAATCCTGGCAATACAATCGCTACTGGAATGATGGCATGATGAGCTATCGCCAAAAATGCATGGCGACTAAGGCGTGGCACAGTCGCAAGCACTGCTATGTCAATCAGAAGTATTTGAAAGACTACTCTCGCGGTTTTAAGGCGGGCTATATGGATGTCGCCGCAGGACGCGACGGATGCACGCCAGCCTTTCCACCTCGAGAATATTGGGGATGGAAATACCAGTCCAGCGAAGGCCAAGCACGCGTTGCTGCTTGGTTCTCCGGTTATCCACAGGGTGCGATGGCTGCAGAGAAAGAAGGGGTTGGAAACTGGACACAGATTCAAACGTCCCGCGGGATACAAAATGAGTATGTCGAACATGGCCGGATGCCGACTGAGTACAACGGCATCTATCCGGTCCCACCCTTCGATCAGAACTTTCAGTCGGCGATGCCGAACGCTGAGGTCTTGAACGGGGAAGTCATTGAAACGACGATTATCGAGGGAACTACGGAGCAGCGAGTCCCACCGACGAGTTTGCGAATTCCGTAATTTCTACACACGCCCTTCCTTGAGATCGCCTTCGGCGATTTCATCACGCGATTGAGCATACGCGACCCAAGGTTTGCGAGGAAATTGAAATGTCCCAAGGATGGAATCGATACATGAAGGCAGGACTTGCAATTGGAAGCCAGGTTTCCAGAGTGAAACGCCTTTGCTGGATCGGTGTTGCGATCTTAGGCGGAGGATTGAGTTCTGGATGCTCGACGATCACACAACCGATTTCGGGAATACCGGCTCAGCGTCTTCCCCCGCAATTCCTCGCGCAGTCCAAAGCCAATTTGGTCCCGTTAGATCCGTCGCGATTGGCCCAAGAACCGCCTCGGGAATACCTGCTCGACGAAGGAGACATTCTCGGCGTCTACATCGATGGGATCCTTCCCTACAATCCTCCCGATCGACCGCCTGAACCACCCCCAGTGAACTTCCCAGAAGCGGACAGCCAACTTGATCCGTCGCTCGGCTTCCCCGTTGCGGTGATCAATGACGGTACTATCCAGCTACCGCTGCTCGCGCCGATCAAAGTGAAAGGACTCACGGTCGATCAGGCTCGAGAACTGATTCGGAAGTATTATCTCGACGCCAAAATCCTTACAGATTCGGATCGTTTGCGCCCGATCGTCACCCTGCTTAAGGAGCGAACCTTCAACATTGTCGTTGTACGTCAGGACATAGGTGGTCAGGTTGGCCAAGGGCAACAAGGCTTCGGTGGTGGTGGCGGTGGTGGCGGCGGTGGGGCAAGAGGCGGATTCGTTCGCGGTTCTGACTTCAGCGCCCAAGGTGGTTTGATCAAGCTCAAGGCGTATCAGAACGACGTGCTCCATGCGATGATGTCGTCAGGTGGCCTGCCTGGGGTGAATGCTAGAAACGAAGTCAAGATTCTGCGGGCGTCGAAAGCGGACCAAAGGAAACGGGATGCATTCATCCAACAGTTTTATCAGCAGTACTATTGCAACCCAGATCCTTGCGGATGCCCTCCGCCAATTCCTGATGACCCTACCGTTCTCAAGATTCCCTTGCGTTTACCTCCCGGAGTGATTCCGAACTTCCGCGAAGAGGACATCATTCTCGAAGATGGTGATATCGTTTACATCGAATCGAGAACTGCCGACGTCTTCTACACCGGTGGATTGCTGCCAGGTGGCGAGTTTATCATCCCTCGCGACTATGACCTTGATGTCTTCGGCGCGATGGCTCTATCGGGATCGGCGATTGCGGGCTCCAAAGGCATGGGAGGCGGCGGAGGTGGCGGTGGTGGCTTCGGCATCGGATCGATCGGTGGTGTGCCACCGGGAGTGCTGTACGTGTTGCGAAAGACTCCATGCAACGGGCAAATCACTATCGAGGTCGACCTAGCCAAAGCGAATCTCGACCCGAGAGAACGAATACTTGTTCAACCGGGTGACACTCTCATCTTGCGATACAAGCCTTGTGAAGAAATCCTGAACTTCGGTCTAGGCAGTTTCTTCACCTTCGGTATCCAAGCCCTTCTGCAGGGAGTCAATAGAAACTAGTTCGCCCTAACGTCCCAAAATTCGCCGCGACTGCTGCATGATCAGGATGCACTCGCGGCGATAGGGATCAGAACCGGCGTTCTCCATCGATCGGGATAGCATGCGATCCCAATCGGCACCCGATGCGAGCTGACTGCGGCGCATCAATAGCCCGAACTCAGCGACGCTCGATGCCCAATCCATATCGCTTTGATCGCCGCGGTAGGATTCCTCTTTGCTCTCTCTGAG
Source organism: Planctomycetota bacterium (assembly GCA_018970165.1). Lineage (GTDB taxonomy): Bacteria > Planctomycetota > Planctomycetia > Pirellulales > Pirellulaceae > JBKCUI01. The sequence continues at coordinate 10,240 of JAGWWZ010000031.1, read as the reverse complement.
CACGAACGATTGCAGCGTGCTCTCGCTCGCCTCGGGTTGCTTGGACCGTATCTTCAAATACAGCCACTCTTGAGTATGCTCGGAGGCTGCATCTCCAGCCTCCGGCTTGCTCGCAACATCGGCCGTCTTGCGTTTCGCATAGCGAAGCTCCGTATCTGCTGGGTGAATAGTCGCGGCCCCCGCTGGCACAACTTCGTAAAGTGCTGTCACGCAATGGCCCGCTCCGATCTCGCCAGCATCCTTTCGATCGTCTGCGAAATCCTTCGTAGCTAAGCGTCGGTTCTCGTAGCCGATCAATCGATAGGATGCCACTTTCGCCGGATTGAACTCGATCTGCAGTTTGACATCTTTCGCGACCGTCATAAGCGTCCCCGACAATTGCTCGACCATGACCCGCTTCGCCTCCAGTTCGCTGTCGACCATCGCGTAGATGCCGTTCCCTTGATTAGAGACCTGCTCCATCATCGAATCGTTGTAGTTGCCTATCCCATATCCAAGGCACGTTAGAAAAATATTGCTTTGTGCGTTCTCTCGCATCATCGCTACCAGTTGGTCGGTTCCTGTGACTCCCACATTGAAGTCGCCGTCGGTGCAGAGGAGGACGCGGTTGATTCCACCCGCGATGAAATGCTCCTTGGCGATGTTGTATGCAAGCTGGATTCCTTGGCCACCGTTGGTCGACCCACCCGATTGCAGCTCGTTGATCGACGCGAGAATCGTCTCCTTGTTGGCGCCCGAGGTGCTCGGTAATACGCATCCGGCTGCTCCAGCGTAAACCACGATCGCGACGCGGTCCTGTTCGCGAAGTTGCGACGTCAAAAGCTGAAGCGTTCGTTTGACTAAAGGGAGCTTGTTCGAATCGCTCATCGAGCCTGATACATCGATCAGGAAGACAAGATTCGAGCTGGGCCGCTCCTCGGTAGATGGCTTCTTCGCCGCAATCGCGACTCGCACCAGTTTGTGCTCGGAATTCCAAGGGCAGTTTGCTAGCCGTAGGTGAGCCGCGAACGGCGAGTCGTCTTTGGGACCAGGATAATCGTATTCAAAATAATTGATCCACTCCTCAATGCGAATCGTGTCCGCGGATGGCAGCGTATGTTGTTCGAGGACATACTGCCGGAGCTTGGTATACGATGCGGTGTCGACATCGATCGAGAAGGTCGATAAGGGGTGCTGGTCGACGTTGACGAAAGGCGTTTCAGGTATCGCGTCGAATCGATCCCCGGTTTCACGCAGTCGTCGATTGAAGCTGGGAACATTAGCCCGCAACTCTTCAGGCAAGCTCTTTGATTCATCCGCTTTCTGATCGTTCCAAGCCAACGTTTCGACTTCGTCGGCAGGGTTCCTTCCGCCAACAGGATCCTTTCCGCCAAAGCGGAACCTTCCTTCGTTTTCGTCCAGTCTCTCGGGGCGTCCTTGTCTCATCGTGTCCCGCGCAAGTGGCTCGGATGGAAGCACCTGTGATGGGGGTGGCGCCGCAGACGACCCCGATACCCTGGAGCGTAACGAGTTCGATGCTCCCGGAGCAGGCATCCCTCCCGCACCGCCCGCTCTTTCCTCAAGTTTGACCTTGGACGCGCCAGCAGCGCCGCCAGAACCTGCCATGCCACCCCCGACGGCGAAGCGTCTTTCGCCAGCTTCCGCTTGTGCGTTCGAGACGAAGTCTTGCTCTTCAAGGGTTGCGTCCTTTGCTATGGGGCTCGATGAGATTGAGGGAGCATCGCCTAAAGCTATCGAGTTCTCAGGTTGCGGATTGTCTGCAGGTGATACTGCGCCGAACTGTTCAGCGACCATGGGATTGGTGGCATCTCTGCTCTCTGAACGAGCAGAAGGTATTTCGTAAGTTACTCGAGTACCCGATCGGATGTCGGGCGACAAGTTACCCTTCCATTGCAGGAAGAGGACGACGGATGCTGCGAGGGCGAGCAACCCAGCTGCTCCGGCAACTCGCCAGCGCCCCTGCCCCCAGCGTTCCGAAGATCGGGTCGCTGATTGGAAATGAGCGATGACTTCATCCCTTCTCGGTTCGTCCAAGTCTCGCATCGTTGAAGGGTTTTTCAGTTCCTTTCCAACGAGCGCCAGCGTCGATTGGATCTCAGCATATTGACGAGCCAGATCAGGATCGGCATCGATACGTTGCTGCGTCGATACAGCAAGCTCAGCATCCAATTCGCCCAGAGCCAAGGCTGTTAGATGCCATTCTTCAAATTCAGGTCGATCGGAGGACGGTGTGTTATCGTTCATGGCTATTACCGTTTTGATGATTCACTGGTGGGGTTGTCTGTTGAATGTTGCGGAGTGGTCTTGCTCGAGGTAATCATGCTTCAGCGAGACCGTCTGGTTCGGCGAGCGATTGGCGAAGGCGTTTGACGGCTTGGTGAAGCAACACCCCCACATGCGATACGCTCAGGTCCATCACGTCTGCGATTTGTTTGTAGGACAACCCCTGAGCCAAACGGAGTTGGACCACCTCTTGCTCGAGTCGAGGCAGGAGCGATATCTGAGCCTCAACCATCGAATGCTCTTCATTCTGAACAACTCGATGCGCCGGAGTATCCTCTCGGGATTGCAACTCCAGGATCGGAGCTGAATCGGAATGCACTGTCATTCGAGCCTCCTTGCGATGGATGTCCATCGCGTGGTTTCGACACGTTTTGAATAGCCAAGCATCGACATGTGATGCGACCTTGCGGTAATCTTCGCGACACAATCGACAGAACGCTTCCTGCACGCAGTCCTGGGCTCGATCCCAATCACCCCCGACCAGTTTCATCGCATAGGCGGAAAGTGGACGCTGCAAACGAGCGAACACCTCCTGGAGCCAGGTTTGCTGATCCAGAGTATTGGTTTGCGTGGGTGCCTCGACCGACTGCTTCACGATGGCCTCATGGCTTCGAAACTCCTGGTCCAGACCCGAAATCGAACTGCCGACATCCAAACAACGTAGTTCGACGCCGTTTCTTAGAACTTTTTTCGGAATTCTCTCAAGTTAGCGGTCGGGAATCGCCCGTCGATCCCCCAACATCGAGTGTCTGGGGTCGCACATTCGACAGGAATGAACACAATGGATTCGTTTCCCGACAATCTCCCGTCCCCCAATCTCCCGACTTCGCAATTTGACAATGACCGATTCATCAAATAGTCAAGCCACTGATTCATTGCGTGATCAAGTTGTTCTCGTAACTGGGGGGGCTACCGGCATCGGTCTTGGAATCGCACGTGCGTTTGCCGCTGTGGGAAGCAAGGTTGCGATCGGTTCTCGGCGAGCCCAAGTTGTCGAGGATGTCTTGAAGGATTTTCCCGGTGCACGCGACAGTCTATTGGGCCAGGCGCTCGACGTAACGGATCGAGGTAGCATCGCCAATTTTGTTGCAGAGGTGCAAACAAGACTGGGACCGATCGATATCTTGGTCAATGCTGCTGGTGTGAACATCAAAACCCGCTCGATGGCGGAGATGGCTCCCGAGCAATGGGATCAAGTCATGGCGATCAATGCGACGGGAGCCTACAACCTGATCCATGCCGTGTTGCCAGGAATGCGTCAGCGTCAAGCTGGGCTGATCATCAATATTTCAAGCGTAGCCGGAAAACGTGCGATCGCTCTCGGGGGAGTAGCCTATTCAGCAAGCAAGTTCGCGATGACTGCGTTGGGAACCTGTATCGCCAATGAAGTTGGAGCGGAGGGAATTCGCGTTACGAATGTCTATCCGGGCGAAGTGGACACGCCGATCCTCGATCATCGACCCGTGCCTCTGTCGCAAGAACACCGAGCACGCATCCTTAGACCATCAGATGTCGGCCAAGTCGTAGTGAACCTTGCGGCACTGCCTCCACGCGTGCATATCCCAGAGTTGGTGATTAAGCCCGTCCATCAGCAGTATTACTGAGGACTCGGCCGCGAGCAAAACCGCTTACCGCCCAAGTTTCGCTCCCGCATAGATGCGCGAAGCATGGTAACGCGGTACAGCCATCGGGGTTGGGCGAATATCGAAACCGAAGGACAGCTTTTGGAAACAGTCAAGCTGTTCCTTGCGGCTTCCTTTCGTCAACTCGGGAATCTGACTCTGCGGCACCACATCGAAAAGAAGTCGAGGCTGAACTGCGGGGCCAAAATTTACGCCGAATTCACTCGTGTCGCGAGTATTCGACGATGGTCCAAACTTTGCCAGGACTTTTTGAATCTCTGTCGAGTATTGGAACTGATTGTTCGTATCGGCGGTCCCCAGCGTTTCAAAGCTACCAATGGTTACGATGCTATGAGTTCGATCGTGAAATTGATAGGCCTCAATTCCTACGTTCCGCAATGCTTTGGTCGCGAGGTAGGCTTTCTCCGCTGCAACTTCCAGAGCCGAAGGTTTGTCGGGATCGTCTTGCTTGCCATCGCCAGGGGAATTCCGCCCCCACGAAATGAATTGATCATCGCCGCGGAATGTCAATACACGCACGGTATACTTGCCTTTGCAATCCAGCAGAGAATTCTCGTTGTATCCAGGATCGCGATTCAAGTCATAAACAAACTTCTCCATCTCGGGTGCTTGAAAGAAGTCGAGAGGCAGAAGGGGGTTGCGTGTTACAAACGCGGTTTCCAAAGGTCCAGGTGCCTTGTCTTTGACAGAACTGCGAAGCATATTCCGGAAACCCCTGACGCTTGATGTATCCTGTTTTTCAGGTTCCGCACCCGGTGACATCAGCGATTTGGGTTTGGCTGTCTTTACAGTCTCGAGCGTGGACTTGAGTGTTGGACTCTCGGTGGAATCGAATTCGCCAACAAGAACGGCATAGCTTTCGACGACTTTGCGATCTCGATACTTCATCACCTTTTGACGACCGTCTTCGCGAATACCCGAGCCGTACATCAATTCTGTGAAGTCAAACTTCTTGTTCATAATGAACGTGGGAAGCCCTTGGTCTCTTTGTAAATCCTGTGCTAAAGCTTCAGCTTTGTCCTTGGCTTGAGGACCTTCAAACGAAGCTGCAAAAATCAGCCATGGACCATGCTCAGGCTTCAATTCGCTAACGCTCAATTGCTTGGCGCTGCTCTTGCGGAACAGATTGGAAAACGGTGGATCAGCGTTTACTCCAGAGGCTGAACCGAGATACAGCAACGCACCCGCGCAAACCAGTACAGGCGAACGAAGAGCCACAAGCAAACGAAAAGACAGCAATCTCTTGGCCGTGTCCATGACCTTCCCTCGAATACAAACTAGTATCAACGGACCGATCGCAATCAATCGGCCCTTTTTCTTTTAGCATGGAGGGAATAGCACGTCTTGCTGAAGAACGCTAGGGAGATTTGTTCAATTTGCCAGCGGCTTTGCGGAACGCTTCGAATTGCTCACGAAGAGTTTCGGGAGGTCGCAGCCGCACCCCTTCTTCTTGCATCCCCTTAAGTTGGTCGTCTCGGTCCTCAAGACGTGTCGGGCGCCGATCAGCGTGCCGCAAACCCAACGAACGCAAGGCTGCTTCAAACTCCGCACGTTTCTCTGGTGTCAAGCGAGACTGTTCACGCGCCGACTTCCAACGATCAGCAAATTTTCGAAGATCTTCAGCCGTCCACCCCATTCGCTTCAGCAATTCGGGGTCCGGTTGGTCGCGTTGACGATCAAGATAATCTAGGACCATGTCTGTTGTCTTTTCAGCGTATTCCAGATTCGCTTTCTCTGCACCCTTGGTCTTCGTCTCCCCTCCGCTTCCTTTTGATCCACCGCCACCCTCGGGAGTTTTCCCGCCGCGGTTGACCCCAGAACCCGGCGAGCCTCCAGTCCCGCCCTTTGACGATTTGCTAGACGAATTGCCTGAGTCGCCGCCATCCTCGCTACCGTCACCCGATCCGTCTCCAGCACCAGGATCTTGTGATCCATTGGAAGTCCCCTGAGATCTCTCCTTCTTGCTGGATTCCTCTTTGCCAGCACCTTCTTTGCCAGCACCTTCTTTGCCAGCACCTTCTTTGCCAGTGCCTTCTTTGCCAGTGCCTTCTTTGCCAGTGCCTTCTTTGCCAGTGCCTTCTTTTCCAGTGCCTTCTTTGCCAGTGCCTTCTTTGCCAGCGCCTTCTTTTCCAGCACCTTCTTTTCCATCGCCTTCTTTTCCAGTGCCTTCTTTTCCAGTGCCTTCTTTTCCAGTGCCTTCTTTTCCAGTGCCTTCTTTGCCGGCACCTTCTTTGTTAGTGCCTTCTTTGTTAGTGCCTTCTTTGTTAGTGCCTTCCTGCTCGGATGAACCCTTTAAGTCAGTTCTCTCACGGCCCGGCGGGGCATTCCTAGAATCTTCATTTCCCGAAGTCGCGTTACCAGGTTGATCATTTCCTTTGGAGCTTTGGTCCATACCGGTCTGGTCGTTTTCTTGATTCGATCCAGTCTTGTTTTGAGGCAATGGATTGCCTTGAGCGTTGTCTGACTGTCCGTCGTTCCGACTCTCTTGTTGTTCTCGGAATTGCTTGATTCGCTCAATAGCTTCACCATCATGGGAGGGTGGTTTTGCGATTTCCTGGGATGGGTTTTGTTGGGAGGTTGTCTTGCTGTCGGTTCGCATGTTGTTGCGGTTGGATTCGGCGTTCATATTTCCGGCCGAGTCGGGATTCGCTTCTTCGCTTATCCCTTGGCCTCGTCCATTCGCTTGGCCCTGACCGTTTGCTTGCCCTTGACCATCGCTTGGGCCCTGCTCCGGCGAGGAACCTGAATCTTGACTATTCCCTTGCTCTTTGTTTTGTCCCTTGCCGTTATTTCGTCCCTGACTTTTTCCTGCCCCCTGTCCCTGTCCTGACTCTTTTCCTTGACCGTCGCTTGGTTGAGAGTCACCAGAGTTGGAGCTGCCAACTCCCTTGTTATTGGAGCTATCGCGGGAATCATTGTTCTGGTTTTGGGATTCCTTTGCAGGATTGTCGCTGTTCTTGGATCCCCTGGAGCGACTATTTGGTTTTTGATCAGGGGTCAATTCCCATTTCGTTTTGGGTTTAGTTCCTTTGTTCTCTTGTTGGGCTCCCTCATCGGGTGGTGTTTCTGGATTCTCCTCGTTGGAGGGTTGTTTGTCCTCGACAATTCGGACTCGCACTGGCGTGCTAATGGAACGATTGGGACTCAGCTGCTGCGACTTCGGATCATGTCTATTATCGAGCGATTCAACGAACAGGTCGAATTCGCGTCCCGGCTTGAAATCGTAGTTGCTGGGTTCGAGGTTCCATGTTCGGGAAACCTGCCCGAGAACACCTTCTTCGGATTCGAAAATCAGTTCTCGGAACAAATCATTCCGACTCTTTAGGTCGCTTGGTTCTGGGGAGGATGTGGTTCCGAACACATGCATTGCTCGTAGTCCGTAGTCCGGATCATTGCTGCGCAATTCCAGTTCTATCGAACCGCCGACAGGGATCTCCAAGATTGCGGGGATATCGGAGTTGATCGAGACTTCCGGAGGCAAGTCCTTGATGACTTTGGCTTGGTAAAGCACGGGGTCAGCGTTGGATTCACCGAGATCGTTGGTGGCGTGGATGCGATAGGTGGTGGAAGTAGGATTGGTTTGTTTGTCATCGAGCAGTGCGATCCATTGTCCTTTTAGTTGATGCTCGAGGATCTCCATATTGACGAGGTCTCGCGCTGTTTGGAAAACGGATTGCTCCACCACGGGATCGAATTCCAGACGAGCCGTTTTCATACGTTGATTGGTAGAAGCGAGCAAGTCGATACGGGTTCCTTCGGGTGCTTCGAAGGATCCGTTCTGGAGCAAGGTTCGAGGCTTGAGTTTCGTGTATGCCGGGTACAGAAGCTCGGTTCGTTCGATAGCTACCAGTGGAACAACTTGAACCTTCACATCAAACGGTCCCTCGACCGCATCGCCGGCGTGGATCCAATATTTGAGGGGTTGATGAATCCCACCGAAGGTTTTTCCGAGGTCGAGTTTGTAGCTGATCCGTTCGATCTCGGCGGTCATGGGTACAGATTGGCCGACCAATTGTTCATCCGAAAGATCGAATTGTACGCCGACCTTATCTCCTTGGTGCATGCCGCGCACGGTGACCGACAGGGGCAGAATAGATCCTTGTGTGACGGTAGAGTTTCCAGGCAAGACGTCGACGATTTGGACTCGGGCCGCAGGAGCGATATTCGCCCAAGGCATTATTAGTCGCGCAATCGATGTGAAGCCACTTTTGGGGCTAGAGAACATGTAGATCGCGCTGCAAAGTAAACATCCGAAGAACGCGGCTGCGAGGCGTACAACGGTGGCTGAGTCAACAACGCTTTGCGCGTCCTGTCCGTTGAGATTGCGAACTGCGTAGCGACCGAGATAGGAGACGACCCCTTTTGGCGTTTTGGAGTCATCGCGGGAAAGTTGCAGCCAACTGATCAAGCTGTCTTTGCAATCGGGAAACTGTTTTTCGATGGTTCGAGCGGCATGTTCGATATGTATCTGATGGATCATCGGGGGCATCACTCTTCGAGGAAGCCACCAGCAACTCCAAAGTGCCAGTCCAGAAAGGACGGTGAAGCGGGCGAGTTTGTTTAACGGCCATAACCAGTGGTCGACCAACACCGCAGTTGTCACGATGAAAACGACAACCGTCAACCACCAAAGCAAGCCGTAGAAAAATTCGGTTCGCCGCATATTGCGGGCGGCCTGCTCAATGTAGCTCCTTAGCGAGTCCCGATTGGGCGAAGCCGCATCATGGCCGCCGTTGGAAGGGCCTTGCGGGAATGGCTTACTCGGTGAAGCGACCTGGGACATGAATCGCGAAACCTCTTGAGGTTAAAGGGGGAACATCCACTCAGGTATCAGTAGACCATTATAGGCCTGTCCAAACGCCTGGGTTTGACGAATTTTCGGGATGGAGAGGAGAAATCGCGTTGTATATCGCGAGAAACGCGTGCCATCCGTTACAGATGCATCCCGACAAAGCCGCCGGACTGTTCGATCATCTGCTGCAGTTGTTCCATCCGCTTGCGGGTCAGGTCAGGATTCCCGGCTCCGATGTATTTGTCGAACTCCGAGCATACCGCATGATTCACGGTTTCCGAAAACCATCGCACCACATGCTGCTCGAGCCACGGGACGTTCTCTTGGTCGAGAGTGATTTGGAGCAGACACTTGCGGGCTGACAAATCGTTTTCATCGGTGAACAGCACACCTTCGAATTTGAAAGCGATCATGCCGCAATTCGGGTCATTGGTCACAAAGAATCGGCAGTGTGCGTTGTGCAAGTAATAGGTGTTGTGGGTCCCATGCTCGGAAATAGTTTTTTTGATCCGTTCCCATTTCGCGGTCAAGCCTGGGGACGCATCGAGCGGGGGATCCAGGCGAGTGACGCTGCGCAGTGGTAGGCAATCGAAGGCGATATCTACATGCCTGGGTAGCTCAATGGGGTGCTGTTGACTCGAAGCATCCATGATGTGCGGTTTTGCTAAACTCCGGAGAACGCCTGATTGAGAAGATCGCGTTCCTCGAGTTTGTGTGAACGCAGCGACCCGGTCGCCGGACTGGCCGACTCGGGCCGAGACACGAGGCTCAACGAGAATCGTTTCGCGATTTCATCCCCCCAACGCATCTTCACAAATTGCCAAGCGCCCATGTTGCTCGGCTCGTCTTGGTACCATACGACCGATGTACCATCGGCGTACATCGCGAGACTCTGCATGACTTGGCTTACATCCAAAGGGTAAAACTGTTCAATGCGGACGAGAGCTACATTCTGTGCATTGAGTCGCTTGCGTTCCTCGAGGAGATCGTAGTAAGCCTTGCCGGTTGACAGTATCACACGCGTGGTCGGGGTGCCAGCAGGACGATCGTCGGCAAGAATCTTTTGGAAGGATCCATGCTCAAAGTCATCGAGGGTCGACGTGCACGCTGCGTTACGCAACAGACTCTTCGGTGTCAACACGATCAGCGGCTTGCTCCACTTGGATTTGACTTGGCGTCGCAAAAGATGGAAGTACTGAGCTGGCGTAGACGGTTGAGTCACGATGACATTGTGTTCCGCTGTTAGCAGCAGAAATCTTTCCAGCCGAGCGCTGCAATGTTCTGGTCCCTGACCTTCGAAACCGTGAGGCAGGAGCATCACCAATCGACTCAGCCGTTTCCACTTGTCTTCTGCACTGGTGATGAACTGGTCAACAATGCACTGAGCAACGTTCCAGAAATCCCCGAATTGTGCCTCCCACAGGATCAACCCCTCCGGACAATCCAAGCTGTATCCGTATTCGAATCCGAGAACGGCGGCTTCGGAAAGCGGACTGTTGACGATTTCAATTCTCGCTTGATT